>JACQDD010000082.1 GCA_016201265.1 Terriglobales bacterium | reverse complement strand
CCTGATCGGCACGACCACGCGGTACACGTTCCTGCCGGGCTTCAACTTCCAGAACGGTTACACGTACGACGCGGCGTCAAACCGCACGTCGCTGACCGCGCCCGACGGGTCGACGAACACCTACAACTACGACACGCTGAACCGGCTGGCGACGCTGACCAATTCTCTGACCGGGCAGTTCGGTTTCGGCTATGACGCGCTGAGCCGGAGGACGCAGCTGACTCGGCCCAACGGCATCAATACCAATTACAGCTACGACTCGGTGTCGCGGCTGCTGAGCGTGCTGCATCAGGCAGGCTCGACCACGCTCGACGGGGCCAGCTACGGCTACGATTTTGCCGGCAACCGGACCTCGAAGACGAACTACCTGAATGGGATTACGGAAGGGTACACCAGCGGCAATAGCAGCCATCGGGCTTTTGTTTTGGTGCGCACGCAGTATTCCGGCCGGGCCTGCACTCTTAGACGAACCTGCTTTCTCCTCGTGAGCGGTGGACGCGGGTTCCCACTGTTGGTACCCAGTTCCAGTCCGGGGGTGGACCGACGGTTTAATCACAAACGTTGGTAAGCAACGTCACAGCCGGTTCTGCGGCCCCGGCTGATTATAAAGACAAAGCAGTGATGGCCCCGGTTCCATGCGCCGGGAAGAACGTGGCCCGCTGGAATCTCGCCAGCGCTGCGCAATAGTGATGTGGAGCATGCAGATGGGAGAAGCCTATCCAGTCACGAGTGGTGGTCCGGAGCTGACCGATTCGCTTACGTGTACGCAGCGAGAGGTATTGGAGCGGGCGGTCGCCAAGATTGTCTTGTTGGGGGCGCGAGTCGGAGTCAGCGCCGATCACATGATCCTGCTGCTAAAATCGGGCCTGACCCCGGGCGAACTGGTGGAGTACCTGCTCGCTCGGGGCGGGGATATTTCCTGATGCCAACACGAAACGGAAGCCCAGCTCAAGGGGCCGGCGGCTTGGGCCCGGAGGAGATTGCGATGCGTCGGACACTCACAGGCGTAGTGGTCATCCTGCTGTTCGCTGCGGTAGCTGTCGCCCAGCAAGACACCACCATTCGAAAGAGCAGCGCTTCCGGAAAGATTGAGCCCATGTCGGGGAAGCATCTCTACACCTCCTACTGCGCGCTGTGCCATGGGCCGGAAGCGAAAGGCGGCGGCCCGTTTTCCCCGCAGCTCAAGGCTTGGCCCCCCGATCTCACGCAGCTGGCAAAGAAGAACAATGGGGTCTTCCCGGCGATGCGCCTAGCGGAACTGATCGACGGTGAGTTTGACAAGGCGGCCCACGGTTCCAGGGAAATGCCCGTGTGGGGACCCGTATTCCGCTCGATGGCGCAGGGACGCAAGGACAGCGCCCAGCTCCGGATCAACAATCTCGTGAAGTACCTGGAGTCGCTGCAACAGAAGTAGGCCGCTCCCCGGCCATCTGGATCTGGCCTTGTCAGTCCGCCTGCGAGTCATCCTGCCCCCGCGGCTAAAACCCGATAGAGTCAGCATCCGAACCGGCCAGAACAGCATTGTCCGCTTGCAGCAGGACCTCCCAAAATGAGCCCCAGAAAGAGTATTTGCTTCGCGGGCAGCCATTCGCTAGCCTGTTCCGATGCATTGGAGCCAAAGCGCCACCTCCCAGGCCAAGAACACGACCGCCGGCTGCGAATGCCGGCCCATGCCCACCGCCGCATGTTTCCTGCGGTCCCTCCGGCTGCCTCGGCTGTGGCGTGCCTTTCTCCTTCGCGCCGCGATGGCCTTATGCTGCGCGGCTACAGTCTGGGCCCAGCCACCGGCATCGGGGCAGAACTATCCCGACGCTCCTTCCGCCACTCCGTCGCGGCGGAAGCCACCCGCTGGCTTCTTTTCCACCCTGAACCGGAAGTCGATCTTCTTTCCCGATATTGCCACCACCGAGGGCCCGCTCTCGGCGGGAGGGAAATTCAAGCTCTTCGTAGACGACAGCGCCTCGCTCTCTGCTCTGGCGGACTCCGCTCTCAGCGCCGGAATCGCCCAGGCCGACAATTCGCCTCGCGGCTACGGGCAAGGTGGAGAAGGCTATGCCAAGCGGTTTGGCGCCTCCATGGCGCGCAGGGCCTCGAGCGAATTCTTCGGAACGTTCTTGTTGGCCTCGATGCTGCGCCAGGACCCGCGCTTCTTCCCGCAGGCCGAACCCACTTTTGGCGGCAGCGTGAAGTACTCGCTCGAGCGGCTGGTGGTCACGCGCAATGACGATGGACACGACGTCGCCAACTGGTCCGGCCTACTCGGACCTCTTATGGCGGAGGGCCTCGCCAACGCCTACTGGCCGGAACAGGATCGCACCGCGGGCCAGACCTTCAGGCGCTATGGATTCGATCTGGCCAGCCGCGCCGGCGGCAACATTCTCCGCAACTATTGGCCGGTTTTTTTCAAGAAACTGCGCGGCTCACCTCATTCTTCAGCGGCGCGCAACTGAGCCCTGTTGGAAGGCGAGATTTTTCCTTTCCCCCGAGCGCTTCCCGCCGGGAAAAGAGATAATTAGAGAAACCACCGCGAACCGAACCAGGAGACCGAGATTGCGTAAGCGAATACTGTTCCTACTTGCCTTTTGCGGACTTGGAATCGCCGCCTCCGCCCAAACCGCCCAGAATTTCAACCGCTTCAACTTCAATGCCGGAGGCGGACTTGGCGGTGCGCTCGGCGATGTCGGCAAGTTCACCGACAAGTCCTATCACGGAGTGGCCGGCGGGGGAGTGAATTTCAGCCGCCGCTTCGGTCTCAAGGCCGAGTACATGTATTACAACCTCTCCTTCAAAGACGGCGTCAAACTCCAGCAAAGCCTTCCCGACGCCATCGGACATCTGCACTCCGCCACCCTCAACGCCTTCCTCAACTTTCCTCTCCAGGGCAAGTTGGGAGTCTATGCGATTGGCGGCGCCGGATGGTATCAGCGTACCGTCGAAGCCCGCAGCCAGGTTTTAGTCCCGGGCACCGTCTGCCAACCCGCCTGGAAATTGTGGGGCGTAGTCTGCACCAGCGGCGTGGTCGCCACCACGCAAACTCTCTCTTCCAATACCGTCAGCGCCGGCGGCTACAACTTTGGCGGCGGCATCACCTATCGCCTCAGTAAGAGGACCAAAGTTTATGCCGAAGGCCGTTACCACCATGCCAACACCAGCGACGGCCGTACCTCGGTTTTTCCGGTGACCCTCGGATTGCGCTGGTGAGGATGGCGGGATCTGCGTCTGACCAGAGGGGAAGGCCATCACTTCAGGCAGGTAGTGGAAGATATTTTCCCGACCGCTGATAACTACTGCGCGCCTTCCCAAGGCCAAGGCGATGCCTAGTTCTAGTAAGAAAGCCAACAGCGCGGAGTGGAGCGGTTGGGAGTTCTGGCACCAATTGACACCAAAACCATCCCCGGAATACCGTCGCAAGTTGTTGATTTGATGGTGGCCAGGGACGGAGTTGAACCGCCGACGCCAGCCTTTTCAGGGCTGCGCTCTACCACCTGAGCTACCTGGCCACTTCGGATACGCACCGCGACCGCCAACCAGTCCTTGGCTGACCTGGGCGGTCGTGCCCCGTTTGCTGTCACTGCGCGGATTGCTCAAAAGCGAGACAGCCGATGCGCGGGGACCGTGCGGAACTCCTGAATTATAGCAACCCGCGCCCCCTTCGCTCAATCGGGTGGTTCCGGCAGCAAGGGCAGTTTGATTGACAGTTCAAGAAATGAGCCGGGAATTTCTCAGCGTCCTTTTGCGATGCCTTTGCGTTCTCTGCGTTGATGCTTTTGCCCTTACTGCCCCACCCGCACCTCGTGGTCGTTCAGCCACCGCGCTAACTGCGGTCCCTGCGTGGGCTTTCGATAATACGAGACGAGACGCGGCTCGGTTCCTTCGGACCTGCACTAGCAGCCGGCCACTCCACCGATAATCGTCTGCACGCACCGGTTCACCCCGAACCAGTACGGGATCTCTCGGTAGTCTTCCACGTCGAACACCGCCAGGTCGGCATCCTTCCCCGGTTCCACGCTGCCCTTGCGATCCGCAAGACGAAGCGCCCAAGCCCCGTTGATCGTCGCCGCCGCAATCGCCTCCGCCGGCGACATCTTCATGTGCGTACATGCCAGCGACATCGCCATCGGCATGCTGATCGTCGGCGACGTCCCCGGGTTGTAGTCCGTAGCCAGCGCCACCGCCACGCCCGCCGCAATCAGCCGCCGCGCATCCGGATACTGGCTCAATCCCAGAAAATAATTTGCGCCCGGAACCAGAGTCGCGACCGTGTCGCTCGCCGCCAGCGCAGGCAGGTCGGCTTCGTTCACGTTATCCATGTGGTCAAGCGAAGTCGGGCGAAACTGAAGAAACGGCTCAATCCGAGTTTCACTCAGTTGGCCCATGTGCGCGCGGATGCCGAGTCCGCTCTCCGCGGCTGCGCCGAAAATGTGGGCGGTCTCTTCCGCGCTGAATGCCCCGCGGTCGCAGAACACATCGACGAAGCCGGCCAGTTTGCCCTTCGCCACCGCCGGCATCATCTCTTTACAGACGATCTCTACATATTCTCGTGAGCGCCCACGATACTCGGGAGGAACGACGTGCGCTCCCAGGAAGGTCGGAACCACCGTTCCCGGCCACTGTTTCGCCGCCGCACGGATCGCTTCCAGAGACTTCAACTCCGATTCGAGACTGAGCCCGTAGCCGGACTTCGCCTCCACCGTCGTCGTCCCGTGCTTCGCCAGATCGCGCAGCGCCCCCAGCACTTTTCCCGCGAGCGCAGCTTTGCTGGCCCTGCGCACCCCGTCAATACTCGACCGAATCCCGCCGCCCGCCTCGGCAATCTCTTCGTAGCCCGCCCCAGCGATGCGCTTCTCAAAATCCACCAGCCGCGGCTGCGTAAACACCGGATGCGTATGCGAATCCACAAACCCCGGCAGCACCACGCGCCCACCACAATCAATCTCAGTGATCTTCTTGCGATTCTTCTTCAGCCACGGATCGCGGAGCGCTTCTTTCGTGGTCCCAAGAGAAACAATCTTGCCGCCGACACAGAGGACGGCGGCGTCCTCAATGATTCCGATTTCCGACAAGGAAGCACTCCGCCGCAGCCCGGTCACCGGCGCGCGCAGTGTAAGAAGTTGGCCGATGTTGACCAGCAGCAGGCCGGCGAGCTTAGGCATTGCTGCTCCCGGCACGAATCCAACCAGATTGTCTCTGTGCCTCTGTGCCTCTGTGGTGAGCTTTCATGATCTCGCCATCGGAATGCGCACGTTCTTCCTCGCAGCGAACTCTTTTGCCTCGTCATATCCCGCGTCCACGTGCCGAATCACGCCCATCCCCGGATCGGTGGTCAACACGCGCTCGATCCGTTTCGCCATCATGTCGGTGCCGTCGGCGACCGTGACCTGCCCCGCGTGCAGCGAGTAGCCAATCCCAACACCGCCTCCGTTGTGGATCGACACCCAAGACGCCCCCGCCGCAGTGTTAATCAAAGCATTCAGCAGCGGCCAGTCGGCGACCGCGTCCGTGCCATCCTTCATGCTCTCGGTTTCGCGGAACGGAGAAGCAACCGACCCGCAGTCAAGATGATCGCGGCCAATGACAACCGGAGCCTTAATCGTGCCCTTCTTCACCAGATCGTTGATGGCCAGCCCAAACTGCGCGCGCTCGCCATACCCCAGCCAGCAGATGCGCGCCGGGAGACCCTGGAACTTGATCCGCTTGCGCGCCAGATCAATCCAGCGCCGCAAGCTGCGATTCTCGGGGAACAACTCCAAGACAAGATCGTCCGTAATGGCAATGTCCGAAGCCTCGCCCGAAAGCGCCGCCCAGCGGAACGGCCCGCGCCCCTCGCAAAACAGCGGACGAATATACTCCGGCACGAATCCCGGAAAATCGTACGCGTTCTTCACGCCACGCTGAAATGCAAACGTCCGGATATTGTTGCCGTAGTCGAACGTGACCGCGCCCATCTTTTGCAACCGCAGTATGCCTTCGACGTGGCGCGCCATCGCATCCAGCGACCGCTCCTGGTACGCCTGCGGATCGCGCTTGCGCAGTTCGCGCGCCTCTTCGAACGTCATCCCGTTCGGTACATACCCATTCAGCGGATCATGCGCCGAAGTCTGGTCCGTCAAAATATCCGGCACCACGCCACGCTCGGCCAACTCAGGAATCACGTCCGCGCAATTCCCCACCAGCCCGACCGAAATATTTTCTTTCTTGCGCACCGCATTCTTCAGAATCCGCAGCGCCTCGTCGAGCGTCGTGACCAGAAAATCGCAATAGCCCGTCTTGAGCCGCTTCTTGATCCGCTCCGGATCAACGTCAATCCCCAGAAACGCCGCGCCATTCATTGTCGCCGCCAGCGGCTGCGCGCCACCCATGCCGCCCATGCCGCCCGAAACAATCAGCTTCCCGCTCAGATCGCCGCCAAAATGCTTCGCGCCTGCCGCCGCAAACGTCTCGTACGTCCCCTGCACAATCCCCTGCGACCCGATATAAATCCACGACCCCGCCGTCATCTGCCCATACATCATCAGCCCGGCGCGCTCGAGTTCGTTGAACTTCTCCCAGTTGGAAAAATGGCCGACCAGATTCGAATTCGCAATCAGCACCCGCGGCGCGTAATCGTGGGTCTTGAAAACGCCGACCGGCTTGCCCGACTGCACCAGCAAAGTCTCGTCGCCCTCGAGATTCTTCAGCGAGTTGACGATGGCGTGATAGCAATCCCAGTTGCGCGCCGCCTTGCCCGTCCCGCCATAAACGACCAGGTCCTGCGGCCGCTCCGCCACTTCCTCGTCAAGATTGTTCATGAGCATGCGCATGGCCGCTTCCTGCTGCCAACCTTTGCAGGAAAGCGTGGTGCCTCGGGGAGCGCGGATGCGGGTGGAGGCGGACTGCTGAGTCTCAGTGTCGACCGGCATGAGGATATGGTAGTTCGTAAGGCACCCGCTCTTCAATCGAAGACGCAGGCCAGACAAGAACTTGAGTTAATACACACAAATATGAGAATATTACACATAGGAAGAGTTGCACTATGCGAACAAATATTGACATCGACGACGGCTTGATGCGGCAGGCCATGCGGCATGGTGGCACCCGGACGAAGAAGGCGACCGTAGAGGCCGCTCTCCGCTTGTTCATCCAAACGCGCCTACAGGGTGGAATCCGGAAGCTTCGAGGCAAGGTGAACTGGGAAGGGAATCTCGATGAGTCTCGCTTGGGCCGTGTTGCCGAATGAGCTAGATGGTCATTGTTGATACCACCGTTTGGATCGATTACTTCGCGGGCACAATCAACCCGGAAGCCGCATGGCTTGATCGCGAAGCAACAAGGCAGCGCTTGGGTCTCACCGATTTAATCCTCTGCGAGGTATTGCAGGGGATTCGCGACTCGGCCGAGTTCAAACGGGTGCGAGAAGAGCTTTTAACGTTTCACATATTCCCGACTGGCGGTGTGGGCATGGCCGTCGCAGCCGCGGAGAATTACCGCGCTCTGCGGCAGTCGGGCTACACCGTCCGCAAGACAATTGACTGCTGGATTGCGACGTTCTGTCTGCTCACTGGAAATGAACTTCTGCACCGCGACCGCGACTTCGATCCATTCGAAAAGGTGCTGCGGTTGCAGGTGGTGCACGCGTGAATATTCCGTCGTTCGTAATGCGCGAAAGTAACTTGGAGCGAAGCATGGCCAACGCATAGCATGGATTTGCTGTGGCCGAGCTAATGAGGGTCCGATATTCGTATCTCTTAGAAGATATTGAAGATGTCTATGATGCGGCCGACAGGGCAGTACCTGGTGCGCGTCGGACTCGGCGAGAGGCCATTCTTGCTGGCACACTGTTCCTCGTCGCTCCCTTTCTTGCCGCCCGCAGCTTCTTGCACCCCGAACTATTTCTGTTGAGCCTCTCCCCGGCGGGATTTGGCCTTCTTTGGTGGGGAACATTCAGTCCTAAACGAGACGCGCGGCAGCGGTATTCGCAGGCCGTAGAGATGTGGCCTGAGGTGGACGTCTTTGTAGACAGCAATGGCATCCTGATGCACACGCGGGCTGTACCCGGAGAGTTGATAACTTGGGATGGTATTTCTCAGTCGGTCGAAGGGAGGACGGCCGTAGGATTGGTGTCAAGAAACACAATGCTCATCTTTCCCGAAAGGGCATTCAAGACCGACCAATGGGATGAATGTCGGAAGCTGGTGCGTGAGCGCGTACATCAATCTGACCCCTAGCCGCTGCCCATCATTCCCACTCAATCGTCCCCGGCGGCTTCGACGTGATGTCGTACACCACCCGGTTCACCCCGCGCACTTCATTCACGATCCGGTTCGAAATCGTCTTCAGCACCTCATACGGCAGCGGCACCCAGTCGGCGGTCATGCCGTCTTCCGAGTGCACCGCCCGGACCGCGCAAGTGTAAGCGTAAGTCCGCTGATCGCCCATTACGCCGACCGACATCACCGGCAGCAGCACCGCGAACGACTGCCAGATTTTCTGATACAACCCGGCCTTTTTGATCTCGCCAACCACAATCTCGTCGCACTCGCGCAGCAGGTCGGCGCGTTCTTTCGTGACTTCGCCCAGAATGCGTACCGCCAGCCCCGGCCCCGGAAACGGTTGCCGTTGCAGGATGTCCTCGGGCATCGCAAGATCGCGCCCGATCCGCCGCACCTCATCCTTAAATAAGTCTTTCAGCGGCTCGATCAGTTTGAGCTTCATCGTCTCCGGCAACCCGCCGACGTTGTGATGCGACTTGATGACCTCCGACGGCCCGCGCACCGAGCGCGACTCGATCACGTCCGGATAGAGCGTCCCCTGCACCAGCCATTCGACCTTGCCTTCTGCTTTCTCGATGCGGTGCGCTTCGTCGTCGAAAACGGCGATGAACTCGTTGCCGATGATCTTCCGCTTTCGCTCTGGATCGGTCACGCCCGCCAGCCTCTTCATGAAGCGCTCGGTCGCATCCACCGCTACGATATGCAGCCCAAGCTTGTCGCGCAGGTTCTGCTGCACTTTTTCGAACTCGTTCTTGCGCAGCACTCCGTTATTGACGAACACGCACGTCAGCCGCGATTTGCCGGAGGCGTCTCGCATGGCCCGATCCACCAGCACCGCCGCCACCGAAGAATCCACTCCGCCCGAAAGAGCGCAGATCGCCCGCCCGCTCCCCACTTGCTGCTTCACCTGCGCGACGGTCGCATCAATGAAGTGCTGTCCCGTCCACGTCGGCGACGCCCCGCAAATCTTCAAAGCAAAATTGCGCAGGATGTCCGCCCCCAGCGGCGTGTGATGCACCTCCGGATGGAACTGCACCGCCCACATCTTCCGCTCGGGATTCTCAACCGCCGCCACGGCGCTCGCCGTCTTTGCCGTCAGATGGAAGCCGGGCGGCAGCTCTTCCGCCGAGTCGCCGTGAGACATCCACACCGAGAGCACTTTCGGCAGACCCTCGAACAACCGGGACTCGGCGACCCGCTCGACCGTCGCATGTCCGTACTCGCGTTTCTCCGCCGGACGCACTTTTCCACCCAGCGCGTACACCATGAACTGCAATCCGTAACAAATTCCCAGCATGGGCACGCCCAGCCCAAAGACGCTCTT
>JACQDD010000078.1 GCA_016201265.1 Terriglobales bacterium | reverse complement strand
CTAACTCCTTTGCGCTCTAGCTTTTGCCTGTAAAGTCTTTGAAATCTATATCTTGCATCTCGATCACGGTCTAAATCTTTGATTCCACAAGACCAGGGGGGAGGGGGGTACCCCCGGGGTTATCGAACAGTCAATAGGGCCTTAACCCTGCATGGTTGTCAGGTTGGGACTGATGCGCAACTGGGGTTCGGTGGCGCGCTGCACATCGTCGGGCGTCAGCCCGGGAGCGACTTCTTCGAGCACCAGGCCTTCCGGAGTCACCCGGATGTAGGCCATCTCGGTGACGATCGTGTCCACCACCTTCACGCCCGTCAGGGGCAGCGTGCACTTCTTGAGAATTTTCGACTGGCCTTCTTTGGTCGTGTGCTCCATCGCGATGATGACGCGCCGCGCTCCGGCAACCAGGTCCATCGCCCCCCCCATGCCTTTGACCATCTTGCCGGGGATCATCCAGTTGGCGAGATTGCCTTGCTCGTCCACTTCCATCGCGCCCAGCACGCTCAGGTCAACGTGCCCACCGCGGATCATCGCAAAAGAATCGGCGCTGGAGAAGTACGCAGTGCCGGGAAGTTCGCTGACCGTTTCTTTGCCAGCGTTGATCAAGTCGGCGTCTTCCTGGCCCTCGACGGGATACGGTCCGATCCCCAGCATTCCGTTCTCGCTCTGCAGGATGACATCCATGCCGGGGGGCACGTAGTTGGCAATGAGGGTCGGCAGCCCGATGCCAAGGTTCACATAGAACCCGTCGCGCAACTCGCAGGCGATGCGCTTCACGATGCGTTCGCGTTTGTCGATGTCTTTGGAAGGTTTGGCTTCGGTCGGCATATCGAGGTCTCAGGTCTCAGCTCTCAGGGATTCTTGGTGTCGCTGCCTGATGGTTCACTAACCACTAACCACTAACCACTAACCACTAACCACGGCTTTTCTCACCGTCCGTTTTTCTATTCGCTTCTCGAACACAGCGCCCTGGAAGATACGTTTCACGAACACGCTTGGCGTATGAACCATATCAGGATCGAGTTCCCCGGGTTCGACCAGATGCTCGACTTCGGCGATCGTAACCTTGGCCGCGGTCGCCATCATGGGATTGAAGTTGCGCGCGGTCTTGCGATAGGTGAGGTTTCCCCACTTGTCGCCCTTCCATGCTTTGATGAAGGCGAAGTCGGCTTTCAGCGCGCGCTCCATGATGTACATGCGTCCGTCGAATTCGCGCGCTTCTTTGCCCTCTGCGACAACCGTGCCGACGCCCGTTGGGGTGAAGAAGGCCGGAATTCCCGCGCCGGCCGCGCGCATGCGTTCCGAGAAAGTTCCCTGCGGAACGAGATCGAGTTGCACGGTTCCATTCAGCACCATCTGCTCGAGCAGTTTGTTCTCGCCGACGTAGGTTCCGATGTGGCGGCGAATCTGGCCGTTTGCCAGCAGCAGTCCCATGCCGAAGCCATCAACGCCGGCGTTGTTGCTGATGGTGGTCAGGTTCTTCGTGCCCTTGCGGGCCAGCGCCCGGATCAGGTTCTCCGGCATCCCGCACAAGCCGAACCCGCCAACCATGATGGTGGCCCCGTCAAACACGTCCTGAATCGCCTCTTCGGCGTTCGCTACGACCTTGTTCATAGCAGGAGAATTCTATCGGAAATTTCACGATCCAGTGAGAGAGGAACATCGGCCGTTAAGAAAAGTGGCACAAGAGTTTTCACCACGGAGACACAGAGAAATGAAGAATTTCTTTCCTCTGTGTCTCTGTGCCTAGTGGTGGATGTTCTATTTCCGCGATTTCGGAATCCGCTGCAGGGAAGGCTTTGTCTTGCGCAGCTGGTGCGCGCGCTCAAACTCTTCGGCGAGTTGCTTGGTGTCAAGGTTTTCCCGGATATGAGCCAGCCGCTGTTCCAGCTTCAGCAGCGCGCGGCCGAGGTTGTCGCGGTTAGTGATCGCAATATCGCGCCACATCGAATACGGACTGCCTGAGATGCGGGTCAACTCGCGCAACGCGCGCCCGCCGATATCGAGCAAGGGCGCGTCTTCGCCGAATTCGTCCACCAGCGTTGCGGCCAGCGCGGTCGAGACCATCTGCGGCAGATGGCTGATCCAGGCGCAGAAGCGGTCGTGATCCGCAGGGTCGAGTATCGCGACTTTCGCGCCCAGCTTTTCCACGCAATGGAGAAACTCTGCACACAATCCAGCATGAACGTTCTGCCGCGGCAACGGCGTGAACAGCCAGGCTGCGCCCTCGAACAAATCGGCGTCGGCGTAATCGACGCCCGCCTGTTCCTTGCCCGCCATCGGATGTCCCGCGAGGAAGCGCTGCCCAGCCGTTCGCCCAAACGACTTGACGGCCCGCTTCGCGACTTCCGCTTTCGTGCTGCCGACATCGGTCACGAGCGTGCGCGGGGGAAGCGCCGGACCGAGGCGGTCGATCTGGTCCAGGATCGCCAGCACCGGCGTCGCGAGCACCACCAGATCGCTGCCGCGCACCGCATCGGCAGGGCTGATGGTTCCGGCGTCGATGGCGCCGCGATCGCGAGCGCGCTCGAGGACTGGCGCGCGATCACAGCCCACAATGCGTCCCGCGAGACGGCGCTTCTTGAGAGCGAGACCGAGCGAGCCGCCGATCAGGCCCGTACCGACTATCGTGACTTGCTTGAAGACCATGAGCGCAACTGCCGAATCCCCCAGGAGCTGAAGCCCGCGTACCTGAGCGCCTTGAGCGGCACGGCTGACGCCGTGCCCTTCCCAAACCTCTCGGACCGGATCCGGTTGAAAAGCAGTTTACGCGATCTCACGTCCGACCGCAGGCGCGATCATGCGGAGTTCATCCATCAGTTTCGCGAACTGCTCGGGATAAAGGGACTGCGCGCCATCGGACAACGCCTTCTCCGGCTGGTGATGGACCTCGATCAGGAGGGCATCGGCTCCGGCCGCGACCGACGCGCGTGCCATGGGGGCAACTTTGTCGCGACGTCCGGTGCCGTGGGACGGGTCCGCGGTCATGGGCAGGTGCGACAGCTTGTGGATGATCGGAATCGCGGAGATATCCATGGTATTGCGGGTGTAGGTCTCGAAGGTGCGAATGCCGCGCTCACAGAGAATGATTTCGTAGTTGCCGCCAGAGAGCAGGTACTCGGCCGACAACAGCAGTTCTTCGAGAGTCGCCGCGATGCCGCGCTTCAGGAGTAACGGCTTGCGGACCTTGCCCAGTTCGCGCAGCAGGTTGAAATTTTGCATGTTGCGCGCGCCCACCTGGAAGATATCCACGTAGGGCATCATGAGTGGGATCTGCGAGATTTCCATGACTTCGCTGATCACCAGCAGCTTGAAATGGTCGCCAGCTTCGCGCAGCAGTTTCAGCCCGTCTACGCCCAGCCCCTGAAACGAATATGGCGAGGAACGCGGTTTGAACGCGCCGCCGCGCAGAACGCGGGCGCCGGCTTTTGCGATCAGTTCAGAAACGGCAAACATTTGCTCGCGGGATTCCACCGAACATGGTCCGGCCATGACGACGACCTTTTTCCCGCCGATCTCCAGTCCGTTGGTGAACTTTACGACAGTGCCTTCGGGTCGAAAATTGCGTCCGGCCAGCTTGTAGGGCGCGGTGATGCGGTGGACTTCCTGCACCCCGGGCATCATTTCGACTTCGCGGGTGTCGAAATCATGTGGCGCTCCGACTCCACCGAGCACAGTCTGGCGCGCGCCGGTGGAGCGGTGCACTTCAAAGCCCATGCGGACCAGTTGATCGATCACATGCTGGATCTGATCTTCGGTGGACGATTCTTGCATTGCGACAATCATGAGTGCGTTCGCCTTTGTACGGCCGGAACAGGTGAGGAATCGCGCCCTCGGCCTGCGCTGCCGATCCTAATCCTCGAATTTCGAATCAATCTCCGTGCCGCGGGACGGAGGCACGGAGTCCGGAACGATCTCGTGTTTTTGGATGCTGCGCATCACGTCCATGATGCGCTCGAAGATTTGCGCCATATCGCGGACGGCCAACGGGCCCTGGTTCGAGCGCTGTGCATTGGCAATGACTTCCCGCTCACGTTCCGGCTCGTATATGGGCAGATCGGTATTGCGCTTCAGCCGCCCGATTTCAATCGCAGCGCGAGCGCGTTGGTTCAGTAGCTCCACCAGCTTGCAGTCAAGGTCGTCGATTTTCTTGCGCCAGTCGGAAATATCCATAAAAACCGGAGTTCGTAGTTCGCAACTTGCTTCTGAAGTCGCAGCGGCAGCGCGAACTCCGAGCTACGAACTACGAACTACGAGACTCTTTACAAATTCTGCCACAGACGGGGCTTCGCGCCCGGGATTTCGTTCGATGGTCTGCACAATGGCGCTGCCGACTACCGCGGCGTTGGCAAACTTCCCGACCGAGGCGAACTGGTCGGGGGTCGAGATTCCGAAGCCGACCGCCACCGGTAGCTTGCTGAAGCGGCGGATGCGTTTTACCAGCCCGCTTGCGTCTTCCGGCATCTGCTGTCGTGCGCCGGTCACGCCGGTGCGGGAAATGGCGTAAATGAATCCCGTGGAAACCTGGGCGATCCGTTTCAGGCGCTCGTCGGTCGAGGTCGGCGCGGCGAGGAAAATCGTAGCGAGGTCATTCTTCCGCGCCTCGCGCAGGTAGTCTTCCGACTCCTCGACCGGCAGGTCGGTGATCAGCGCACCGTCCAGGCCCGCGTGCCGCGCGACTTTGCAGAACTTCTCCATCCCCAGCTGGAGGATGGGGTTGAGATACGAAAAGACAATCAGACCGGCCGACTGGGAATGCTCGCGAATCTCCGCTGCCAGTTTCAGGACGTGCTCGAGCGATGTCCCATGCTTGAGTGCTCGCTCGCTGGCGCGCTGGATCACGGGGCCATCTGCCAGGGGGTCACTGAAGGGCACGCCGAGTTCAATGATGGCGGCGCCGGCTTCAATCGCGGCGAGGACGATGTCGCGCGTGGTGGCGAGGTCCGGGTCGCCGCAGGTGACGTAGGCGATCAGGGCGGGCTTGTTTTCGAAATGAAAAGGCATCAGGGCAATTGTAGATTGCAGAGGTCAGATTGCAGATGTAAACACCTGCCCTATTGACATTTGTATATACAATTGCATATCTTTCGTGCTAGTATGACTTTGCAGGCGAATGGCTTCGACTGGGACAGGGGTAACCGAGCCAAGTGCGAGAAACATGGGCTTTCCATCGCCGCTATCGAGAGCCTTTTTGCGCGTCCGCTGGCGATTCTCCCGGACGCGGCCCACTCGCAGCAGGAAGAGCGGTTGCGCGCGATTGGAAGAACGGAGAAGGGGCGCGGCGTGTTCATCATATTCACGCTCCGGCGCAAAGGCGATGAACTTCTGATCCGGCCCATCAGCGCCCGGTATATGCACAAGAAGGAGATCGAGGCCTATGAAAAAGAAAATCCCGACCTTTAAGAGTGACCGTGCGGCGGCGGCTTTCGTCGACAAAGCCGACCTATCGCAATACGACCTTTCGGGAGCGCAGTTGATGCGCTTCGAGATCAAGCGCAAAGACAAGTCCATCAATCTGCGTTTGTCCGAGGAGCTTTACGACGCCGTGCGCGAGCGCGCGGCCCGCGCAGGCCTGCCCTATCAACGTTTCATTCGTTTGACGCTTGAACAGGCTCTCAGCGCGTCGAAATAGAACAGTGCTCAAGCGATGTTCCGTGCTTGAGTGCCCGCTCGCTTTCTCTTGAATCGCGAGGGTGCCCCATCCTAACGTCGCGTTCTTTGCGACGTTAGGGTGGGGATTTTGAATTTTCTGGACCGCCAACGAAAATTCCCGCCCAAGCGGAGCTTGGACTGATTGGATAAGAGCGAAGGCTCGATCCGAAACCGGTAGTCTACGGTTGAGGACCAAGGCTTCTGGAAGGAAGGAGCCTTCGCATGATGATTATAGGATGTGATTTTCATCCCAGCTGGCAACAAGTGAGTTGGCTGGATACGGAGACGGGAGAAACCGGCGAGCAGAAGCTGGTGCAGTCCGCGGGCGACGCCGAGCGGTTCTACCGGCAAGTGCCGGCACCCGCCCTGATCGGCATGGAAGCGACCGGCAACTGTCACTGGCTGGTGGATCTGCTGGCGGACCTGGGTCACGAGTTGTGGGTGGGGGATGCGGCGCAGATCCGGGCAAGTTATGTGCGGCAGCAGAAGACGGACAAGCGGGACGCAGCCCACATTCTGAAGCTGTTGGTGGAAGGGCGGTTTCCACGCATCTGGATGCCGTCAAGTCCGGTACGCGACCTGCGGCAGCTGCTGTTGCACCGCTACAAGCTGGTCATCATTCGAGCCCGGGTGAAGAACGAACTGCAACACCTTTGCCTGAACAAGGGAGTGCAGCGAAAGCGCAAGCTGTGGAGTAAGGCCGGACCGCAGATGCTGCGCGAGTTGCCACTGAAGCCGTGGGCGGGTCGGCGCAGAGACGACTTGCTCCGACTCATGGCCATGCTCGACCAGCAGATCGAGCCGTTGGACCAGGCGGTGAAAGCAGAAGCGCAGCGAGACAAAATGGCGCGGTTACTGCAAACCCAACCGGGAGTGGGTCCGATCACCGCGCTGGCCTATGTGCTGACCATGGGCGACGTAAGCCGCTTCCCGCGCGGCAAGCAAGTGGCCAGCTACCTGGGTCTGATTCCGCGCGAGCACTCCTCGGGCGGACGTCAGAAACTGGGCGCGATCACCAAGCAGGGCAACCGCATGCTGCGCATGTTGCTGGTGGAGGCGGCACAGATTGCGGTGCGTTACGATTCCGAGTTTCGCAAAGAGTATTTGCACCGTTGTCACCAGAAGCCGAAAGCGGTGGCCAAAGTGGCCGCGGCGCGCAAGTTGGCGGTACGACTGTACTGGATGCTGCGCACACAAAAACCGTATCCAGAAGTCGTTCGCATCGAGAGCAGCCCGCGGGTGCCCCTGGTCGGCGCAAGCTAGACCGTTAAATTGATTGGG
>JACQDD010000072.1 GCA_016201265.1 Terriglobales bacterium | reverse complement strand
CCCTCGACGTGCATCATGCCTATGATCCGGCTGTCAGGATTCTCTATTTGGGCGATGGCCGCCAGTTCAGCGGGCAAGGCATATATATAATCTCTACGGCGGCTGGCGGGCTTTGTGGTAACTGTGGATACCGTCCGTTGGTCGACGAGGGGAAGCCTGCGACGCAGGTGGGGGTTAACCCTTTTGGTATTGCGGTTGGCCCGGACGGAAGTCAGTACATCGTGGATAACAATACCAACCGGATCTTCCGTGTAGGACCGGATGGGATCCTTACTACCGTAGCCGGGGGAGGGACGCCAGCCGACAACCTCGGTGATGGCGGCCCTGCGACGGCGGCAAAATTGGCGTTTACACGCGGTACTTATGGTTCGCTCAAGGGGGGCGGTGTCGCCGTGGGTCCGGATGGCAGCCTCTACATTGCAGACACTATCCACAACCGCATTCGCCGTGTCGGGCTGAATGGGATCATCACCACCGTGGCCGGGAACGGCACCTATGGATTCAGCGGCGATGGCGGCCCTGCGACGGCGGCGGCATTAGCGGATCCTTCCGGCGTTGCGGTGGCCCTTGACGGAAGCCTCTACATCGCGGACAGAAGTAATGGCCGCATTCGCCGGGTAGGGACGGATGGGATGATTACCACCGTGGCCGGCGGCGGGATTTATAATGGTAGCGTGCGCGACGGCGGCCTTGCGACGGCGGCGTGGTTATACTTTCCTTCCGGTGTTGCCTTGGGCCGGGACGGCAGCCTCTACATTGCAGACACTAACAACAACCGCATTCGCCGCGTCGGGACGGATGGGATGATTTCCACCGTGGCCGGGAACGGCCCCGGTGGATTCAGCGGCGATGGCGGCCCTGCGACGGCGACGACATTAGCGTATCCTTACGGCGTTGCGGTGGCCCTTGACGGCAGCCTCTACATCGCAGACACTAACAACAACCGCATTCGCCGGGTAGGGACGGATGGGATCATCACCACCATGGCCGGCGGCGGGATTTATAATGGTAATAGCGTGGGCGATGGCGGCCCTGCGACGGCGGCTGTACTCTACAGTCCAGTTGCCATTGCGGTCGCCCCAGACGGGGGTCTCTTCATCTCGGAAAACTCTGGTGGCACGGGTGGCGCGATCCGCCAGGTAAAGTCAGCCCTGGCAGGGTTCAAGATGACCGATTTTGTCCTCCCGTCGAACGACAGAAGTGAATACTACCATTTCGACGCCAGCGGCCGTCACCTTAACACACTTAATGCCCTCACTGGCGCAGTGATCCGCGGATTTACCTATGACGGCGCCGGCCGGTTGCTCCAGGTTACCGACGGTGATGGGAATGGCACCACCATAGTGCGGGATCCGAGCGGCCATCCGACTGCCATAATTGCCCCTGGAGGTCAGCGCACGGCATTTATCCTGAATGCCAATGGGTACCTGGCGACGGTTACGAATCCGGCCAACACGCGCGTACAGCTCAGCTACTCGCTCGATGGCCTCCTCGCAACCCAGACCGATCCGAACGGAGGCCTCTACCGCTATAGCTACGACAATCTCGGCCGCTTGATCCGGGATGAAGATCCAGCCGGCGGTGTGAAGACCCTGGCGCGCAGCGAGAGCCCCACCGGATATTCCACGACGTTAACCACGGCGCTTGGCCGGACCATAACTTACCAGGTGGAACGCCTCTCCACCGGCGCGGTCCGGCAGATTAACAGTGACAGCCATGGCGCTCGCACGGAAGTCGTGAGCAATCCCGACGGCACGCAGAACGTGACCTATCCTGATGGGACCGCCATCGCTGTCACACTAGGCCCAGACCCCCGCTTCGGAATGCAAGCCCCGCGCCTGGTAAAACGGGTGCGGACATTGCCTGGCGGGCAAACGGAGACGACGACGAGCCTGCGATTCGTGAGCCTGG
>JACQDD010000071.1 GCA_016201265.1 Terriglobales bacterium | reverse complement strand
AGCGACGCGATAAAACCGCCTGAAAATGCGCTTCAGCTCGTGCTGCGGGATGCCGACGCCCTGATCGCGCACGCGCAGCACGACGCGCTCTTGATCCGGGACATCCAGCTCCACCGAGATGTGCACGCCCTCGGGGGAGTACTTCACCGCGTTGTCGAGCAAGTTGGAGACCGCGGTACGCAATTCTTCCGGATCGCCCGTGACGCCCGCTGATGCGGCGCCGTTGAGCGATTCCCGGTAGTCGAGATCCTCCGGCCGCAGATGATGGCGGAGGCTCGCCAGCTCCATGCATTCGCGGACGAGTGCATTGAACTCGAGCGGAAGACGTTGGGCCGGTATTTTCTTCTGTCCGACCGCGCCCGCCTGCAGCACTTGCTCCACGGTGCGCAGCAGGCGCTCGGTGTCAAGCAGCATCGACTGGTAGAACTCGCGGCGCTGCTCCGCATCCACTTCGCGTCTTTGCAGAGTCTGGAGATAGAGCCGGATGGAGGCGATCGGTGTTTTCAGTTCATGCGTGACCGCATTAATGAAGCTGTCGTGCTGCTCGTTGCGGCGGATTTCCCGGACCAGAAAGATCGTGTTGAGCACCAGCCCGGCGATGATGACCAGGAACAGTAACGCGCCGAGAAAGAGCTTGAGGCCCTCGCGCCAGTTGAGGATGATCCAGCCGACGTTGAGTGCGACCGCAGCCGCCACCAGGCACACGCCCAGCGTGATGAAGAAGTAGATCGCCTTCTGCCGGCTGATGATGCGCACAGGGTGATTTTAGCGGGAAAAGGGCTTTAACCGCAGAGAACGCAGAGTTCGCAGAGAAATTCTGAGAAATTGGATCCCTGCTTTTGCTGGGTTATCGCCCGCGCCATCGGTGAAGTGATTCCCGTTCTTCCTCTGCGAACTCTGCGTCCTCTGCGGTTAAATGCTTTCTAGTCGTTGCCCGAAGCGGTCGCCAACTCAGCAGCATTCAGGTCGCGGATCAGAGCCGGCTTGGGTGGCAGATTATCGAGCGTGATCTTGTAGACGTGCCGCGCCAGTCCCAGCTTCTTCAATGCCCAGATGCCGTACCAGTTGAGATCAACTTCGTACCAGGTCATGCCATGACACGCGGAAACGGGGTGGGCATGATGATTATTGTGCCAGCCCTCGCCGAACGTGAGCACAGCGACGAACCAGTTGTTGGTCGAGAGGTCTTTCGTCGCGAAGCGGCGCGATCCCCAGATGTGGGTGACCGAGTTCACGGCCCAGGTGGAGTGCAGTCCAAGCACCACGCGGAAGAAGACTCCCCAGAGCAGCCAGGGCAATCCACCGATCGCGAACAGGACGGCGCCGAGGAGGATGTTCGAAGTGTAGTGGTACCTGGTCAGCCAAACGTGAACTTTATCTTTGGTCAGATCAGGCACGTAGCGGGCGAGGGTGGTGGTGTCGTGATGCATGGACTTGCCCATCAAGATCCAGCCCATGTGCGACCACCATTTGCCATCGCGAGGGGAATGCGGGTCACCATCCTCGTCGGAAAACTGGTGATGAATGCGATGGGTCGCGACCCAGAAGATCGGCCCGCCTTCCAGCGCCAGGGTGGCACACCAGGTGAGAAAGTATTCGATCCACTTCGGCGTCTTGTAGCCGCGATGGGT
Source organism: Terriglobales bacterium (assembly GCA_016201265.1). Classification (GTDB taxonomy): domain Bacteria; phylum Acidobacteriota; class Terriglobia; order Terriglobales; family Acidobacteriaceae; genus Acidiflorens. Next base: position 10,452 of record JACQDD010000071.1, on the reverse strand, counting down.
CAGCAGGCGGTGATAGCTCATGCCGATACCGAGGCTTCCGGAGACCCACCAGAGGAACGCAGCGACGAAGAGCGCCTTCCAGGTAAAGAAAAACAGGGCCGCGACAGCGCCCACGTGGAAGAGGCCCATCGCAGTCGCTGTGCCCCAGTTGAAACCCTCTTTACTCACCTGCTGTTTGTGCAGGCTGAGATCGTTCATGATGTTGGTTGCTCCCGACAGAAGATTCACAGATAAGGTTGATTAGCACGATAACAGGAGGCGCGGAAAGCGCTGTGTAATAGTTGTGTAATCCTGATGGCTCATGGGGTTACGGACGTAATAAGCTCGGGTGGCCGCGACGACCTGCGGTGCTTGGGTCGGGTGCCATTGCCCTGTGTGGTTCTCACGCCTAGCGTTCGGCACGAGGATGCTTTCCGTGCGGTTTGGCAAGTCGTAGAATGTAGCTAGCGTTTCAAGCGCACATCTGTCGAGGAGGTTGCCGTGTTGAAAAGAAGCATACCGATCCTTCTCGCATTACTGGTTTTCACGTGTGTTCTGAGGGCGCAACAGGCCCCGACTCCCCCGAAAGCAGCGCCACCCGCCGAGAACAAGATTCCGCCGGAAGCAGCCCAGAAGGCCAATCCCGTCAAAGCGAGCCCCGAGGGGCTGGCCAAAGCCAAGAAGATGTACGCGATCGACTGCGCGATGTGCCATGGAGAAAATGGCGATGGCAAAGGCGATCTGGCGGCTGACCTGAAGGGCGTCACCGACTTCACCAAGCCGGACGCATTGAAGGACCGCACCGATGGAGAGCTCTTCCACATCATCCGCAAAGGCAAAGCCGACATGCCGCCCGAAGGCGACCGCGCCAAAGACGACGACGTCTGGAACCTGGTCAACTACATCCGGTCGCTGGCGAAGAAGAAGGAGTAGCGAGAGTGCAGAGGTCAGATTGCAGATTGCAGATCGCAGATTGCAGAAGTGAGACCTCGATAACGGTCCGCGTTTTTACTTCTGCAATCTGACTTCTGGACTTCTGCAATCCCTTACGCTGCGCCCTTCACTTCCACGCCCGCCCATTTCTCCAGCAAAGTTAGAGTGGCGGCGTAGTCGAGGTCCTGGTGGCCTTCCTCGGCCGCGAGGTCGTAGACCTCCTCGACAGCCTCCAATCCCGGCAGGCGCACGCGCGCTTCCTTGGCCGCATCGAGTGTCAGGTGAATGTCTTTCAGCATGAGGCGGAGAGGGAAATTTGGAGAAAAGTCGCGTTTCAAGATGAAGGGGGCCTTGTAGTCCACGACGCCGGAGCGGACCATGGAGGCCTGCACCAAGGGCAGGAGTTTCTCGATTTCCACGCCCAGCTTGGTGGCGAGAGTGAGGGCTTCGGCGAAGCCTTCGTAGATAAGCGCGATCTGGAGATTCATGGCGAGCTTGGTGGCCTGGCCTTTGCTGGTGTCGCCCATGTGGAAGACCTGCTTCCCCATCGCCTGAAAAAGGGGCTGAAGGCGCGCCAGCACGGCTTCGTCGCCGCCGGCCATAAAGATGAGGCTGCCGCTTTCCGCGGCAATCTTGGAGCCGGTGACAGGGGCGTCGACGTAGTCCACGCCGCGCGCTTTCACACGCTCGGCAAAGCGCAGCGTGGCCGAAGGCGAGATGGTGCTGGAGTCGGCGATGATCATGCCGGCGGCGAGTGCCTCTTCCGCTCCACCGGGACCGAACAACACGTTCTCCACCGCCTTGGTATCGGAAACGCACATCCAGACCACCTCGACGCCGCGCGCAGCGTCGGCGGGAGAAGACGCAGTGCGCGCCCCTTCCAGGTCTTTGCCCGGGGTTCGGTTCCAGATGGTGACCTCGTGCCCGGCTTTGACGAGGTTGGCGGCCATCGGCCGTCCCATGATTCCCATACCCAGAAAAGCAACGCGCATCAGACTTGTGTCCTCCGAACTTTGGATTAGATATGACCAGGAAAGTCACGGTCAAGACAAACCGGATTGTTCTACACTAGTAAACACTAAACACCAGACATCGCAAGGCAGTGGAGAAAACCGGGGAAACCGGGCCCCGCGGTGCGACGAATGCGGGATGGGAAGCATCTACCTCTAGAGAAAACTTTGCGAAGCACGAAAGGATGTTGTAGCAGTCCGCGCCACTGGGCGGATTGGTTGAATCGATGTTAAAGGCCTCTTTGAAAAATCCGGCCCTGCGCAAGCGGGCCAGTCAGTTCACGCGCCTGGTGCGGCACTCCGCGGTCACGCCGCGGACGGGACATACCCACAAGCCGCAACTGGTCACCAACGGCGAGTTGGGCGTGACCTTCATCGGACATTCCAGCTTCTTCCTGCAAATCGGTGGACAGAGCATCGTCATTGACCCAAATTTCGCGCGCTGGCTGTTCCTGTTGAAACGGCTGCGACGGCCGGGCTTGCACCTGCGCGACCTGCCACCCGTGGATGTCATCCTGGTGACGCACGCCCATTTCGATCACCTGCACCGGCAGTCGCTGCGCACCATCGCGCGACAGACACGGCGGCAGCGCGGATCGTCGCCCACGCTGGTCATTCCACATCACGTGTTCGACCTGGTTTCCGATCTGGGGTTCCAGGACATCGTCGAACTGGAGTGGTGGAATACCTATCGCCACCGCGGCTTGGACATCACTCATGTGCCGTCGCGGCATTGGGGGGCGCGCATCATCAAAGACTCGCACCGCGGCTATGGCGGATATGTGCTGCGTTCGGGGAAGCATTCCGTGTATCACGCCGGAGATACAGCGTATTTTTCGGGCTTCCGGGAGATCGGGAGGCGATTGGCACCGGAGTTGGCGCTATTGCCGATCGGGGCCTATAACCCACCCCAATTCCGCAATGTGCATACCAGCCCGGCTGACGCCACGCGAGCTTTCCTCGACCTGAATGCCCGCTGGATGATACCCATGCACTACGGGACGTTTCAGCTGTCGCACGAGCCGATCGACGAACCCCTGCAATTGCTGGCGCAGGAGGCCGAGGCGGCGGGAGTGAAAGACCGGGTGGTGGTGCTGGAAGAGGGTGTGACCCGCTTCTTTTAGGGGAGTTTTTTGCTCCGAAGTGGGAGAACTGGGGTAACTTTGGACGGTATCTTGCGTCCAACTAGATAGACGCGTCTACATGCTATACTGCGCTCAGATGCGGTGGCAGGATCCCTCCACATTACCCTGCCCGAGGATTTTGAAACATGGCCGGTAGTTGTCGTCGCTCTCTTTTCCTGGTAGTTTTCGTCCTCGCTCTGTTTGGCTTGTTGGGAATGGTCTTCGCGCAGAGGATCAGCCCGCCGGCCACGCCCAGCAGCGATTCCGACGTCCGGGACAGCTACAAGCAATTCACCCAAGTGTATGAAACGGTGGAGGAGAACTACGCCGAGCCGGTGAGCGCGGACAAGGCCATCTACAATGGCGCCATTCCGGGCATGCTGCACTCGCTCGATCCGCACTCGAACTTCTTCGATCCCAAGTCGTATTCCCTGCTGCGCGAAGAGCAGCGCGGCAAGTACTACGGCGTGGGTATGACGGTCGGGCCGCGCAACAACAAGGTGATTGTGATTGCGCCCTTTGCCGGCACGCCGGCCTATCGGGCAGGCATTCATCCCGGCGACATCATCGTCGCGGTGGACGGCAAGCCCACCGACAACATGAGCACGTCGGACGTCGCCGATCTGCTTAAGGGGCCAAAAGGGACGACGGTTCGGATCACGATGCTGCGCGAAGGCGCCGACCATCCGCTGGAGTTCAGCGTGGTGCGCGACGAGATTCCGCGCTACAGCGTGGACCTGCACTTCATGATCAAGCCCGGCATCGGGTATATGCACGTCTCCGGGTTCCAGGAAACTACCGAGCACGAAGTGGCGCAGGCGCTGGAGGAAATGGGTGACGTAAAGGGCCTGATCCTGGACCTGCGTCAGAATCCCGGCGGACTGCTGAGCGAAGGCGTGGGCGTGGCGGACAAGTTCCTCAAGAAGGGACAGCTGATTGTCTCGCACCACGGGCGTTCGTCACCGGAGAAGCGCTATAGCGCAGCCCATGGCAGCGGCGGCAAAGACTATCCGCTGGTGGTGCTGGTCAATCGCGGCACAGCTTCGGCGGCGGAGATCGTAGCTGGCGCCATTCAGGACCACGACCGCGGACTGATTGTCGGTGAGACCACATTCGGCAAGGGACTGGTGCAGACCGTTTATCCGCTGGCGGAAAATACGGGCCTGGCACTCACGACCGCGCGCTACTACACGCCCAGCGGACGGCTGATCCAGCGCGATTACTCGAATCTTTCGCTGTACGACTACTATTACAACCGCGAGAACGATGAGAACATCGCTAATCACGAAGTAAAGCTCACCGACAGCGGGCGCACGGTGTACGGCGGCGGCGGCATCACGCCCGACGTAAAGCTGCCTGCCGTCAAATCCAACAAGTTCCAGGACAGCCTGCTGCAACACTACGCATTCTTCAACTTCGCCAAGCGCTACGTGGTCGGACATAAGATTACGCAGACCTTTGAAGTGGATGACGTGTTGTTGCAGGACTTCCGCAAGTTCCTCGACGAAGAGAAGATTCCCTTTACCGAGGCCGAGCTGATCGAGAACCACGAGTGGCTGCGCTCCAGCATCAAGAGCGAGCTATTTGTGGATTCCTTCGGACAGGAAGAGGGACTGAAAGTGCGGGCGGAAACCGATCCGGAAGTGATCAAAGCCCTCGACCTGCTGCCGCAGGCGCGCTCTCTGGCGGAGAATGCCCGGAAGGTGATCGCGGAGCGGAATTCGGCGAGCCCGGTCTCGCGGTAGGAGACATTGCAGAGGTCAGATTGCAGAGGTGAAAAACTCTCGGCATTGGCCCAAACTGCATCACCCTTGGAGACAAGGCTACGGAAACATGCGCACTCCCAACTTTTCTCCGGCATGGTGAAACCACAACCAGGGGACATTTCTATTGTGGACTAACCGGGGACATTTCTAATGTGGTATGACACCCTCACGACTTCCCCCTTGAGCGTGCGACGAAAAAGCCCTAAAGTACCTTAAGCGAGCCCGGACGACGCGTTCTGTCTGCCGGTGGCAATCATGCTCCAAACTGCCCCCTGGATTCCGGCTGTGCTGACGGCGATTGGCGCGGGAATCCTGGACTGGCGCTATCGGCGGATTCCCAACTGGCTGACGGTATCGGGCTTAGTGGCCGGTATCGCGGTCAACACGGCGTTGTTCGGGTGGGCAGGGCTGAAAAACGCTCTGCTGGGAGCCGCGCTGGGACTGGGGCTCCTTTTGCCTTTCGTGCTGGTTCGGAGCCTGGGTGCCGGAGACTGGAAACTGGCGGGCGCCCTGGGAGCCTGCCTGGGCTCGCGGCAACTGATCGCGGTGTTGATGGGAACGATTCTGATGGCAGGGATCATGGCGTTGGTGGTGGTCATCTGGAAGGGGCGGCTAATCCAGACACTGCGCAACATCGTCCACATGCTGGCGGCTTTTTTCAGCCTGCGGATGCCTGGATCGGAAGTTTCACTGGACAGCGCGCAGTCCACAAAGATTCCCTTCGGCGTGGCGATGGCGCTGACGGTGGTCCTCTATGGCGTGGGGAGAGCGATTGGGAAGCTGTAGATCGGCGATGCTGAAAATCGTACGCAAACTCGTCCGCGCGGAGGGTGCGGAAATCGCCGAAGCGGCGCTGGTGCTGCCGGTGGTTTTCACGTTCCTGTTGGGGATCGTGTGGTTCGGCCGGGCTTTCAATATCTACGCAACGATTACGCAAGCCGCACAACAGGGAGCGGTTACGGCGGCGCGGCCGGCGTGCGCCACGTGCCCCCAGGGGTGCCCCTGGCAGGACGGTGGCGGCACGGACACGCATTTTCCGTGCGATGCGACCGTGGAGAATTCGGTCTTTTCAGTGATGGATGCGTCCAGTGTCGACAAGAGTAAGATCATCACCTACATGCCGTCAGTAGCCGCCTGTCCATCCCCGCCTGCGCCGCCAGGCGGCGGATGCACAACCACCAATAACGTCACCATCTGCCGGTTGGTGGTGCTTAATCCTACGTCACCGCCGGCGCAGTGCGGAACGATCGTGAGTTTTCAATACCCGTTCCAGTTCCACGTGCCCTTCACTTCGCTCGGTACGCAGCCAATTTTCTTGAAGGCCGAAGCCCGCAGCCGGATGGAGAATTGAATGCGGCGTCTTAGCGCACTGGCGAACAGAACGGAAGGCTCGGCATTACTCGAGTTTGCAATCGTGTTGCCACTTCTGGTGGTGTTTGTCGTGGGAATCTACGACTTCAGCGGCGCCTACAACCAGAAGCAAAAAATCGCGCACGCAGCGCAGGCGGGGGCGATCGTTGCCGGTGGGCAACCAACCGGCGATATGTACATTGACCCCTTACCCAATCCCGACCCGGAGTCGCTCCAGCCGGTCGTCAGCGTGATCTTCAATTCCCTGGCGGCCGATGGAGTGCTGCCTCTGGCGAACCAGGGAACTTGCGCGGTTCCCGTGACCCCGACCCCGAATGGGGGATTGAGCTGGACCTATACGATTTCGGGTTGTTGGAGTTATCCGACAGACGCTACTCCCGGCTGCTTGAATGATCCTGCCGATAAGTTGCGGATCGAAATCGATCGGGGTTGGGTCCCCACTGAGGCCACTCCGCCGGTGACGGTTGGCACTCAAGTGACGGTGAGTTATCCATATCACTGGCGCTTTAACAGCGCGATTCAGTTGCTCTTTCCGGGACCCGGGTATAGCGCAAAAACGTGCCTCAGCGAGACGGCGACTGTCCACAATCAGATGTGAGGATTTGTGCATCGTGAACGAACCATATCCGGGCGCAAGGGTGAACGCGGCGTCGTCCTTCTGCTGGTCGCGATCGTGCTTCTGTTTGTCGTGGGCGCGATGGCAGTGCTGGCGATCGACCTAGTCACGTTTTACACCGCCCGCAGCGAAGCCCAACTGGCGGCCGACGGAGCAGCGCTGGCCGCAGCGCGCGTCCTGGCGAATTCGGGAACGACTTCTGATCCCACTGATGTCATCCTGAACGTGAGGGCGAACGCAGAGATTCTCGCAACCACCGTCGCGACCCAGGTCGCTGTGCAAAACAAAGTCGGGGGGCGAGCGGGGGAGGTCAACGTCAGTTTTCAGGGTTCTGGGCTGGGGGCTGGTTCCAATCCTCGGGTCACGGTGCAGGTCACGAGAAACGACCTGCCAACTTTCTTCGCGCGCATTTGGGGACGCACTCAGGTCAGCGTAGCTGCTACCGCCACGGCCGAAGCCTACAATCCTTCGGGGTTCGCCGCTAGCGTCAGCGGCGGTGCGCCGGTTGCCCCGATTTGCGTGAAACCGTGGGTGCTGCCCAACAAAAATCCTAACGACAGCAGTGACATTTTCAACGCGACCACCGGGACTATCGAACCCGCAGCTCTGTCGCTGATTGGGAAGGATGCTCCAGTCTCTTTCGTCGCTCTCTGTACCAACAACTGCGATCCGTTGCCAACACCGACCAAATGGCAGTATTACTCGGGAGACCCGTCGAGTTTCCCTGCCCCGACCCAGGCACTCCCGAATTGTAAAGTGGGACTGAACCCATATCAGAAGAGCGTTGCGGGCTGTGTGCAAACTCCGATTGCCTGCAGTCGTTCCAGTTCGTGGGAGGAGCCGACAATCCCGTGGCGGCCGCCATTGGTAAGAACGTGATGGTGAGCGATTCGCTGGTGACCGTTCCGGTTTTCGACAGTTCCGTCGCATGGCCTCCTCCGGGCAGTCCCCCCAGCGTGCAAGTGATCGGGTTCGTGCAGCTCTTCCTGAATCCCGATGGGGAGGCCGCAGAGAGTTCCGGCCAGATCAAGACCACCGTCGTAAATCTGGTGGGTTGTGGTACGACCGCCACGGGCCAGCCGATCCTGGGAAATGGGGCTTCGGCAGTGCCGGTGCGGCTGATTTCGCGGTAGGACAGCTGCTGGCTCCGGGCCCACCCTGCCGATTCAGCGGCGTTCGCTACCGCACACTCAAGATGGCCTTTTGCAGGGTGCGTCCGCGATTGTTTCCGACGAAGATGAAGTTGTAGCGCGAGCCATTCAACAACGCCGCCAGGACGTCGCGCGCCGGGGCTGGACCCAGATCGGCAGCGATTTCTTCGCCTTCCGCTCCGGCAGGGATTGCGATCTCGGCGCCGGTCTGCCGCTGCACCTCGAACAACACCTGAGCAAGCGTGGCGCGCTCCGCACGGATTCGAAGCAGCCCCTTGTGGAAGGTGACTTCCATCGCCGGCTTGGGCGGCGCCTCCGGGGGCGCTTCGTTCGCTGCCAAAATGATCGCCGTTTCGGGAACTTTGCTTCCGGGGCCACCCACCGGCCCCACCTTGAGCATGACAACATTGCGGACGGAGAAGATCTGATACGACTGCGGCTCGCTCAGATCGAGCACGACCCGCGTCACCGGCGGATTGCTGGAAAACAATCCTGCCCGGATGGCTTTCAAAGCGCCGCGATTCACATTCAGGGTGCGTAAGTTGGCCGCCGGCAAGGCGCCGGGAAAATCCACGATGATGCGATCAGGGCCCGTGATCATCTGGCTCTGAGGAGCAATCACGCCCGTCGTCTGGATCTCAACCTCAATGGCTTGTCCGCTGCCGAGTACGGCTACGCGCTGCACGCGGACGGTATCCTGCGCAGCCAGCGGAGCCGTCAACAAGGCCCCCATCGCGAGCAGGACGCCACAGCGGAATCGAGAAGTCATGGAGAGTCCTGAGCAAAGTCTAGCAGCCCGAGGACAAGCTGACCCATACTCGGAAGTCGTAGAACTGTTTCCAAAAAAGCGGAATCGGTCCATAGCCTCCCGCCGGACAAAAGCAAAACGCGGGCAGGGGTGCAGTTTGGGTTTCCTTTGTGATCCCCTTCGTGATCCCTTCGTGTCCTTTGTGGTTATCCACACCGTTGCGTCGGTAGCAAACCCCAGGCAACCACCAAGGACACGAAGGGATCACGAAGGAAACCCGCGAGGCTAAGGTTCTGGGAAGCCTCCCGCAAAAAGGGCAGCCTGTCAGACTGCACCACGACCCAAATGCGGTGAGGCAGTTGCAGAGCGAGCCTAGACTGCGGTGGCACGGCTGGCGCGGTGGTAGCGCCAGAAAACGGCGGCCAGTCCAGAGGAGATCAGTACCATCGTTGTGGGTTCAGGAACCAGTGGCGGAGGGTGGTGGTGACGGCAGCGCTTCTTGTCGTCGCCGCCTCCCTGGTCGCCAGGCTTGCAGATCCCTTTAGGGATGGGGACGCCGAATTCGACGTAGGGGAAGAAGAAACCGCCGGCAAAAAGCTGCGGGCTGCCGGGGGGAATGGCATCGGCGCCGGGCAGGTTGGGATGGACGTTGGCGAAACGGAAGGGCAAAGAGGGACCAATGGGGTCGATCTCAGCGACCGGCTGATCGAGAACATCTTCTTCGGGTTCTTCCTCGGAGACCTCAGGCTTGGGAGTCTCGGATACCCGGTTCCCACAGCGCGCGCGCGCCGTGATCTTGCCGTCCGTGAGCAGGAGTTCGGCCTGGAGCAGCCGGACTCTCTTGCGCGTCCAGAAGACGCGGTCACGGATACGGTAGGAAAGATAAGCTTCGCGGGCTTTGCCGGAACGAACGAGGCGGGCGTGGCGGTAGTCGAAGCCGGCGAAATGGCGGCGGACAACATAGTCGCGCGCGGCGATCTCCTGCAGGTCGGCAGCGTCTCGAATCCCGCCCGGAATCACCGAATAGGGATACGTTCCCTGTCCCGGCGGCGAGGCGTGCGGCGCCCGGGTATGCGACAACAATGTCAGGTTGCTGCGAACGTCACCGCGGGTCCAGAAGGACTCCGGGAGAAAACTCGAAGTGTGCAGGGTGGGAAGGGCAAGAAAACGGGCCGCGGTCTGCCAGCAAACAGCCGCCAGCAAGAGCAGCAGTGCGGTCGCAATCAGGGCCCGCTGGACCCGCAGGCGGCGCTGGTACCAACTCCGCTTTCTGCGGACTAGATTTCCAACACTTCGGTCGTTCAAAAGCACTCCTACCGACACGTAGGTCTTAGGGCTGGCAGCGGGAGAGCCAACTGGGGAGAGGCATCCTGGTATCCAAACCCGAACCGACGAAGCGGTGCAGATCCAGGGACTTAGCCCTCAGAATCAGCACATCTTAGCAGAACTGTGAAGGGGATTTCATAAAAGAAGCGGTGGTGTTCCCAAGGTGCGTGCCAGGGGGCTGGGCGAACTTCACCAGGGGAGTTCGTATGGTGGAGCTAGTCGGGATCGAACCGACGACCTCATCGTTGCGAACGATGCGCTCTCCCAGCTGAGCTATAGCCCCACGTGTTGGTTCATGGATCGAACGTTTTTGATTTTATCAGCCGTGCGATTGTTTCGCCTACATGGGAACGTGAAGCTGGCGAGAGCCGCGCTTCCCTTCCCACGGCACAGGCAGTCAGGACAGTGCCTGGAGCCTTCTCCCCCCG
>JACQDD010000070.1 GCA_016201265.1 Terriglobales bacterium | reverse complement strand
GAGTTGCTGGCCACGGCACAGCTTCTGGGAGAACTGCCGAAGCGGGTTTTCCTGGTAGGGGTCGAGCCGGAGCACGTCCAGACCCAGCTGGGACTTTCTGAAACCGTCGCCAAAGCTGTTCCAGCCGCGTTCACTCGTGCGTGCGAGATCGTGGAGCGCGAGTTGGTGCAGATGGGGAAATGGGCGGCGGCGTGAGCAGTTGCACAAGATTGCAGAAGGCAGAAGTCAGATTGTAGAAGTAAGAAACGGATTGCAGAGGTCAGATTGCAGAGGTAACCAACCTTCGATTTCCAATCCTTCTCGAAACGGTTCCAGCGCGATCCAACCTACAGCGCACCTCCAGAACATTCCTGGGCTGGCTTAATGCTAAGATGCCGGGGAATGCCTCATCGCAGCAGGACGAAGAAAGTATTGCGCGCCGCCACAAAGCCGGTTCGTGGGCGCAAGGGTGAGCATCGCGACGGGGCGGAACTGGTCATCATCACTGGGATGAGCGGCTCGGGGAAGGCTTCGGCGCTGAAGGCGTTCGAGGACCTCGGGTACTACTGCGTGGATAACCTGCCGGTCGATCTGATCCCCCGCTTTGCCGAACTCGCGCTCCAGTCCGGGGAAATTCCCCGCACCGCGCTGGTGGTGGATGTCCGCGAGGGTTCGCAACTGGAGCGGCTGCCGGCCATTCTGAAGTCGGTCAAGCGGATGATTCCGACGCGGGTGATTTTTCTCGAGGCCAGCGACGCGTCCCTGTTGCGGCGCTTCAGCGAGACACGGCGTCCACATCCCCTGGGCACCGATGCTCCGGTGCGGGCTTCTCTGACGGCCGAAAGACGGCATCTCCGGCCCATCCGCGCGATTGCCGACCTGGCCATCGATACTTCCAAGTTCAATGTTCACGAGTTGCGCGCGCACCTGACCGACCGCTTCAAACAGCAGTCGGGCGGTCATCAGACAATCCTGGTCTCGTGTGTGAGCTTCGGGTTCAAGCACGGCGTTCCCGACGACGCCGACCTGGTGTTCGATGTGCGCTTCCTCCCCAATCCCCACTTTGTGCCGGAGTTCCGACCGCTCACCGGGCGGCACCCGCGCGTGTCCAAGTACATCCGGTCGTTTCCGCAAACGCAGGAGTTCATCAGCCGCATCTCCGATCTGCTGGTGTACCTGCTGCCGCACTATATCCGGGAGGGGAAGAGCTATCTGACGATCAGCTTCGGCTGTACGGGCGGACAACATCGCTCGGTGATGATCGCCGAGGAGGTCGGCAAGCGCCTGCACAAAGCGGGGTACAAGGTGAAAGTGGTGCATCGGGATAGCCCGAAATAGGGTGGGCTCTGGGCTTTAGGCTTTGGGAAAACCCAATGAACAGACCTGAAGCCCAAAGCCCAGAGCCCAGAGCCCAAAGCCTAGAGCCCAAAGCCCATATAGAATTAGAGTTCACAAGCATGGCAACCACCTCACTGGCGGGCGCGAACGGAGCAGGATCGCCAGAAGCTCCATCTCGCCAACTGGCGCGGCTTTTGAGCTACCTGGTTGCCTACCTCTGGCAGTTCTTGCCGTCGGTGTTGCTTATGGCGATGGTGGGGCTGCTGGACGCTTTTCGTCTGCTGCTGATCGGCCCGATTTTTGACCGCGTGCTGAATCCAGCGTCGCAAAGTAAGCCCATCCAGTTGTTCAGCCTGCCCGGCACCGACCGAACGCTCTTCCTGCAGCAGTTCGTCCCATCGCACTTTCACAATCCCTGGACCGTGGTCGCCTTTGCGTTGGTCGGGGCGACGGTGCTGAAGGGGATTTTCGATTACGCGGGGACGTACCTGGTGAACTATGCCGGCTTCGGGATGGTGACGGATCTGCGGGATGACCTCTACAACACCATCCTGCGCCGCTCGAGCGCGTTTTTTTCCAGGCACACGACCGGCACGCTGATCTCGACCATCGTCAACGACATTGAGAAAGTTCAGTCGGCCATGTCGAGTGTGATGGCGGAGTTCCTGCAGCAGTTCTTCACGTTCGTGTTCACCGCGGCGGTGGTGATCCTGATTGGGAAGCAGTTGGCGTGGGTGCTGCTGCTATTCGTGCCGATCATTCTTTATTCGTCCAGGAAAATTGGGCGGCAGGTGCGCACCACGACGAGGAGCGGCCAGGACAAGCTGGCCGAAGTCCAGAACATCCTGCACGAGACTATTACCGGGAACCGGATCGTAAAGGCGTTTGGGATGGAATCCTGGGAAGCCGGGCGCTACCGGAAGGCGGCGCAGCGGTTTTTTCGCGCCAACCTGCGATCCGTCGCCGCGGCGGCCGTCAGTTCTCCGCTGATGGACATCATCGGAGCGATTGCGATAGCCCTGCTCCTGTTGCTGGGGCGCGACCAGATCAACAAGAACGTGTTTACCCCGGGAACGTTCTTCGCTTTTATCATCGCGGTTTTCAAGCTATACGATCCGGTGCGGAAGTTCGCCCTCTTCAATAACAGCTTCCAGCAGGCCGCGGGAGCTTCCTCCGAGATCTTCCGCTTTATGGATATTGAGGACGAGGTGCGGGAAAAGCCCGGCGCGAAGCGGCTGCCAAAGTTCACGCGGGCGATCCGCTTCGAAGATGTCTCGTTCGCGTATGAGAGTGGAGAAGGTTCGCGCGACATTCTGCACGGAATCAACCTCAAGGTGCAGGCGGGCGAGGTGCTGGCCGTGGTGGGCTCGAGCGGAGCGGGGAAGAGCACGCTGGTGCACCTGATCCCCCGCTTCTTCGATGTCAGCGGCGGGCGCATCCTGATCGACGACCATGATGTGCGGGATGTCACCCTGGCGTCGCTGCGATCGCAGATCGGCATTGTCACGCAGGAAACGGTCCTGTTCAACGACAGCGCGCGCAATAACATTGCCTACGGCCAGCCGCATGTCTCGCAGAAGCAGGTCGAGGAGGCGGCGCGGGCCGCGCTGGCGCACGAGTTTATCCAAGGCCTTGCTGAGGGTTACCAAACGGTGATCGGAGAGCGCGGCGTGCGGCTTTCCGGCGGGGAGCGCCAGCGGATTGCCATTGCCCGAGCCATCCTGAAAAACGCGCCGATCTTGATTCTGGACGAAGCGACCTCCGCCCTGGACAGCGAATCGGAGGCGCTGGTGCAGTCGGCGCTGCAAAATCTGATGAGCGGGCGTACTGTATTGGTGATCGCGCACCGGCTCTCGACCGTGCGCCGCGCCGACCGCATCGTGGTGCTGGAGAACGGCACCATCAGCGATATTGGGGCGCACGAAGAGCTGATGCAAAAGTTGGGCACCTACCGGCGGCTGTATGAGTTGCAATTTGCGGAGGCTGACGCGCCGCGGTAGAGGAAGGCTTTGGGCTTTAGGCTTGAGGCTTTGGGCTCTCGGTTTTGGGCGCTGCGTTCCCGGAATTCCATGAATGGCGGGGACGATCAAGCCTAGAGCCTAAAGCCCAGACTAAGGCCTAGAGCCACGTTTACTAACATGCCACTTCGCTCCATGACGGGTTTCGCGCAGGTCAAAGGGCAGGTGAACTCCAGCCTGGCCTTTTCTCTCGCCTTGAAGTCGGTCAATCATCGTTTTCTCGACCTGCATTTCCGGCTGCCGTCGGACACCGATGCACTGGAGATGAAGCTGCGCCGGTTGCTGAAAGAAAAGCTGGCCCGCGGCCACGTGGAGGTCACGCTGAGCCTGGCGTACGCGGGCAGCAACGGTGTCGCGCTCAACCGCCAAATGGTGGGGAGTTACGTGCAAGCCTTCCGGACGGCGGCCGATGAATTTGGCGTTACCGGCGAGCCGGATCTGAATGTCGTGTTGCGCATGCCGGGAGCGATGGAGTCGGCAGCGGAGAAGTCCGGCGAGGAACTCGAGGCGGCAGTACTGGTGCGAGTCGAAGAGGCGCTGGCCAAGCTGAACCAGATGCGAGAGGAGGAGGGCCGGGGCATCGGGTCCGAGCTGCGCGAGCGCATGAATCATCTGGCCAAGGCGGGCGCGGGCGTGGAAGGCCATCGCAACGCCATCCTGCGCGCCTACGCCGAGCGTTTGCAGGCGCGCATGCAGGAAATGCTGGGCGGACAGGTAGACAAGGAACGCATTCTGCAGGAAGCGGCCATCCTGGTGGACCGCAGCGACATCCAGGAAGAACTCGTTCGCCTGAATACTCACGTCAAGCATTTTCTTGTCTTGCTCGATCAGGGCGGCGAGGTGGGCAAGAAGCTCGACTTCCTGCTGCAGGAGATGAACCGCGAAGCGAACACTCTACTTTCGAAGACTTCCGGACTGGCCGGAGAGGCGCTGAACATTACCGAGATGGGCCTGCTGATGAAGGCTGAGATCGAAAAGTCCCGCGAGCAGGTGCAGAATCTGGAATGAGCATCGTCTATATCGTCTCGGCGCCCTCGGGCTCGGGCAAGTCCACGCTGGTCAACGAACTGTTCAAAGTCGTTAAGCACCTGGACTTCTCCATCTCCTACACGACGCGGCCACCACGCGGCAGCGAGCAGAACGGCAAGGAATATTTCTTCGTTACGAATGAGGAATTCAAGGCAATGATCGCAGCCGACGAGTTCCTGGAGTACGCCAACGTCTTCGGAAACTACTACGGCACGGCGCGGCGCTTCCTGCGGCAGGCCGAGGCAGCCGGCAATGACCTGCTGCTCGATATTGACGTGCAGGGAGCGGACAAGATCAAGGAGAAGATTCCCGAGGCAGCCAGCATCTTCATTCTTCCGCCGGATCGGGAAAAGCTGGAATGGCGGTTGCGCAACCGGGGCCTGGATTCGGAACAGGTGATCCGGCGCCGGTTGGTTACGGCCACCCGTGAGATAGAGAATTACTGGAAATATGACTATATACTGGTAAACAACCGGCTGGAACAGGCGATCGATGAACTGCGGGCGATCGTGCTTGCGGAACGAGTAAGCCGCGCCGGGACGAAGCGCACTGCGGACGAGGCACGGCTCATCGAGACGGCTCAAGCTTGCCGATTGGACCAGGCCCGCGAGCGCGTCCAGCCGATCCTGGCATCGTTCGGCGCCGATGGTAAGCCGGGCGCTAGCTGAGTTTGCTCTTCTGGGGAGAGAGAGTATGAAGTTAATGGAAGGGTTCGACAGCAACTATCGCTACATTCTGGTAGCGGCGCGGCGGGCACGGCAACTGCAAGGCGGCGCCCCGCCGGTAATCGAAACCGGATCGCGCAAACCCTGCCGGATCGCGCAAGATGAGATCAAGGCGGGCAAGGTTAAATGGCTCATTCCCGAGATTCCAAAGTCGGCGGTAGACGCTGCCACCGAAACTCTGGATAAAGCATTTGGTCCGGACGCTTAGGAAGTGAGTCGCCGGTCATAACGGCCGGCGTTTGTGTTTCTGCCGCCAGAGACGCTGGACGTGAAACCGGCGCGCCTTGTGCGGCATCAAGATCAATGGGCGCGGCGCCGCACTTCTCGGTTTGCCCAGCCCGTTTCTCGCCATGAAGATTGCTCTGGGTATCTCCGGGGGAATTGCAGCCTACAAGTCAGCGGAAATCGTCCGCCTGCTGCAGGACCGCGGTGTCCGCGTGCAGGTGGTCATGACCCGCGCTGCCCAGGAATTTGTTCGTCCCCTCACCTTCGCGGCACTCTCCGGAGAAAAAGTCATCACCGACCTGTTCGGATCCGACGATCAGCAGGCGAATGTCGAATCCGCCATCGAACACATCGCGATTGCGCAGGCGATTGACGCTCTGCTCGTAGCGCCCGCCACGGCCGATGTCATCGCGCGATTTGCCCAGGGTGTCGCCAACGATTTCCTTACTACTCTCTATCTGGCGACCACTGCGCCCGTCGTCGTAGCGCCGGCGATGAACGTCAACATGTGGAACCACGAGGCGACGCAGGCGAATCTCGAGATCCTGCGCAAGCGGGGCGTGCGCATTGTCGAGCCGGGCAGTGGGTATCTTGCTTGTGGCATGGTCGGTCCCGGCAGGCTGGCGGAGAATGAAACCATCGTCGCGGCGGTGCTGGAAGTGCTCGGTGCCTCGCAGGACCTGGCCGGAGAGACCGTGCTGGTGACGGCAGGTCCGACGCGGGAAAAGATCGATCCGGTGCGTTACCTCACCAACCGCTCGAGCGGCCGCATGGGGTATGCCATCGCCGAGGCTGCTTTGCGGCGCGGGGCGCGCGTGTTGCTGGTGACGGGGCCGGTCGCGATCATGCCGCCAGGCGCCGCGGAGGTGGCGCGGGTCGAGACTGCGGAAGAGATGCGCGCGGCTGTTTTGAAACTGCTACCCGAAAGCACGGTGGTGATCAAGACGGCGGCGGTGGCGGACTACCGGCCCAAAGCGGCGGCTGGACAAAAAATCAAGCGCAAGGGTCCGATGACTTTGGAGCTGGAACCGACGACGGACATTCTGGCGGAACTGGCGCGGGCTAAGACTTCACAGGTCATTGTCGGCTTCGCGGCGGAAACTGAGAACGTGCTGGAAAACGCCCGCAAGAAGCTGGCCTCGAAGTCACTGGACGCGATTGTGGTGAACGATGTTTCGCGCGAAGGCGTGGGCTTCGATACCGACCGCAACGCGGTCACGATCATTTCGCATGACGAAGTGGTCGAAGTGCCCGAGACCTCGAAGTGGGAAGTCGCGCAGCGCGTGCTCGACCAGGTTGTGAAACTGCGCAAACGGGTTGCGGTCGCGCCGAAAGCACCTGCGTAAACGCGGCTCAGCGTGTCTCGGAATTCTCATTCACCACAGAGTCACAGAGCCACAGAGAAAACCAAGAACCTCAATTTGTATTTTCTCTGTGCTCTGTGACTCTGTGGTGAAACACGCTCCCCCATACGGTTTGCTATTCTTATTCGCAATGCCCCGCACCTTGGATCCGGAACTCCGTCGCGCTCTAGTCGAACGAATCCGCTTTTACAATGCACTGGGAATCTATGACTTCTATCGGCGCGAAACGCCGGGCCCGGGAAGGGTGCAAGCGCCGGAAATGCTCGTGCCCGGTGTTTATGTCGAAGAGATCACCTCACAGAACCTGCAGCCAGAATCGGGAGAAGAGATGAGCCCACGAAAAGCCACGGCGGCCGCGATGCCGGTGGCGGTTGAAGAAAACATATTCGAGGTGATTGCGCCAAAGCCGGAGCAGGGTGTGAGCGATCCGGTGAAGGCGCTGAAGATCATCCGCGAAGACCTGGGCGACTGCACACGTTGCGTGCTTCACAAGCAGGGGAGGAAGCAGATCGTGTTCGGCGTCGGGAATCCTGCGGCTGAGTTGATGTTTGTGGGCGAAGGGCCGGGCGCGGATGAAGATGAGCAGGGCGAGCCGTTCGTGGGGCGCGCGGGGCAACTGCTCAACAACATGATCAAGGCGATGGGGATCGAGCGACGGCAGGTGTACATCGCAAACATCGTGAAGTGCCGTCCGCCGGGGAATCGCACGCCCGAGCGCGAGGAGTGCGCAACGTGCTCGCCGTTTCTGATGCGGCAGATTGCGGTGATTAAGCCAAGAGTCGTTGTTGCGCTGGGTGCGGTCGCGGCAAAGACGCTGCTCGCCATGAATTCCTCGATGATGCAGCTGCGCGGACGCTTCTACGACTTCAAGCCGGCGGGCGTGCGCGATCCCAATTGGGATGGATGCAAGCTGGCGGTGACCTATCACCCGGCGTTTCTGCTGCGCGATCCGCGGCAGAAGGGCGAGGCGTGGAAGGATCTGCAGATGGTGATGAAGGAACTGGGCCTGAAGGCGCCGGCAAAGGCATAGCGCAGCCTTTCATTGAGGCTGACGCATTGGTGGTGACGTCGTGTTGAAGAGAAAGTGTGGCATTCATTTACTTCCAGTCATTGTGTTCGGTAGCCTCTTGTCCGCATCGGATAAAAGCGGCCCGATCCCGGGCGTGAGTTGGCCCGTGTTTCATTTGAACCAGGACAGGACTCTTGCCAGGAGGATGAACCTGGACCCGAAGGACGTCAGACAAATACGGTTGGTCGCGGGGATAGGCGATGATGATCCAGCGGATTCTATCAGGAGATTTGACGTAAAAGCACTCGGCCACAGTCACGTGCTGCTTACTATCGAACGAGGTGAGCCCTCTTGTGTGGAAGTGGTAGTTGTGGCGCCGCGCTCCGGCGGATTTCGCAAGGTTTGGTCTGTCGATAGCACCCCAGCGCATGAGCCTTTGTGTCGACCTCCCAACTGCTGGCCCCCACGCGTGTGGGCAAAGAAGAAGGGCGAAATCGAAATCAGCCTTCCAATCGCCGCTTCGGGTGTCGATCCAGACTGCGCCAAAGGCCGAGTATTGACGTACCGCTGGAACAAGCACAACTATCAATTGGCGGAAGAGAAGAAATTCGATACTCCATGCGGAATTGAGACGACCTACCGGGCAATCAGCCTCGCATTTCATGAAGCGGCAGGGCCGAGTGAAACTCTAGCTATGCTTGAGGTTTTTCCATCGTTTTGGCCGCAACGCGCGATTGCGATACAGCATGCACCTGCCGGTGTCGCAGTCTACGAATTGCGGTTCGAAAAACCAGTGGAATTCGATTGGCTCACTCACAGGCAGACACCAGCCGAATGCATGGCACGAGCGAAAGCAGTCGCACCAATCAAGACAGTTCTTCCGATCAGTTCAGAGGAAGCGAAAGAATTTGTCGCGAAACTTAGCCAAATAGATTTGCAGACGGACCGATGCCCAAGGGGCAACACGGGGGAGTGTTCCCATTTCTTGGACGGAACTATGTTGGCGGTCTGGCTACCGGGCGGACGCACAGCAAAGTTCCACGATATTGGCGGTCTCAAAGACACTGTCAGCGAAAATCCGTCCTTACATCAATGGGCCCAAGCGCTTCTGCTAGCGGCTGAGAATGCCAAGACCGCCGCTAGAGCGAATCCATCTGAACGCTGACTCCAGACATGCCCCGCTTCTGCGACGTCGCCCTTGCCGTGCCGCTGGACATGGTGTTCACCTACGCCATTCCTCCCGGCATGGAGCCGGTGGTCGGCGGACGGGTGCTGGTGCCGTTCCGGCAGCAGCGCTTCTCGGGCATCGTTGTTGAGCTGCACGATCGCCCGCCGAAGGTAAGGACCAAGCCAGTCATCGAAGCGCTGGACCTCTCGCCGGTTCTCGATGAACAATTGCTGAAGCTTGGGAAGTGGATTGCCGACTACTATCTCGCGCCGGTGGGCGAGGTGTTTCGCACCATGCTACCGCTTGCGGCGGAGTTCAAGCGGGCGATTACGTATCGCATTACTGACGACGGGCAGATGGCGCTGCATCTGGCGGGGATGTCGGGTTCCCCGGCGCGGTCGCGGCGCACGGCGGACGAACAGTTGGTCGAGTTCCGCGCGCTCGACTACCT
>JACQDD010000066.1 GCA_016201265.1 Terriglobales bacterium | reverse complement strand
GGGGCCGTGGATATCGAATCCACGCCCAACGGAGCAGGCGGGTACTTTCATGCGCAATGGCTTCGCGCGGTCGCCGGGGGAGGCTACACGCCGCACTTTTTTCCGTGGTGGCTCGAACCGGCTTACCGGTTGCCGCTCGCGCCCGGAGAGTCGCTAGAACCGTTCAGCGAAGAAGAAACTCTGCTGATGGCGAAAGAAAAGCTCGCACCGGAGCAAATCAAGTACCGGCGCTATCTTGCGCGTACCTTCGGGGGACTGGCGCCGCAGGAATTTGCCGAGACGGACACGGATTGCTTCCTCGTCTCCGGTCGGCCGGTGTTCGACGTGCACGCCATTGACGCGCGTCTTCGCCAACTTCCCTCCCCGCTGCGCATTTCGCAGAACGCCGCGGAGTGCATTTGGCTCGAGCCGCAACAAGGCCGCAGCTACGTCATCGGCGCGGACGTCGCCGAGGGTGGCGCGGAAGGCGACTTCTCCGCCGCCGTGGTGCTGGACCTCGACACCGGCCTGCAATGCGCCGAGTTGATGGCCCGCTGGCCGCTGTCGCGCTTCGCGCAGGAGTTGGCGCGGTTGGGCGAGCGCTACAACGGCGCACTCATCGCCGTCGAGCGCAACAACCACGGACACGCCGTGCTCTATGCCCTGCAGCACGAGTTCAACTATTCGCGGCTTTACCAGCACGCGGAAAGTGCCGGCGGAACCGCAAAGCTGGGATGGCCGATGAACGCGCGCACAAAACCGCAGGCCATCGGCGCGCTCGGGCAAATGCTGCGCGATCCCGCCTGCGGGACGGCGTTCGCCTCGCGGCGCCTGCTCGAACAGTGCCGCAGTTTCGCCTATGGCGACGACTGCGCTATGGCTGCCCTTCCCGGTACGCACGACGATTTGGTCATCGCAGCGGCCATTGCTCTGGCTGTCCGCGAGCAAGGCGGCGGCCTGCGCCTGGCTGGAGTGCCAAGATGATCCCGCACGGCGGGATTGGGAACTCCCTTCGTCCCTGATCCCCGGCACATATCACCTACCAGGGACCATCAGTATTTAGTAACATCCGCGCTCGTGACACTCGCGGTCGAACACATCCGCCGGATGCGAGGAGGTGCTCAGTCGCACCTGATGCGCTGCTCGGATGGTCATTACTACGTCGTCAAATTTCAGAACAATCCGCAGCATCCGCGGGTTCTGGTCAATGAATTGCTCGCTACACGGTTGGGCGCGCGGCTTGGACTGCCTGCGCCGCAGGTCGCCGTGATTGAAGTGCGCAAAGAACTGATCGATCTCACAACGGAACTCGCGATTCAATTTGGCACGGGCCGAGTGCCGTGCCGGCACGGCTTCCAGTTTGGCTCGCGCTATCCGGGCGACCCGGCACGGACGCCGGTCCACGATTTCTTGCCCGACGAGCACCTTCGCGAAGTTGAAAACCTCGTGGATTTTGCCGGGATGCTCGTTTTTGACAAGTGGACCTGCAACACCAACGGCCGCCAGGCGATTTTCTTTACGGAGCCTGGGCGCTCCGGCTTTACCGCCTGGATGATTGATCAGGGATTCTGCTTCAACGCCGGCGAATGGAGTTTCCCCGACGCGCCCCTGCGCGGGTTGTACGCGCGCCAGAGGGTGTATGACTCTGTCCGCAGCCTGCAATCGTTCAGCCCGTGGCTCGACCGCCTCGAAAAGATCGATTGGAGTTCCGTCTTCGACGATTTGCAGAAAGAGATTCCCCCGGAGTGGTACGAGGATGACCAGGACGCGCTATTCCGGCTGCTCGACAAACTCCTTGCGCGGCGTCGCATCGTACCCGAACTGATCCTGAGCGCGAAAAAGACGTACCGTCAGCCATTTTCGAACTGGACGTGAACCATGAGCGAAGAACGATTGCAGACATTCACCTACCGCATCCTGCGTTACACGCCGAACCTGATCCGCGATGAATGGATCAACGTCGGCGTGCTGCTGCATGATCCTGCGCGCAACTCGCTCCACGTGCGCTTGATCGAGGAAGACGAGGCGTTTGCCCGCCTGCGCAAGCTGCGCTACGACGCGGAGGAAAGTCTCCTGCGTGCGCTACAGTCCGACCTGGAGGCACAGGCCTCCGGGCACCCGGAAGGCGCCGCCGGACTCCTGAAGCATCTGGATGATACGCTCTCAAACCTGCTGCAACTGAGTCCGCAGAGAGCAGTGCTCTCTCAAAACCTCGAATCCGAGCTGGAGCGACTTTATGCCGACCACGTTGCGCCGCCCAGTTATCGTCCGCGCGGCGCCGTCGAGGCCGCGGACACGCGCGCCGGCATCCGCGCCCAGGCCATCGAGAATTTTCGCCGTGGCGGGATTTTTCGACGCATGCAGCTGGGCGTCCGCGCCGCCGAGTACACTTTCCCCGGAGATCCACTACGCATCGATTTTGCCTGGCGCAGCAACGGCACGCGAGGGTTTGTGCACACGGTCGCGCTGGCGCGCGACCCGCGGCAAGCCAAGGAGTTTGCTTTCACGGCCGAGCGTATACGCGCGCGAGTGGCCGATTGCCGCTTCAGTGCCATTACAGAAACAGAGCCAAAACGCGACAATGACCGCCACCAGTTTGTTGCGCAGGTGTTCGCCGAGCAGAAAATCGAAATCGTTCCTGTGCCGCGGCTCGACGATTTCACCAATCGTCTGCGGCCCATGCTCCAATAAAGGAGCGAAAAACGCCCCTTGAAAATACGGGCTTTTTTCTTGTCAAGAGGGGGCAAAGCTGAATTTTGTGTTAACTTATTGAAAAGATTGGAAAAGAAAGTTTCACTGAAGCGAATAATAACCCCTCCGAATGTGATATACTGAAAGTATAAAGGGTTGAAAAAGACGAACCCGGAGGAATCCCCTCCGGGTTTTCTGTTGTTGCAGCCCGTACGGGGCGTGCCAATGCACGCCCCTTTCTGTTTTCTGACGTGATGAAAACTTCACAAATCCGCACGGCCCTGCGCCGCGCTTGGGAATTCCTTGCCGGCAGCGAAAAGCGCAGGACGCTCGTGCTGCCGGCCGCCGTTCATAGCATTACGCGCCAGGC
>JACQDD010000060.1 GCA_016201265.1 Terriglobales bacterium | reverse complement strand
GCCTCGATCACCTCAAACCCCTTGTTCATCAACGTTGCGGAGTCGATGGTGATCCTTTTCCCCATCTTCCAGGTGGGATGATTCAGCGCCTGCTCCACCGTAATCGAGGCAAATTCCGACTTTGGAGTGTTCAGGAACGGCCCACCTGAAGCCGTCAGCCAGATGCGGGCCACTTCCTCCATCCGCCCGCCCCGCAAACACTGGTGGACAGCGTTATGTTCACTGTCAATGGGCAGCAGCGGCTTGCCCTGGCGGCGGGCCTCGGCGACGATCAACTCCCCCGCCACCACCAGGCATTCCTTGTTCGCCAGCCCGACCGTCTTGCCGGCCCGCACCGCTTCGTAGGTCGCTTCCAGGCCAGAGACGCCGACAATGGCGCTGACCACGAAATCCACCTCGGGGTGTGTAGCCACGCGAACTGTTCCCGCGGCGCCGTGCACGACCTCAATTTCGCCCAGCCCGGCACTGTGCAGCTTCGCCCGCATTGCCTGCGCGTCCGGCTCGCTCGCCAGCGACACGGCCCGCGGTTTCCAGCGCACTGCCTGTTCGAAGACGGCGTCGGCATTGTTGCCCGCCGCCAGCGTGGCGACCTGGAAGCGCTCGGGATAGCTCTCGACCACGCTCAGCGTGCTCCGCCCGATGGAGCCGGTCGAGCCCAAAATGGCGATGCGTTTCATGCGGGAAGTGGAGATGCCCTCCTATTCTAAGGGAATCTGGAAGTGTTCGGTGGGGTCTCGTCAATGGGGGAAATGACGTTATTGGTGCAATCGCGATATTACGACAACCATTTTGGTCTTTACTTCATTCGGCCCGATGGGGCCAAACTTCTGGTTGGAATTCGCGAACAGGCCAAGCTGCGCTGTGATCCTAGCCTGTCGAGCGGGCACTCGGTTTCTGGGGTTCTCCTCGTTCGAAAATCCTTCTTTGGAAAATTGAAAAAGGGTACAATAACCACCGTTTTGCGCCTCAACAATGAAATGGTGATTCATTGTTGAAGCGTACCGCGCGAGGAAGTGGGTAGAGTCCTCGCTATCTTTCGAGGGTAATGCATGCCCACTGTGGTCGCGCCCGCCCGCCGCTCGCGTTCTCAAGCCAAGCTTGTGTTCTTTGTCCTATTCGGTCTTCTGACGGTATTTGTCACATACATGAAGAACGCGCGCATCTTTGACCCGACGTCTGAAATCGCGGAGCACTTTGCGCCCGTCAAGTGGTACCTGGTCGCACACGCCTTCTTCGGGGCGCTGGCTCTGCTGTTGGGCGGATTTCAGTTCTCGAATCGCCTGCGTGCAAACTATCTCAAGGTGCATCGGATACTGGGATACGTTTACGTCGCGAGTGTATTCATCTCCGCGCCATTCGCCATTCCCGTCGCGAAGCGAATCGATTCGTTGTCCCTGGTTGCCGCCTCGGGCGTGCAGTCCTTTGGATGGATGGTGACCACGGCTATCGCACTCTACTGCGTGCGCCACGGGAATGTAGCGCAGCACCGTCGCTGGATGATGCGCAGCTATCCTTTCGCCATGGTATTCACCGTGGCCCGCGTGCTCATCCCGATTCCACCTATTTTCCGGCTAGGCTTCTCCGGTATCGAGATGGTTGTGTGGACCACCATCGCCCTCGCTGCCTTCTTGCCGAACATCTTTCTGGATTGGCGCGCGATTATGGGGCGTCCTGCCGCCAAGGCGGCTGCCGCGGAGTGATAGAGCCCCCACCCGGAAGTACCAACCGAAAAAACGACGATTCTCCGCGACCACAGAAGACAGCGTAGTTGTTGTAACCAGGCGATTGCGCTCACAACTGGTAACCTCCTGCCCTCGGGCCCAAGCCTCGGCCGAGAGGTGGCTGGATTTTCCCGTTAGTATGGCCTACCCCCCCTCGCGATTTGACACCCTTTGCGTCGGGGCCTATACTCGCGCTCCACGCCACGAAATCCCTCCGGAGATACTGTCATGTCGAAACGCTCGCTGGCTGTTTTCCTGATTGCCGCCTTCTGCTTCGCAACCCTGAGCTTTGCACAAGAGCCCTCGAGAATCCGTCAACCCAAGCTGACTCCACAAAACAGCGGCACCACGCAGGGGCTGATTGCAGTCAGCCCGGTGACGTCGCGCGTCGTGTGGGCATCCGGACGCGGCGGCACGTTCGTTGTCACGACCGACGGCGGAAGGAACTGGAAAGCCGGTGTGGTGACGGGAGCCGAGGCGCTGCAATTCCGCGATGTGCAGGGCGTCAGCGATAAGGTCGCGTATCTGCAGTCCATTGGAGACAACCCGACGGACTTTCGCATCTACAAGACGGTTGATGGCGGCGCAAACTGGACGATGCAGTTCCAGAACCAGGATCCGAGCGCGTTCTACGACTGTTTCGCTTTCTGGACACCGAAGCGGGGCATTTCACACAGCGACTCGGTGAACGGGGTGTTCCCGGACCTCCGCACCACTGATGGAATGACCTGGCAGGACATCAGCAGCAATATGCCGCCAGCGTTGCCGGGTGAATTCTCGTTCGCGTCGAGCGGCACTTGCGTCGCCACGCAGGGCGCAAGGAATGCCTGGATTACGACCGGCGGCTCGACCACGGCGCGGATCCTGGCCACCAGAGACGGCGGCGACACGTGGAACGCGTATGACACTCCGCTGGTGAGTTCGCCCAGCGCGGGCGGGTTCACGGTGGCTTTCCGCGACCCGTGGCATGGCATTGTGGGCGGCGGCGATTTGGACCCGGGCGACCCCAACAACGCGGCGACGGCAACGTCTGACGATGGCGGTCAAACCTGGACGCTCACGAACGCTCCTCCAGTAACCGGAGCCATTTTCGGCCTGAGCTACGTGGGCCGGGCCGGTGGCCATGATCGGCATAGGCACGACGACGGCGGCCGCGCAGTAGTGATCACTGCCAACGCTGGAGGGGCGGCCTGGACTCCTGATGAGGGAAATACCTGGTTCACGCTGCCCGATGTGACCGGCTACTGGGCGGTCGCTTTTGCGAGTCCGGAAGCGGGATGGCTGGTGGGCACGGGTGGCCGCATTCTGAAGATCAGCTTCTGAAGGCCGGAGTTCGTAGTTCGGAGTTTGTAGTTCGGAATTATGTGCAGGACGATTTATCGCGAGTTCCGAACTACGAACTCCGGTCCTACTGCATCAACCGCCACGCGCTCCACGCCCAGACCATTGGCACTGCGAACAGCATGGCACCCGAACATCCCGTCGCGCCGTTCGATCAGCCCGACCTGCAGGAGCCAGGTGCTGATGGCTGCCGCGTGCTGAAACCAGAGCATCCCCACAATCACGCTGGCCACCACCGACGCAATCGCACCCTCCCACGTCTTCTTCGGACTGATCTCGGGCGACATCCGGTGCCGGCCCAGACCCTTCCCGACGAAGTACGCGAAGATGTCTCCCGCCCACACCACCAGCAACGTGTAGATGACGAGAATCGCTCCCGCAGGCTGCTGCCGGATTTGAACCAGCAGCGCCATCGGAATCGCAACGTATGCGAAAGCAAACACCGAAGCCGCCGCCGCCGGATAGCCGGTCGTCAAGTCACCGCGTCGCATCGCAATCGCCAGAAACACGAAGGGCGCGACTGCCGCAGCCAGAGCCAGCCCATAAATCATGGCTGTGGTCTCAATCAAGGGGATGCGGTTGGTAGAAGCGACAATGACGAAAACAAAGAAGAGCGCGACGAACGCGTACGTCGCCTGCCA
>JACQDD010000075.1 GCA_016201265.1 Terriglobales bacterium | reverse complement strand
GAAGTGAACTGGGAAAGGATGGAATTGATGGGGCCGTAGCCGAGATAAGGCCGCACGGCGTTGATGTGCGGGCTGGCCACGGTCGTGCAAGGTGCCACCGCAACTGCGCAGACCGCCGGAACGCCATTGTTGATCACCAGTCGTCCGGGCAAGGGTTGGTTAATGTCGGCGATGCCGATGAGGTGCGTGCCTTTGTTACCGTAATAACCGAAGGCCACAATCGTCCTTGCGGCAACTTCCTGTTGCACGTCTACGCTCCAAGACTGGGCGTAGGGAATCTTCATGTCGGGGCTGGTGGCGCGGAGAACCGTGGGGTTGGCCGAGAGCGTAGGAGCTGCGGCCACCGCATTCTCCAGGCGCGTATTGGAGATGCTCACGCTTTGCGTGAACGGAGGATTGGCAAAAATGTTCTGCTCCAGAATCCCAACCAGGCCGGAATCGTAGGCGATGCCGTAGCCGCCGCGGATCGCGGTCTTGCCCTTGCCGAAAGGATCCCAGGAAAAGCCCAAGCGCGGAGCGAAATTGAGATTGTCTTCCTTGGCGACCTTTGTCCCATACTTGGCGTTCGCGGCACCGGCGATGATCACGCCGTTCAGCGGATCATAGGTGCCCGAGGCGCTGGTGATGAGGCCGGTCGTGGTGCTCACTACAGGCGCGCGGGCCGGGTCATAAGCCGCGGGATCAAAGGTCGTCAGCAATTTGTTGTTGTCGTGCGGTTGCCGGAACAGGGAGTGGCGCAAGCCGAAGTCAAGGGTCAAATTGGGGTGCACTTTCCAACTGTCCTGCACATAAGTTTCGAGCTGATTGGTCTGGATGTCGGGAGTGAGGTCCAGCGAGGCCTGGGTAAAAGTATTGACGTCACCGACCAGGAAATTAGCCCACTCCTGCTGGAAGCGGGCGTCCGCCAGGGCGGTGCCGGTAAGGCCGGCGGTCACCGCGCCGTTGGCGTTGAAATTGAATGTGGCGGCGTTGTTGCCCCCGGCATTCTCGGTCTTCTGGTAGTGGTTGTAGGAAAAGCCGAACTTGATCGTATGCCTGCGGAACTGCTTGGAGAGGTTGGCAAAGACGTTGTGGTTGCGGTTGAAGTCGTCATAGGGTCCAAATCCGGTGACGTTGGATGGCCCGTTAGTGCGCGTGGTGGCGGGAATGCGGCCCAAGGTCACCGTGAACGGAAGGGGGGTAGTGATGGTGGACTTAGAAGACGAAATCTTTCCGTCCAGGCGGCTGATGATGGCCCCATAGGAGTAGGCGTAGCCGGCTTCCATGATGAACGAGGGCGTGAACACATTCACGCTCTTGACCACCCAGCTG
>JACQDD010000074.1 GCA_016201265.1 Terriglobales bacterium | reverse complement strand
GGGCTCCTGGCTTGTTAGGGCGAGGGCAATCACCGTTCCTGAGCGCTCGTTGAAGACATCGTGGCTCAAGATGAGCACCGGGCGCGGTCCGGCCTGCTCGCGCCCGCGCACCGGGTTCAAGTCGGCCCAGCGGATCTCGCCTCTTAGGGGTTGCCGCAAAATAACATTTACTTTCTTTGAGTGTTGTGCGACGCTTGATGCATGGCCGACCGGCAAGATGCTCGGTTGTTTGGCAAGGTTTTGGGAACCCTGAACGAAGCACAGCGACGGTGGCTGGTGGGACGAGAAGCGATTCGGCTAGGGCGGGGAGGGATTCAAGTCATGGTGGCGGTGAGCCGATTATCCAAACCCACCATTCTCAAAGGGATCAGGGAACTGAAAAGCAAACAAGCTTTGGGCTGGGGCGAGGACCGCATTCGAAGACGAGGGGGCGGGCGCAAGCCCCTCGAAGAGCAGGATCCCGAGATCACCGGGCTGCTAGAGCAGGTCATGGATGAGAGCACAGCAGGCGATCCGATGTCGCCGCTGAAGTGGAGCAGCAAGTCCACCTATCAAATCCAGCAGTACTTGGTGAGCTTGGGGCATTCGATAAGCGAAGACACGGTGCAGCGTCGGCTGCGGAAACTCGACTACTCCTTGCAGGGGAATATTAAGGACAAAGAGGGCGCCTCGCACGCCGACCGAGACCGCCAGTTTCGTTACCTGAACGAGACGGCGAAGCGCTTTTTGAGGGAGGGTGCGCCGGTCATTTCTGTCGACACCAAGAAGAAGGAACGCGTGGGAAACTTCAAGAATCCTGGGCGGAAGTGGCGGAAGAAGGGGCATGCCCGGAGGGTGAACCTCCACGACTTCCCGAGTTTGGGGGAAGGGACAGCGATTCCCTACGGAGCCTATGACCCGTATCGCAACCAAGGGATGGTGAATGTGGGGATGACCCATGACACGGCCGAATTCGCCGTGGAAAGCATCCGCTGCTGGTGGCGACAGTTGGGCAACCGCCACTACCGGGGAGCGCGGCGGCTGTTCATCTGCGCGGACAGCGGCGGCAGCAATGGGAACCGCAACCGGGCGTGGAAGTACTATTTGCAGCGGTTCAGTGACGAAACCGGGTTGGAGATCGTAGTGGGTCACTATCCGCCGGGGACCAGCAAGTGGAACAAGATCGAGCACCGTATGTTCTCGTTCATCAGCATGAACTGGAAAGGAGAGCCACTGGTGAGTTTTGAAACGGTGGTGAACATGATCAGTGCGACAAAAACGAAGCGGGGATTACGGGTAAAGGCCGTACTCGACAAGCGCAAGTATGAGACTGGAGTGAAGATCAGCGATCAGCAGATGAAGGAACTGAACCTCCAACCCCACCAGCAAAACCCCGAATGGAACTACTCGATCCTTCCCCGCAGCAACGAGCAGGGAAGCAGCAAATAGTAAATGTTATTTTGCGGCAGCCCCTTAGTGCTGGTCTTTTCGCTGATGGCGGGGCTTTGGTGGCTGGCGGCGCCCGGTCCGGCCAGCGCCCAGCGAGGCGGCAAGCAGTCGGCGCGGGACCTGTTCTACGCCGAGGCGGGGCTGATCGTTTCGCCCGACACCAGCCACAAGGGCAAATTCGCGGCAGTCAAAAAATCGGTCGTCGCCGTCGCCCTGGGGGTGAAATACCGCATTT
Organism: Terriglobales bacterium; assembly: GCA_016201265.1. Lineage (GTDB taxonomy): Bacteria > Acidobacteriota > Terriglobia > Terriglobales > Acidobacteriaceae > Acidiflorens. The sequence goes on along the minus strand of JACQDD010000074.1, from coordinate 1,132 downwards.
GGAAGGTCGTGGGCGGCGCGGCTGCCGAAGCCGACCCGGCAGGAACGTTCACTCAGGGCGATTCGATCCGCCTGGGGGTCGAGATCAACGACACCGGCTACCTCTACATCGTCCGGCGCCAGTCGAGCGGCAGGTGGCGCCGCGTCTTTCCCACCCCGGAGATCGAGCATGGCAACCACTTCGTCCGCAGCGGCGTGATTTACCCGATCCCGCCCGAGGAGGGTCTCGATCTTTCGTTCCCCTCCGGGACCGAACGCCTGTTCCTGGTGCTTTCCCGCTCGCCGGTGAAGAACCTCGAGGTTCTCGTCGGGCCGCGGCAGCCCGACAACACGGTCTCCGCGGCGCCGGATCCGGAGATACCCGACGCGGTGGTGGAGACAGTTCGCGCCCTGGCCAGCCCCAAAGATCTTCTGACCGAGCGCACGCCCGGAGAAAAGGCGGTGTACGTGGTGAACCGGACGGGACGGCCCGACTCTCTGGTCGTTGTGGAGATACGACTGTCGTCACGATAGGACCGAAAGAAAATGCTCGCGGGCGGCAGCCCGCGTGCCTTGATTTTTGCCTTTTGCCTTTTGCAGTTTGCCTTTTGACTTGGTTCTTCTGAAGAAGTACCATTACCAGCCCCCGCCCAGTACCGCGACCGACGGCCCATTGCCTTTGCCTCGGTTCTATTGGAATCTGAATGCGGAGGAGCACCCCCTTTGAGCTTATTCTTCCAGTTCGCCTACCTGCAAATCCTGGACCTGATGACCACCGTGGCGTTCTTGCTGAACGGGGGTAAAGAGGCCAATCCGTTCATCCGCTTCGTAGTGGGGGTGGCTCCGAACCCCATCGCCGGGCTCGTGGTGATGAAGGTGCTGGCGCTGGGCCTGGCGCTCTACTGCGTGCGGCGGGCCAAGACCCAACTGCTCACGCGGGTGAATGTCTTCTTCGCCTGCCTAGTGGTGTGGAACCTGGTGGTGCTCATCATCAGCGCCCGTGGCATCGCCGGCTGACCCTCACCGGCCTTCGAAGATCTGGTTGAACAGTTCCCGGGTCCGCTGCTGCATCTCAGCCAGCAGCTCTTCTAGTGGCTGGGTGTGCAGGGCGGCCGGGGTCCAGCGGCGCACTAGCTCCGTCAAAATCTCATATT
>JACQDD010000065.1 GCA_016201265.1 Terriglobales bacterium | reverse complement strand
GGTGTCCACAAAGCCGAGCGGGTCGTTGGAGGCGAGAGCGGCGTCGTGCTCAATCCACTGGGCGTCATCGAGCAGGAGTTCGAGACGTTTGAGGCTGCCCAGCTTGAAGTGATGCTCACATTTGGGGCAGACCTGCCAGTTGGCCTCGAGGTCCTTCTTCCAGAGAATGGCGGCGCAGGCTTCGCACTTGAGCCACATGCCTTCGGTGCGCACGCGGCGCTCGTCGGGCGGGACGGCGGAGTCGATCGATTTTTTTTCTCTTTTAAACCACGCCATTGTAAAAGACCAAAAAACGACATTCGAAAAACGAAAAACGGAGAGAGATCCTTCGCTCCGCTCCCTTCGCTTACGCTCAGGGCAAGCAGGATGACAAGACCCCGGCGCGCTAATAATCGATGCCGCGCTGGGCGAGGATGCCTTTCGTGTACGGGTGCTTGACCTCTTTCATCTCCGTCACAAGGTCGGCGATTTCGACCAGCCGGGGATGCGCGTTGCGCCCGGTACAGATGACGTGAACGCGTTCGGGGCGCTTCGCGAGAGCATCGGCCACCTTTTCGGCATCCAGCATTTTATAGCTGATGACGTAATTTATCTCGTCGAGAATCACGAGATCGTACGTATCACTCATGATCTGCTGCCGGGCAAATTCCCAGGCCTCTTCGGCGAGACGAACGTCTTCGGGGTCAGTCTCCGCGCCGCCGACCTTGACGAAGCCGCGGCCCATCACGCGGATTTCGAATTTGTCGTCGCCGAGCATTTTGGCCGCGTCGAGCTCGCCGTAGTGCCAGGAGCCCTTGATGAACTGCACCATGAGCACGCGCAGGCCCTGTCCGACGGCGCGGAAGGCAGTGCCCAGGGCGCAGGTGGTTTTGCCCTTGCCGGGGCCGGTGTAGATGATCAGCAATCCTTTTCCTTCGGGCATGTGCAGCGACCAGCGAATCGTGATTCGTGCTTCGTGGAAACAAGAATACTGCGGTTTAGAGGGGGAAAGGTCAAGTGCGCGCAACGAGTCGAAGCTTCGGAGCAGCCCAATAAGCGTCCAGCAGAGGTGAGCGGTGATAAAATGCAGTGCTTCACGTCGCACCCCCGCGGAGAAGAGCCATGGCGACACTGCAAGAGCTGGTGGAAGATTTTCTGGCGTTGAAACGGATTGCGGTGGTTGGCGTCTCGCGTGCCGACAAATTGTCGCCGGCGAACGCGATCTGGAAAAAGCTCCTGGGCGCAGGCTACGAAGCATTCGCGGTAAACCCGCAGACGGATGAAATTGACGGGCAACCGTGCCACCGGAGTTTGGGTGCGATTCCGTCCGGCGTGGACGCGGTTGTGTTTGCGGCACCGCCTGGCGCGGCCGAGGAGGTTGTCCGCGAGTGCGCGCAGTTGGGCATCCACCGGTTTTGGATGCATCGGGCGCTGGGGACCGGGAGTTTTTCACCGGCAGCCGCCGAATTGGCGCGGCAGAACGGCATCGCGGTGATCGCCGGCGCCTGCCCGATGATGTACGTGCCGCCAGTGGATATTGCGCACAAGTGCTTCAAATTTGTGCTTCGCATTACCGGCGGACTGCCAAACCCTCAATAACTTCACAACTTTCTTTGCACAGCC
>JACQDD010000064.1 GCA_016201265.1 Terriglobales bacterium | reverse complement strand
CGCCCCAGCAGGATTGTCGAGTCAGGCTTATCGCAGGTTTCCGCCAACCCGCAGCCCAGACATGCCCGCTGCAAGGCGATGTTCGCTGAACTTTCGACCTATCTCGACGAGCAGTTGGACGACTCGCTATGTGAGGAACTGGAACAGCACCTGGACGGCTGTGGGCCGTGCAAGGCGTTTCTCGCCAGTCTTGAGGCAACGATCGAGCAGTGCCGGAAATCACCCGCCGAGTGCCCCGCGGGAGAAAAAGTGGTTAGGCTCCGAAAGGAGTTGCTGAAAAATTACGGTCGGGTTCTGGCTGCTTTCAGACCGGGAACATAACTGTCCCCTCGAGCCCCAGAACTTCCTTCGAATTTCCCTGTAACAAAACCCAACTTCCTGCATTTATTGCTGGGAAGTTCAGAGAAGAAATCGCAGGAGGCAGTCATGATCACGGCCAAAGTTGAGCTGACTCAACCACTTAAGCAACAGCGTCAGTTCGTGGCGCAGACCGGAAGCGGACACAATGTGCTGCTGGACGATACCGCCGGGGGCACCGGCCCCAAGCCCATCGAACTGGTTGCTGCGGGACTGGCCGGCTGCACGGCATTCGACGTGATTACGGTGCTGCGCCAGAAATATCACCAGAAGGTTACGGGCTATGAAGTACGGGTCGAAGCCGATCAAGCGGACCGTCCTCCGCAGGTCTTCACGACAGTCAGAATTCACCATGTGGTCACCGGGTTTGGAATCGACATGGCAGCGCTGGAAGAAGCCATTCGGCTCTCGGAAGGGAAGTACTGCTCCGTGGGGGCGATGGTGCAGAAGACGGCGAGCTTGCACACGACCTACGAGGTGGTGGAGGACAAGACCGAGTGGATGAAGCCGGTTCAGGCTGTCGGAGTCCAGAGTTGAACGCCCGCTTCCAATTCGTTCTCAGCGGCATCGCCATCCTGTGGTTCTTGAATACGGCCTCCGCTCAGCCAGCGGTCGAGTCGCTTACGCTGCAACAGGCAGTGAAGATCGCATTGGAGAAGAATCCGCTGCGCAAAGCGGCGGTGGCAGATACCAAGGTGTCTGCTGCAGAGGTTGGCGGGGCGCGCTCGTTCCTCATGCCTCATCTGAGTTTTTCCGAAACAGTTACCCGTGGCAACGACCCTGTTTATGTGTTCGGCAGCAAGTTGCGGCAGCAGCGTTTTACCGCTGCTGATTTCGCCCTGAACAAGCTGAACACGCCTCTGCCTTTCGGGAATTTCAGCACGCGGATTGGGGGAAGCTGGAACCTGTTTGATTCGTTTGCCAGCTGGCACGGCATCAACCGGGCGAAACAGATGAACGAGGCTGCTACCCATCAATTGGACCGTACCGATCAGGAGATCGTCTTCCGGGTTGTGAGCGCTTACTACGACGTGCTGCTGACGGGCAAACAACTGGACGTTGCGGAACAGGCGGCGAAGACCGCCCAGTCGATCGTGGATCGCAGCCAGGCCCGGTTCGACAGCGGTCTGATCGTTGAGTCGGATCTGCTGATGGGAAAGGTGCGCATGGCGGTACGCCAGCAGGAAGTGATCCGGAGCAGGAACAATCTGGAAATGGCGCGAGCGCAACTGAACACCGCGATGGGCATGCCGGTTGAGACACCGTTCCGGCCGGCAGAAGGGTTGGCCGAGCGCACACTCCCAAGTCCTGCGCTTCAGGAAGTTGAGAAGCAAGCACTTACGGGCCGGCCAGACCTGAAGCGCGTTGCGTCGGAAGAAGCAGCCCAGCGCCAGAGTGTGGCGATCGCCAAATCGTCATTTGGTCCGCGCGTAAACGGTTTTGCCGGCTGGCAGATGGATAATCCGACATTCATCGCAGGTGGCGGCGGCAACAACTGGCTGGGCGGGATCGAAATGCAGTTTGACATCTTCCAAGGTGGGGCAAAGCGTGCGGAACTCTCGCGCCAGCGCGCCCTCGAAGAGAAGGCCGTGGCCATGAGGCAGGTAGCGAGCGATGGGGTACGCCTGGACGTCCGGCGCGCATACTACGAGGTCGATGCCAGCCGCCAACAGGTCGAAGTGGCCCGAGCGGCGATTGCTCAGTCGCAGGAGAGCCTGCGCATCAACCAGGACCGTTACGGCAGCGGGCTCACCACCATCACCGACTTGTTGAGCGCGGAGGAAGCAACGCGCCGCAGCCAGGCCGATTACTGGGAAGCCGTCTATCGTTTCCACACCAGCTACGCCAACCTGGAGTTGGCGAGCGGGACCTTGAATCCACAATCCCCCGTGGTGATGCCATGAATCACAACATTTCGAGAACGACAGCCGCAGGCGCTAAAGCGCGCGTCTGTGCTGGTCCGTTCGGCACGGCTAAAGCCATGCCCCACCCAACCGCAACCCTGCTTTTTCTGAACATGATAATGGTGCTCGGGCTCAGTGGTTGTTCGAGCGACCGGCAGCCCGCAACCGCCGTGCCCGAAACCGTACGCAATGTTTCCGTGCTTGCCGTGCAGCGGGCCGACGTACCGGATGTCCTGGAAGCTGTGGGAACGATACGCGCGGCGCAGACCAGCCAGTTGGCCAGCCAGATGATGGGGAACATCGTCGAAATCCGCGTGCACGAAGGGGATCGCATCCAGCGCGGCCAAGTGCTGGCGGTGATCGATGACGCACAACCCCGGGCCGCGGTTGACCGTGCCACAGCGGCCGAAAACGCAGCCGCGCAGGAACTGACCGCGTCGGAGTCGGCCTTAGCTCTCGCCGAATCGACATTGAAGCGGTACCAGAACCTCTACGAAAAGAAATCAGTCAGTCCGCAAGAGTTCGACGAAGTGAAGGCCCGGTACCAGGGGGCACTGGCGCAGCGCGACATGACGCGGGCAGGGCAGGCACAGGTCAAAGCAGCGCTGGCCCAGGCACACACCGCATTAGGGTACACGCGCATTCTCGCGCCATTTGACGGGGTTGTCACCGAGAAGAAAGCGGATCCAGGCACGCTGGCCAGTCCTGGCCTTCCCATCTTCACGGTTGAGGATCTGAAACGCTATCGGCTCGAAGCCACGGTCAACGAAAACGATCTGCGCTACGTGCGAATGGGAGAGCCAGTGCCCGTTCTGGTAGACGCTTTGGACAGCACGGAGCAGAAAGGGAAAGTTGTACAGATAGTACCCACCGCGGATCCCGGCAGCCGGAGCTTCCTGGTAAAAATCGAAATGCCTTCAGATTCGCGTCTGCGGTCGGGCCTGTTTGGACGCGCCCAGTTTTCCCGCGGCAGGCGGCCGTCACTGTTGGTTCCACAGACCGCGGTGGTGGAGCGGGGTCAACTGCAGGCAGTTTATGTTCTGGATCCAAACAAGATTGCAAACCTGCGCTACGTCACACTGGGAAAGACCTCCGGCTCCGAAGTCGAAGTGCTCGCGGGCTTGCAGGAGGGTGAGCGCCTCGTAGCCAAACCCGGCGACCTCGATCTGAACGGCAAGCGCATCGAGGCCCAGTGATGAGAGACGAGGATTTCAAATCAACGAACCAATCTTCGCACCGCCTGCGGCTGGCGGGCCGCATCGCACGCGGGTTTATCGACTCGAAGCTGACGCCGCTGGTAATCGCAGCCGCGCTGCTCGTCGGGGCATTCGCTATCTTCCAGACTCCACGCGAGGAAGAACCGCAGATCGTCGTTCCTATGCTCGACGTTTTCGTGCAGATGCCGGGAGCGTCGGCCGAAGAGGTAGCGCAGCGGGTCAGCCTCCCGATGGAGAAACTGCTGCGCGAAGTGCCGGGCGTGGAATACATCTACTCCATCAGCCATCCCGGTATGAGCATGTTGATCGTGCGCTTCTACGTTGGATGGAAAGAAGAAGACGCCATCGTTCAGATGTACAACAAGCTCTACTCCAACTTCGACCGCATTCCGCCGGGCGTTTCGCAGCCGATCATCAAGATCCGCTCGATCAATGATGTTCCCATCATGGCGCTCACGCTCTGGGGCAAGAACTATGACTGGTATCAGCTGCGGCGTGTTGCCGGGGAACTGGAGAACTCGCTCAAGCAACTCGACGATGTTTCTGAAACGACGATCATCGGCGGACAGCCTCGCCAGGTACGCGTAGTCCTCGATACCCAGCGGCTCGCAGCTTATGGTCTCACGCCCGGTGCGATCGCCGGTCAACTGCGGAACGCGAACAGCCGTGGTCAGGCGGGTGCCTTTGCTCGCGACAACCAGGAGTTCCAGGTCGAGGCAGGCAAGTTCTTTACCCGGCCTGAGGATCTGCAACAGGTTGTCGTCGGTGTGCGCGCGGGCCGTCCGGTTTACTTGCGTGACGTAGTGGAAAAGCTGGAGGACGGTCCGGCGGAGCCCGACAGCTATGTCATGTTCGCTGACGCAAAGGGGACAACAGGCCATGTGAACGGTGAAGAATATCCGGCCGTAACCATCACGCTCGCGAAACGCAAAGGCACCAACGCTACCGTCATCGCCGAGCACGTGCTGGAGAAGGTTGACTCGCTGCGCGGCTACGTCCTGCCCAACGACTTGAGTGTCACCGTCACACGCAACTATGGCGAGACCGCGAAAGACAAGTCCAACGAACTGCTCAAGCACCTGCTGATCGCGACCCTGTCGGTGACCCTGTTGATTGCTTTGGCGCTGGGCTGGAGGGAATCCGGAGTTGTATTGCTGGCGGTACCAGTGACTTTGGCTCTCACCCTCGCCATCTTTTATTTTTATGGGTACACCCTGAACCGGGTCACGCTGTTCGCGCTGATCTTCTCCATCGGCATCCTGGTGGACGACGCCATCGTTGTAGTTGAGAACATGGTGCGCCATTTTCGACTGCCGGAGAGTCGCGGGCGGTGCCTCACAGACGTGGCGGTTGAAGCGGTGGATGAGGTCGGCAATCCGACGATCCTGGCTACGTTCGCGGTGATCGGCGCCATCCTGCCCATGGCTTTTGTGCGCGGCCTAATGGGTCCGTACATGCGGCCCATCCCGGTGGGCGCTTCGGCAGCCATGCTGTTCTCTCTCATTGTGGCTTTCGTGGTCTCACCCTGGGCAGCATTGAGGCTCGTGAGAAATTACGCGAGCGAGAACGCCCGCGCCTCACATGAAGCCGAGGGATGGACAACGCGTCTCTACCGGCGGGTGATGAATCCCTTGATCCTGAACGCACGCCGGCGCTGGATGTTTCTGGGTGGCGTCGTTCTGTTGCTGCTGGCAGCCGGCGCCTTCGTCCCGCTGAAGTGGGTGCGGGTGAAGATGCTTCCCTTCGACAACAAGAGTGAGTTCCAGGTCATCATCGACATGCCCGATGGAACGCCGCTGGAGCAAACCACTCACGTGGCGCAGGCGATGGGAAACTATCTGGGTCAGCAGCCAGAAGTTACCAACTATCAGATTTATGCGGGCACGTCGGGGCCGTACAACTTCAACGGGCTGGTGCGGCACTATTTCCTGCGTCGTCAACCGAACCAAGCCGACATCCAGGTCAACCTGCTTTCACGCCATGAGCGCAAGGCGCAGAGCCACGAAATCGCCCGGCGGCTGCGTCCAGAACTGGACAGGATTGCCCAGCCCTTCGGGGCACGCATCAAGGTGGCTGAGGTTCCTCCAGGGCCGCCCGTGCTTCAGACGCTAGTCGCGGAAGTCTACGGGCCTGATTACAAAAGCCAAATCGAATTAGCGGCGCGGGTCAAGAAGATCTTCCAGACGACTCCCGGCGTCGTGGATGTGGACTGGTACGTCGAGGATCCGCAGACCAAATATAACTTGAAAGTGGACCTCGATAAGGCAGCGCTGCACGGGGTCTCGCCGGCCGACGTAACGAGCGCGCTGCAAGTGGGATTGAGCGGCGCGAGCGCTGGCCTGTTGCATGATCCGCAGTCGCGCGAGGACGTACCGATCGAAGTTCGGTTGGCGCGCCCCGATCGATCGGGGATCAAGAACCTCGAAAACCTGAAACTGCCCACTGCTTCCGGGGGACAGATTGCGTTGCAGGAAGTCACGGACCTCCAGCAGTCCACGATTGACACCAGTGTTTATCGCAAAAACCTGCAACCGGTGGTGTATGTGACTGGCGACGTGGCCGGCGCAGAAGAAAGCCCCGTTTACGCCATCATGAAGATGAGCGACGCGATTGACAAGATCAAATTGCCCCAGGGCTACGCCGTCAAGCAGTACAAGGGCACGACCATGCCCGAGCGCACTGACCGTCTCGCGATGAAGTGGGATGGCGAGTGGCACATCACGGTCGAAGTTTTCCGCGATCTGGGACTGGCGTTTGCCGCGGTGCTGGTACTGATCTATGTGCTGGTCGTGGGCTGGTTCCGGTCTTTCATAACGCCGCTGGTCATCATGGCCCCCATTCCGCTCACCCTGGTGGGCATCTTGCCTGCACACGCGCTGATAGGCGCTTTCTTCACTGCGACGTCCATGATCGGCTTTATCGCAGGCGCCGGGATCATCGTGCGCAATTCCATCATCCTGGTGGATTTCATTGAGTTGCGTCGCTCCCAGGGCATGTCGCTGGAGGACGCCGTCGTAGACGCAGGGGCTGTGCGCTTCCGGCCGATGCTGCTGACAGCGGCTGCCGTAGTCGTGGGTGCGAGCGTAATCCTGTTCGATCCGATTTTCCAGGGCTTAGCATTGTCACTGATGGCCGGCGAAGTGGCTTCCACTGTTCTGTCTCGCATGGCGGTCCCGGTGCTGTACTACCTGAGCCAACGCGGTCACGGCTCGAAGCCATCGCCGGTCGGGCGATTGGCAATAACCGCAGAATAATGATTTCATTAGGGAGGTGATGCTATGACAATTGAACGCTACTTGAGACTGATCGCTGGCGCCTTCATTCTGGCTTCGCTGGCACTCGGATACTGGGTAAGCCCGTACTGGTATCTTTTCACGGCGTTTGTCGGGTTGAATCTTTTCCAGTCGGCCTTGACCAACTGGTGCCCGATGATGACGTTCCTGCGTAAACTAGGAGTGAGCCGATAGCTGCGAGAGGAAGCATGACTGATTGGATTTGGATAGCCGGATTTCTGATTGCATACGTATTCCTGACGCAATGGCTGCTGCCTAAGCTAGGTGTTCCCACGTGAAGGAGCCATGCCTGCGCCGGGTCTCGACGCAACGCTCTCACAGTCCAGAAGGCCGCGCCCTCGGAGAAGCCTGACGACGACTATGCAAGTCGAGCGTAGTCACAGTCTCCGACAGGCACGTGAAGACAGCTTGCAATCGCTCTGGCATCCGATGGTTTCTGTTCGCGGTTCGCGTGCTGCAGGAGTGCTTCGTTGCGAGCCGTTCAAGCCGCCGCCGTACCGGATTTCGGAGCCGCGAGGGGACGCAGCGGATCACACAGGCTGCGCATTACCTTCTCAAATTGCGCGAGGTCGAGAGACTGTGGTCCGTCGGAAAGGGCGCGCTCCGGGCACGGATGTACTTCGACGATGATCCCATCGGCGCCCACGGCAATGGCGGCGCGAGAAACAGCTCCGATGAGGCTCTGCTTGCCGGTTCCGTGCGAGGGATCGGCAATGACCGGCAGGTGCGAAAGCTCCTTGGCCAGGGCGATGGCAGCGAGATCAATCGTGTTGCGAGTGGCGGTTTCGAACGTCTTAATTCCGCGCTCACACAGCACGACCTGACTATTTCCGCCGGAAAGCAGATACTCCGCCGCCAGCAGCCATTCCTTTACAAGCGCTGAGGGCCCGCGCTTCAGCAGCACGGGCTTGTTGGTGGTGGCGAGTCTCCGCAGCAGG
>JACQDD010000063.1 GCA_016201265.1 Terriglobales bacterium | reverse complement strand
CTTTGTACATCGCGCAGCGAAGCAGAAAAGGCTGAGACTCTTGCCTTCGGCTTGGACGGGTCAAAGACCCGTCCCCACACAAGCCTTTTCCTAGCTGATCTTCTCGCCCACGACCTTCGCCTGCGTGAACAGGTAGAGGTAATCCGGGCCGCCGGATTTGGAATCTGTCCCCGACATGTTGAAGCCGCCAAAGGGGTGCGCGCCCACCATCGCGCCGGTGCACTTGCGGTTCAGGTACAGATTGCCGACGTGGAATTCGCGGACGGCGCGGTCGAGCTTTTCGCGCGAGCTGGAGTACACGGCGCCGGTCAGGCCGAACTCGGTGTCGTTGGCGATTTCGAGCGCGTGGTCGTAGTTGCGCGACTTGATCACCACCAGCACCGGGCCGAAAATTTCTTCCTGCTCGAGTTTCGACTTCGGCGGAATGTCGGCAATCACGGTCGGCTGAATGAAGTAGCCTTCGCCGGCTTCGGTGGCGCGAGCGCCGCCGGTGATGAGGCGTCCGTCTTTCTTGCCGATCTCGATGTAGCGCAGGATGTCGTTCATCGAGCCTTCGTTGATGACCGCCGCCATGTTGGCGTTTTCCGCGGGATCGCCAACCGTGATGCGCTCGACGCGCGCTTTCAGCTTTTCGAGGAACTTGTCGTAGATGCGCTCGTCAATGATGGCGCGCGAGCAGGCCGAGCACTTCTGCCCCTGGAATCCGAAGGCAGCCTGAGCGACGCCTTCCACCGCGGAGTCGAGATCGGCGTCGGCGTCCACGATGATGGCGTCCTTGCCGCCCATTTCGAGGATGGTGCGCTTGATCCACATCTGGCCAGGTTGCCGCTGGGCAGCGACTTGGTTAATGTGCAGTCCGACTTCGCGCGATCCGGTGAAGGCGATGTAGCGCGTTTTGGGGTGGGAAACGAGCGCGTCACCGAAGGTGGCGCCGCCGCCGGGGCAGAAGTTCACGACGCCCTCGGGCATGCCGGATTCTTCGAGCAGCTCGACGAACTTTGCCGCGATGGTGGGTGAATCGCTCGACGGCTTCAGGACCACTGCGTTGCCGCTGACGATCGACGCCAGCGTCATGCCGGCCATGATGGCGCAGGGGAAGTTCCACGGCGGAATCACCGCGCCCACGCCCAGCGGGATGTACATCAAGCTGTCGCGCTCCCCCGGCAACTGGATGGGCGTTTCCGCTTTCGCGAAGCGCAGCGCTTCACGGGCGTAGAACTCGCAGAAGTCAATCGTCTCGGAAATGTCGGCATCGGCCTCAGCCCAGTTCTTCGAGACTTCGAACACCAGCCATGCCATGAACTCCATCTTGCGCTCGCGAAGAAGATCGGCCGTGCGGAACAGCAACGAGGCGCGTTCTTCCACCGAGGTCTGGCTCCAGCTTGCAAATGCCTTCAACGCCGCCTGCATGGCGGGCTCGACATGGTCTTTGCCGGCCTTTTGATGAACGCCTACCACCTGCGATGGCTTGGAAGGGTTGAGCGAGCGAATCTTGTCGCTGGTCTTGACGCGTTTGCCGCCGATGATCAGGTCGTACTCGCGGCCAAGTTGTCCGCGCACTTTCTCGATGGCGGCGCGCATTTTTCGCGCATTGTCTTCCCGGCTGAAGTCGAAAAACGGCTCGGTGACGAACGGCCCTTCATGCAGACGGACTCGCGGGCGCGGCGGAGCTTCGAGGGTTGCCATGGGAGTAATCCTTTCGAATCTGGGAGCTTGGACAGTAGGACGTGCCGATGTATTTTACACCCTGTCGGACCGGGTCAGGATCAGAGGCGCGCGCCCACCGCCACTTCCACCGGCTCCAACCTGGCTGTGAAATGTCGCAGGAAGGGCGCTTCGTAGCTGAGCTTCAAGCCTTGGATTCGTTCACGCTTCTTCCAGACTTCCAGAATCACTTCGACGACGTAGTCAATGTGGCTCTGGGTATAGACACGGCGCGGGATGGCTAAGCGGACGAGATCCATCTTCGCCGCCGGGCCGAACATCAGCGTGCCAATCTCGACCGAGCGGATTCCTCCTTCGAGGTAAAGCTCATTCGCCAGCGCAACGCCGGGAAATTGTCCGGGCGGAATCTGCGGCAGGAAGGCACGAGCATCAATGTAAACTGCATGGCCTCCCGGAGGTTGCACGATGGGCACGCCCTGCTCGGCGATGTGGTTGCCGAGATAGGCGGTCGAGGCGATGCGGTATTCGAGGTAGTCCTCGTGCAGCGCCTCCTGAATACCGACGGCGACGGCTTCGAGATCGCGTCCGGCGAGTCCGCCGTACGTCGGGTAACCTTCCGTAAGGATCAGCAGGTTCTTTTCCTGCTGCGCCAGCACGTCGTCGTTGGTGCACAGGAATCCGCCGATGTTGGCCAGGCCGTCTTTCTTGGCCGACATGGTGCAGCCGTCGCCGTAGCTGAACATCTCCTGGGCAATTTCTTTCGGAGTCTTCTTTTCGTATCCCTGCTCGCGAATCTTGATGAAGTAGGAATTCTCCGCGAAGCGGCAGGCGTCAAAATAGAGCGGGATGCGATGCTTCCGGCACACTGCGCTGACCGCCTTCACGTTCTCCATCGAGACCGGCTGGCCGCCGCCGGAATTGTTGGTCACCGTCAGCATGACCAGCGGAATGTGCTCGCGGCCGACGTTCTGGATCCAGGTCTCGAGCGCCTCCACGTCCATGTTCCCCTTGAACGGGTGTTTCAGGCTGGGCTGGCGGCCTTCGGGAATGACGAGGTCCACAGCCTCCGCCCCCACAAACTCTACGTTGGCGCGGGTGGTGTCGAAGTGCGTGTTGTTGAGAACGAAGTCGCCCTTCTTGCACATCACACTGAACAGAATGCGCTCAGCGGCGCGTCCCTGGTGCGTGGGAATGACGTGCTTGTAACCGAAGATGTCCTGCACGGAACTGCGGAACCGCTCGAAGCTGCGGCTTCCAGCGTAGCTCTCGTCGCCTTCCATCATGGCGGCCCACTGCTGGGTTGACATGGCGCCCGTGCCGGAGTCGGTGAGCAGATCAATCAGGACGTCGTCCGCCGGCAACAGGAACAGGTTGTAGCTCGCGGCCCGGAGAAATTGTTCGCGTTCGGCGCGGGTGGTCCAGCGAATGGGCTCGACGCTCTTGATGCGGAAGGGTTCGATAATGGTGCGCGGCATGGCAGGCTTCTCCCTGCCTAGAACACACTGTGCGCCCCGGAAGTGTCAGTGACCGATATCACGAAACGGGCCGGACTGAGGCTTAACTACAGGGGTCACAGAGGCGCACATGGGACCTGAGTCACCTTTGAGTCCACCTCCGTGTCTCTCTGTGACCTCTGTGGTTAATGCTTTAGATCGACGGCCGGCGGGGCGCGGCGCTAACGGATCAGGGCACGTTCACCGAATCGCGGCGCTCGGCGGGGACGTAGCTCACGGCGGCGGTGCGTTCCAGTTTGTCCCAGGCGAAGGGGCGGCCCTGGATGGCGCGCTTCAGCGTTTTGATCAGGACTATGGAAAACAGTTGGCGATAAGCAAAGCGTTGCAGCCAGACTTGGCCGAGCAGCCAGCCGTCTTCGCGGGCTTCGGGCCGACGACGTTCCAGAGCAAAGGCAATCGCGGAGGCGATGAAGTCGATAACCAGGAAAGCGAAGAAGAAGACCAGCAGCCTCTGGAAGTCCGCGGGGTCCGCCGATTCTGGATGGAAGAACCTCTGTTCCAGATACAAGAGCGTGCCCAGCACAAAACCCAGGTCAATAAAAGGAGAAACCAGCGGGAGCAGGATCTGGAAGATCAGAATATTAGGCAGCGCGATCCACCCCAGCACACCTTTGCGGGCGAAGACGCCGCGGTGTTTCCAGACCGACTGCAGAATTCCGAACGACCAGCGGAAGCGCTGACGCATGAGGCTGTTGGCATTGGTCGGGGCCTCGGTAAAGGCCAGGGCCAGATCCTCGTATTCAACGCGATGGCCGTTGCGCAAGAGCGCCATGGTCAGGTCGGCGTCCTCGGCGACCGTATCCACGTGAAAACCGCCGGCGGCGCCGACCGCGTCCACGCGCCAGGCTCCAATCGCGCCCGGTACAACGCTCACCGCACCCATGGTGTTGAGCGCGCGCCGCTCGAAGTTCTGGCTGGTGATGTATTCGAGCGCCTGCCAGCGGGTCCAGAGATTCACCCGGTTACCAACCTTGGCATTCCCCGCCACCGCACCTACTTTTGGATTGACGAAGTGCGGCACCAAACGGCGGATGGCGTCTGGGGCGATGATGGTATCGGCGTCGATGCCGACGAAGATTTCGGCATCGCCGATGTGCTCGAGACCGAAGTTGAGCGCCTCGGCTTTGCCGCTGTTGGGCTTGGTGAAAATCATCACCCTGCCCTCTGCTTCTTCTTCCTGAAACACCCGGCGGGCGACTTCCAGCGTGCCGTCTTTGGAACCATCGTCAATGACGATCACGCGCAAGTTGGGATAATCAGAGTCGAGCGCCCCCTGGATGGTGCGTTCGATCACCTTCTCCTCGTTGTAAGCTGGGATTAAGACAGCGACCTTGGGCTTATAAGCCGCCAACTGCTCGGGCGTTCCGTAGAGATGGGAACGGAAACGGTCATAAATCGCGAGCACGCCAATCGAGGCCAGGCGTCCCGTCATGAGCACGTCGCCCAGAAAGAAGATGACAGTAATGCCGGTGAGAGTTGCAGGAATCAACCAGAAGCCGATTCCATTCAGCCAGGCCGCCCAAAGCTCATTAGCCCGCAGTGGCGGCATGACAGCGGCCTTGGTCTTGCCCAATAGCTGATAGACGGGGACGAACTCGAATCCGCGGGCGCGGGCGCCCTCGATAATCAGCGGCAACGCTTTTACCGTCTCCGCTCGGTC
This sequence comes from Terriglobales bacterium, assembly GCA_016201265.1. Lineage (GTDB taxonomy): Bacteria > Acidobacteriota > Terriglobia > Terriglobales > Acidobacteriaceae > Acidiflorens. Next base: position 4,258 of record JACQDD010000063.1, on the reverse strand, counting down.
GCCGCCGCCGTCGTGCAGAAGAATGATGTTGCCGCAACCCTGATCGTAAAGCTGGCAGGGCGGCAAATGAGCCATGATATCCGCGGCAATCTGTTCCGCCGAGTGCTGGGGATTGTCGCGCCAGTCGTTGGGATCAATCTTGTTGCCGATGGTGATGTAGCCCAGGTCTTGCGTGAGTTCGAGCGGCCGCACCTGGTCTTCCGTGTCCGGTTCCTGATCGATCGAGTAAGGCGGACGAAACATGATCGTGCGGATTCCCAGGCGGCTGGCGAAGAGCTGTTCTGTCAGGTTCAGTTCCACCCGCATGAATCCGGTGGAAATATTGCTGATATCGGGATGGGTAAAGGTGTGGTTTCCGACTTCGTGACCCTCGCGGTAGATGCGAGTGGTCAGGCTGCCGAACTTGTCCGCCTGAATTCCGATCAGAAAGAAAGTCGCGGGCGCGTGCTCGCGCTTGAGGACATCAAGAATCTTCGGTGTCCATTCCGGATCCGGACCGTCGTCGAAGGTAATCGCCAGTTGCTTCTTACTTGCACCATAACGTGCGACGCGATAGGGCTCCGGCAGGTCATTGAATGTCTCATCGCTGATCAGCCCGGTGGAACTATCAAGCGTGAAATCGCGCTGACCGTCTCCAGGCCGCGCCTCGATGCGCAGGATCTCCCCCTCCCCTTCCATGTCCACATCCTGGCCGGGGGGAACGTGCCGCAACTTGTCGGGCGCACTAGCTTCTCCGGGCACATCCCAGACTCGCCAGAGTGAGCGGTCTTCCGCGCCCAGCCTCCACAATGCGAAGTTCGGGATGCCGAGGGTCTGGGCTGCGCGCATCTGGTTCAGAGCCGTCACCGCATCCAGGAACCAGACGTCATGGCGGAAGTTCTGCTCGTCCAGGTAGCTGAAGTGTGGGTTCAGGGCGTCGCCGTCGAAGTCGATGTCTTCTTCGGAATCGCGCGAGCCCAACCACGCATCCTGCACGGAAACGTTCTTGTCGGCAAGTCCCGGCGGCAGTTTGCCTTTCTTCGGCCTCTCGACCCAGTCGTAGCCGTAGTTCCCGATGGCGCAGATCAGCTTCTCCTTCGGGATGATTTTCATGGCCGCTTGCACGTTCGACGCGAACCACTCCTGCGAGGCCACGGGGCCGGGAGTGCCGCCGGGAAAGTGCTCGTCGTAGTTCATGATGACGACGCCATCGACGGCGGACGAGATGGCTGCGTAATCGTAGTCCTCGTTGCGCACCTGGACGCTGACGTAGAGCTTCATTCCCCGCCCGTGCAGGTCCGAAGAGAGTTCGTTCAACAGCGCAACGTAGCCGGGCTGCCCTTTCTTGGGAAAGGACTCGAAGTCCACCATCAGCCCGCGGTAATGGTCGGAGGCCAGGAACAAAGCGATCTCGCGGCGGAACCGGCCGCGGGCTTCTGGACTGTTGAGGAAATCGGCAAGGCCCGGGAAGAAATCCGTGCCGTCGAAGTTCTGCACCACCGGAAATACGTCCACGTTGGCGCCTTCCGACTTCAGGAATGGCATCACCCGATCGTCCACGGAATGAAGCGTGTGGTCGTGGACGACGTCAAACATCCGGTTGGTTTCCGGATCCACTCCCTGCAGGTGACCATCGGGCGTCAGCACTTGGAGCCACACCGGGAAAAGCAGATCGATCTGCCGCGCATACTCACGCAACGAAGAGAAGCTGGCCGCGTCCCAGGGGACATAGAATGCGGCGCGAACGCCTTCTTCGGAGTTCAGCTTGATCTGGGAAGGCGCTTTGCGGGAGCGGCGGAGATGTCCGGCGCGGGCCAGGGCGGCTAAACGCCGCTTTTCGCGGGCCCTTTCTTTCTCTTTCTCTTTCAACGCATGGTAGGGGCGCTTTTCGGTCCGCAGAGAGAGATCGGGCAGAGGTTCGCTGCGCAACGCTGTGTAGATGAAGAAAATCACCAGCAGCGTGAACGCGATGGCAGCCGCGTCGAAGACACGGCGAACCCGTCTCCAGCGGGCCTGCTTGGGATCGTAAAAGACCTGTTTAGCCATCTCGCAGTCAGCGTCTTCATCGTAGCACTTGGCAGTTGGCAGTTGGCACTTGGCACTTGGCTCCTTATCGTCTTGATGGCGTTGGCAAGAAACCGCAGTGGCCAAGTGCCAAATGCCAAGTGCTATATTCGCAACGTGCTCCGCATGCTGCTCCGCCATCGCCGGTTCTTCTTGGGAACCGCTCTAGCCGGCCTGGTGCTGCGACTGTTCTTCTTCCTCTACTATCCCGCGGTCACGGATGACTCGCGCATTTATGCCGACCTGGCCTCCAACTGGCTGCAGCACGGCATCTACGGCACGACGCAGGCGGGTGAAATTGTGCCCGCCGACACGCGCTTGCCGGGGTATCCCGCTTTTCTGGCCGCGATCTTCGCTCTGTTTGGGATCGGCAACTTTCGCGCCGTGCTACTGGCGCAGATTCTGCTGGACCTGGGCACTTGTCTGATCATCGCGGACTTGGCGCGAAGAGCGGTTTCCGAGCAGGCCGCACGGATCGCCTTCGTCCTGGCGGCGCTCTGCCCATTTCTGGCCAACTACGCCGCCGCGGCGCTTACCGAGACGCTGGAGATTTTCTTTACGGCGCTCGCCCTCGATTGCGCCGCAGCCGGCTTGGATCGGCTAGGTGACGGCCGGGTTCACTGGCAAGCCTGGGCCGGTGCCGGTGCCTCGATCGGAGCCTGCATCCTCCTGCGTCCCGATGGCGGCATTCTGCTGGTGGCGTTCGCCGTCTATCTGTCCTTTCTGGGCGGGATGCGCTGGCGTGAAAACTCGAGCCCAGGCCCTGTGTTCAGCGCCGGGATGCTGGTCTGCTTGCTGGCGCTGGCACCGCTGGCGCCGTGGACGATTCGCAATCTGCGCACGCTTCATCATCTCCAGCCGCTGGCGCCGCGCTACGCCACCGCGCAGGACGAACTGGTTCCGCGCGGCTTCATTCGCTGGGTCCGGACGTGGATTGCGAACTACGCGTCGGTCGAAGAAATTTACTGGAACGTTCCCGGCGGCAAGATTGATCCGGACAAGCTGCCGGCGCGCGCGTTCGACACGCCGCCGCAGCAGGCCGCAACGCTGGCTCTGATCGCCGACTACAACCAGTCTCCGGAGATGACGCCGAACCTGGACGCGCGCTTCGGCGAATTAGCAGCGCAGCGCATCCGTGAGCACCCGGTGCGCTATTACGTGGGGCTGCCGGCGTTGCGTATCGCCGACATGTGGCTGCGCCCGCGGACCGAGATCCTGCCGCCCGATGTGCGCTGGTGGGAGTTCAACGACGATCCGAAGGGTTCCGTGATGGCGGTGGGGTTCGGCCTGCTGAATCTGGCCTATGTTGGAGCCGCTCTCCTGGCAGCGTTTTGGAGGTTTTCCGCCGTTCGTTGCGCCGGATTGCTGGTGGTGTTTGTGGCCCTCCGTTCGGCCTTCCTTGGGACGCTGGAGAATCCGGAGCCACGCTATACGCTGGAGTGTTATCCGGTCATTCTGCTCGCGGCAGCGGCCAGTCTGGGTCGAGTTTCACGGATTTCCGGCTAAAGCTATGCACGCGCGGATCGAGCCTACGGAAATACGTAGGAGTGGACCTTGACAGACTGCATAAGTCGTGTAGATTGATCATCCACAAGTTGGACTGTCTTTTGCTAATCACAGACCACACTTCCCCAGGGGATGGCAGTGTGAGGGCTCCTGGAGCGCTAAACAATCGAAAGCAGTGCGAGAGGAGCTTCCTATGCGTGTTTCCAAGCTCGTGACGTTGGTTGGACTGGCCTTCCTTGCGGCGTGTTTCGTGCCGCTGATCGGTAATGCCCAAACTGCCACCTCATCTCTACGCGGAGTCGTTTCCGATCCCGCCAATGCCGTGGTTTCCGGCGCCACGGTGGTGCTCAGCCGTACGGAAACCGGCTTCAGTCAGACCACAACGACCGATCATGAAGGCGCCTATCAGTTTCTGCAACTCCCACCCGCTACGTACACCTTGAACGTCACCGCCGCCGGTTTTGCCCCGGTGAAGCAGGAGGGCGTGCGCCTGCTGGTCAATGTTCCGAGCACTCTGAATGTGCGGGTTCAGGTCCAGGGCCAGTCCATCCAGGTCGAAGTCAGCGGGGCAGCAGAAGTCGTGAACACGCAGGACGCCACCTTGGGCCACGCGTTTGGCACCGAGAAGATCGACTCCCTTCCGTTTGAAGGCCGCGATCCGGTCAGCATTCTCAGCCTGCAACCCGGCGTGGTGTTCACCGGGAGTAGT
>JACQDD010000062.1 GCA_016201265.1 Terriglobales bacterium | reverse complement strand
CGGACCACGTACGGCGTGATCACGATCAGGAGTTCGTCGTCTTCTTCCTGCTTGGAACTCTCGGAGGCCAGCGTCTTAAGTCCCGGAATTCGCGAAAATCCGGGCAGCCCGCTCAGACTTTTCTGTTCTGTCCGAGTGACCATTCCCGCCACCACCGCTGGCTCGCCTTCCTTCAGCGCGATTCCTGCCTTGTATTCGCGATTGGAGATCACCGGCACGCCGTTCAGGCTTGCTCCTCCCAGGGTGCGGAACTGCATCTCCAGCTGCATACTCACATCGGAGGTTCCGTGAACCGAAGGTTTGACCTTGATCGTGAGTCCCAGGTCCTCATAGTTGAACGATGGAAAAGGAGCAGTAAACGTCTGGTCTCCGAGTACCTGTGAGATAGCAGCATTGTTGAAGATGGGCGCAAAGCTGGCATTGATGATGGGATACCGCGAGCCCAGCTTGAAAGTGGCCTCCTTCTCGTGAGAGGCGCGCAAGGTCATGTGCTCGAGCGTTCGCACCGAACTCTCATTCAGTGAAAGACCCGCGCGCAACTGGTCGAGGCTCAGTCCCATCAACGTGATCCCGCCTCCGAAAGTAGCGAGCGGCTGGCTGAAAATTGAACCCTGTTGGCTTTGGAGCTGCGCGAGCAGAGCACTGATCGCCTCGTTGCCCGCCTGGTTGATCGCGCCCGAAGAAATCAGCTGGTTGATCAGGTCCTGGATGTTCTGACCGCCCAGCGCTGCCAGCGCACTGAGCGGAATACTGAAAAGATGAAAATCGTTGGGAATATGCACGCCGATGCTGCGCGCGAACCTGTGATCAATTTCATAAACCTTTACGTCCAGCATGACTTCCGGCCGGGTCGAATCCAGCGTGTCGAGAAACTGCGTCGCCGCTTCCAGCATCCCCTGCGGGCCGCGTACCGTAATCGTGCTGGAAGCAGGGCTCAGGGTCGCGAAGCGCAGTTCGAACAGCGACCGCAACGAGTTCAACAGCTCGTTGAGTTCCTGGGGAGTTGCGCCGCCAGGAATGAAGAATGATCGCAGACCCATGCGGTCGTAGAGGCGATGGTTCTCCGGCGTGTCCAGGGTGGCAAACAGTACCTTTTCTTCCAGGGGGACGCCGAAGCTCTTGGTCACCGCCTCGGCCGCCTGCATGGCGGTTGCGAAGTCCACGTCTTCGATGTCGAAGCGCACGCGGCGGCTGGGAAACGCGTCGTCGAAGATCACGGTCAGCCCATAGCTGGATGCGATGGCCGTAATCAGGCCGCGCGAATCCCCGCGGTAGTGAAAGTCATGGTGTTCTTCTTTGGGCTTCGCTGCGACCGCGTCAACGCTCGCCACCAGTTGAGGGGTGCCCATCGTGCGGACGGGCATCGGTCCCACCGCGTCCCGCAGTCTCTGCTGCGCGAATTCGTTTTGGGGATCGAGCTGTAGCGCCTGCCGGAACTCGGCCAGCGCTTCCACCTGCCGTCCGTCCTGCAGGTTGTCGTTGCCGTGTTCCAGGTGGAACGCCACCAGTTGCTGCCGCACCATCTCGCGGGCGGTCAGGTAGTCCACGTTTTGCGGGATCAGCCGAGCCGCTTCCTCAAATTCAGCAAAAGCTTCATCCAGGTTCTTGACATGCTGGAGCTTCAACCCGCGGGAAAATGCCTGGCGCGCAGCTTTGAGATCTTTGGCGGCAGCTTGGCAGGCCGGCGCTCCGGCGGCATCCGAACACGCCGAGGGCGCGGTTGTCGGCACCCCATCGGCGGCCAGGCACACCACGGCAAACAACACCATTCCCGCAAGCAGCGATCGCATGACTGTTCTTACTATAGAATGCGCCGCCGCCGCTGTCTTGCAAGCGAATTCCGGGCGAGGGAACTACCGTCGTAACGGGGAGAGAAACCTGGAAACCTTTCGTTCACTTCAGCATGAGCCGTTCCATCCGCGTGGCCCGGCCAGTCTTGGCATCGCACTCCACCACCACCGCGCACAGCCGGACGTCTCCCGTCGCTGCTTCGAAGCGCGCCGGCATCCCGCTCACGAACTTGTCCACCACCAGCTCTTTTCGTACTCCGATCACGCTGTCATAGGGGCCGGTCATCCCGACATCCGCAAGATCACCTTGGCCTTGATCTTCTCTAGAATCTTGTCGGCGATGCGGAAGGGGTCGTCACTCTGGCCCATGAACACGCGTCCTTGCAGGTTGATTACGGCATACGGCGTGCCATTTTTCTGGCCTTCGTACACGCCCCACCCCGGCATGCTGGCAGGAAAATTCGCTGGCCGAAGCAGTCTTCGCGCCGGACTGTGCGGGTTGTCGTCCGCCATCTGGAAGTACTCGATGATTTCGCGCTTGTCCCAGACGTGGTTGCCGGTGGTCATCACCTCGATGCCCATCTCAAACAGTTCTTCCGCAAGCGGAGGAGTAATGCCAAATCCCGCCGCGGAATTCTCCCCATTGGCAATCACCAGGTCAACGGAATATTTCTGGATGAGTTCCGGCAGCCGTTCCTTGACGATGGTCCGCCCCGGCCGCCCAAAAATGTCACCGATGAAGAGAATGTTCAAAGGCAGTATCCAGTAGTCAGGAGTCAGGAGTCAGTAGTCAGCAACCCGAACTTTGGGTTCCGGGTTGCAAGCGCATCCCACGGACTTCGACAATCGCGACCGAACTTTCGATGGTAACACGCAGAATTGCGGCGCTGACTCCCGACTACTGACTCCTGATTTCAACCGTCTTCAGAAAATTGTAATTCCCCGACGGATTCAGCGTGATGCCCCGCACCCGCTTCGAATGCACCAGCACGTTGTCGAAGTACCACAAATTCACGTACGGCACATCCTGCGCCAGTACTGCTTGCACTTCCGCGTAAAGGCGTTTGCGGACGTTCTGGTCTGTTTCCCTCCGCGCCTGGTCAATCAACACATCGATGTGCGGGTTGGAATAGAAGCCGCGATTCGCCCCCCGCGGTGGAAATTTTGCGGAATGAAATGCGTATTCAAAGATATCCGGATCTTCGTTCCCCCCGATCCAGCGCAAGGAGTAGAACTGGAAGGCGCCGCTGGTGACGTCCGCAAAGAACGTCGCAAACTCAAAGGTCCGGATGTCGAGCGCGATGCCGACCTCCCGCAGTTGCTGTTGCAGCACTGCCGCCAGCAGGCGCGTGGACTCTTCCGTCGAGGTCTTCATGGTCAGGTGAAAGCGGATTCCGTTGAGCGGACGGTACCCGGCCGCGTCCAGGATCTGTCGCGCTTTTTCCGGATCGTGGGGGTAAATTGCTACGTCCGCGTCGTACGCCCAGCTTTGCGGTGGCAAGACACTCGACGCTGGCTGCGCAAACCCACGCCAGATGTACTCAATCAGCGGCCGGCGGTCGATCGCATACGCAATCGCCTGACGCACGCGCACGTCGCTGAGCACCGGGTCTCGCAGGTTGAACGCCATATACGAGAGCACGGTCCCGCGCGCCCGCTCGACCTGCAACCGCGGTTCGCGCTCCAGCGCCAGCACCATGTCGGAGGTAAGCGCATTGATGGCAACGTCGGCGCTCCCCTTGCGCAGCTCCAGAGCCCGCGTCGTCGTGTCGGGCACCACCGTGAAGCGAACCCGCGCCAGTTGCGCCTTCGCTCCCCAGTAGTGGTCGTTGCGTTCCAGGATCACTTCTTTGTCCTGTTCCGCGCTGACGAACTTGAACGGCCCCGATCCGACCGGCTGGCGCGTGATCTCATCAAGCGACCCGTAAGGCACGATTCCGATCGCTCCCTCCGAAAGATTCCACAGCAAGGTCGCAAACGGTTCCTTCAGGCGAAAGATGACAGTGAAATCGTCCGGCGCCTCGACGTGGTCCACGAACCGGTACGCCGCCGACTTCGTGCTGCGAATCTTGCCCTCGAGCAGGGAATCGAACGTCCACTTCACGTCGCGCGAGGTCAGCGCGCGCCCGTCGTGAAATGTCACCCCCCGGCGCAGATGGAAGACATAGGTCAGCGGATCGGGGGCCTCCCATCGCTCTGCCAGGCCGGGCTGGACGTTCAAATGCTCGGATTGCGCATCCAATCCCACCCGCGGATCCAGATTCGTCGGGCTGCTCTCAATGATCATCACCAGCGTGTTGGGATCGGCGGCTTGTGAGCAAGAGAGAAGGTAAAGCGCCAGCGCCGTCGCTGCTATCCCTCGCAAGATTCTCATCCTGAGCGGAGCGAAGGACCTGCTTTCGCTGCGTGGCCGAGACTTCGCGCTACGCATAGGAAATCTTCCCTAAAATCGCCGCCCGCTTCGCCCCCGTAGCCGACGGCACATTCGACGCCCGCCGATGCCACGTCTCATAAGCGAGAACTGCAAACGCGACCGCCTCTTTCGCCTCCGTCGGCACGCCAAACTCATCCGAGAATCGTAATGCGATTCCCATGGGTGCGATTTCATTCCGCAGCATAGCCATGAGCGTCGGATTCTTCGCGCCGCCTCCGGAGACGATCATTTCCTGATAGCGGTTTTGTTTTCGAATCACGAACCGACGAAGCGCGTCGGTGATCGACCGCGCTGTTAGCGCTGTAGCCGTCGCGACCACATCCGCCTTGCTTGCTCCACGGCACAAGCTAAGAAACCGCCTCACGTACTCCCGCCCGAACTCCTCGCGCCCCGCCGTCTTTGGCGGTTTCTGCCTGAAAAACGGCGCCCGCATCAACTGCGCGACCACGTGATCGAGCACGCTCCCCGCAACCGCAATCCGGCCGCCGCGATCATAGCGTTGCCCGAAGAGTTGTTCCGTGACCGCGTCCATCACCATGTTGCCGGGACCGGTGTCGAAAGCAATGACTTGCCCGGGCTTCGCGTGAGCGGGAATGGCGGTGAGATTGGCAATCCCTCCGATATTCTGAGCGATGCGTCCGATGTGCGGATCGCGATAGAGGACGTAATCGAGAAACGGCACCAGCGGCGCGCCCTTCCCGCCCGCTGCCATATCCGCCGGACGAAAGTCGGAAACCACCGGCACCCCCAGTCGCGCCGCCATCACCGCGCCTTCGCCCGTCTGCCAGGTCACAGCGAGCTTTCGTCCGAGAAACTGTGCCGCCGTCCCCTGGTGATACAGCGTCTGTCCATGACATCCGGCCATGAAAACGAGTGCTCGCCTCACCCCGATCAGTGATCCGCACCAACGCCACATTGATCCCATCCGCCGACGTCCCGCTCATCACCCCCGCCACGATCATGAGGAGCGCTCCCGCCGGTCGAGCGCCGCCATCCGAATCTCTTCGCCGAACTCCCAGAGCTGACGCATAAGCTTCTCCGTCGTCGCGGGAGTAGGACTCGGAGCGCGCCGCTGCGTCCATTTCTTCTTGCATGCCAGCACCCGCCGCGCCGACTCCTGCACCCGCCGCGCAAACGCCCGATCGCGCTCGGCTTCACGGACCATCGCTTCGTAGGCGCGAACAATGAAATCTTCCTGGTGGCAGATCAAACCGAGATCCCCGCCGGCGCGAATGTGTCCGATCGCCGCCTCCTCAATCGGAGCCGCCGCCAGCACTCCGCCCATCTCCAGATCGTCCGAGCAGATCAGCCCGCGATAGCCAATTTTCTTTCGCAGGATATCGGTAATCCACTTCTTCGAAAGCGACGCCGGCGTGCGGTCTTTGGTGACGGCGGGAAAGGCTGCGTGCGAGACCATTACAAACGGCAGCTCCCGCCGCAGCGTGCGATAGGGAACCAGATCCGCCTCCCACATTTTCCGGAACGGCTTCTCGACGATCGGCAGCTCATGATGCGTGTCGAGATTCGCCTCGCCCAGTCCCGGAAAATGCTTGCCGCAGCCCAGAACTCCGGCCTCGCCCAGCCCGCGCAGGAATTCGTGGGCATAGGCCACGACCTGCTTCGGATCAGCCGAGACCGACCGCGAACTCATCACCGACCGCGACGCTTCAAACGCCAAGTCGAGCGCGGGAGCGAAATCGACATTGAAACCCAGAGCCCGGCAGTTCTCTCCGATCACCCGTCCATGCTTACGGAAGACCTTGCGGTTGCCAGTGGCAAACACCTCCACCGGGGAAGGCGTCGGCCCCAGCACGTTGCGGAAACGGTCCACCTTGCCGCCTTCGAGATCCACGCAGGTGAACAACGGCGTCGCCACGTGCTTCTGGCACGCGCGCAGCAGCGCGTGCGTCTGCTCGGCGCCCGTGATGTTCCGCGCAAACAGGATCACGCCCGCGGGCTGGACACGCGACAGCAGGGAAGCGAGCCGCGGCGCCATCTCCGTACCGTCAAAGCCGATGATCAGCAGTTGGCCGATGTGCATGCGCGTTTGTTAGGAATCGCTGACTCCGGGGTCGCTTGGCGGATCCCGTCGGATCACAGTCTTAAACCATTGGGCAATCGCCACGAGAATGATGATGAACGAAATCTGCTTGGCAATTGAGCCGACCAATGCGGCGGGGTGCTGCAGACCAGCTGCAACATGGAAATAGGCCAGTGCGAGGCGAACCGCATATTGGGTGCCCAACAATAAAAAGGCAACTCTTACATATTTCGCTCGGAATGAATAAGCAAAGAAAAAGCTATAAACAGCATCTACTGCATAGTAAAAAAGAGAGACCGGGTGGTCCACCCTCTCAAATAAGAAATCTCTGATGTTCTGGCCCAAGAGCAAAACGCAGACTGCAAAACCCAGAGCCATCCCGATTGTAGTGATCCAGTCGCTGTCAATCAGGATATCGCCGGACGGCTGAGTTCGTGGCTTCTCACTCACTCAATCTGCCTCTTCAATTCCGCCAGCAAGTTCAGCGCCTCCAGCGGCGTCAGCCGGTTCAAATCCAC
>JACQDD010000061.1 GCA_016201265.1 Terriglobales bacterium | reverse complement strand
CGGTACTTCTCATCCAACGGCTCGACGTTCATCACGTCCTTTACCCAGCCGTCAATCTGGAGACGGTTGCGATCGATGATGCCGACCAGGTTGTCGAGCTTGTAGTGCCCGGCCTCCATCACGGCTTCCCAGATCTGGCCTTCCTGCTGTTCACCATCTCCCATGATGCAGAAGGTGCGGTAGCTCTTCTGGTTCAGTTTGCCCGCGAGCGCAATGCCCACCGCAACGCTCAAGCCCTGCCCCAATGATCCGGTCGAGACTTCGACGCCCGGCAGCTTCAGCCAATGCGGATGTCCCTGATACGGCGAGTAGAGCTTGCGGAGGTAGACCACGTCCTCTTTCGGACAGAAACCAGCGAAGGCCAGGCCCAGGTAAAGAGCCGGGGCCTTGTGTCCGGTGGACCAGACGACGCGGTCGCGGTCGGGCCAGTCTGGATTCTTCGGATCGTGGTCGGCCACGCGCAGGTAGAGCGCCGCAGTGATGTCCATGATCGAGAGCGTGCCGCCGGCATGGCCAGAACCTGCGGCACACAGGGCCACCAGGTTGTAGCCACGCATCAGGTTGGCCTGCTGTTTCAGTTCGTCAATGCTGTAGGAACGCAGAACTTCGCCGCTCTTGGAATTGCGGATGGACATCGGGCTGCTCCTTCGCTGGCGCCGGGCATGGGGCGGGACTGAAAATGGTGCATAGGCTTGCAAGCTGAGCCTAACTGGCCATGTCGCAGCGTTCAGTGAGGATAGTCACAAGCGGGGGTGACGGGTTACCAGCAGAGAGCGGTTTCTGGCTTGGATCGCGGGAGGAGCCGGGTTTTCTGGCCCCAGGAAGTCGTTCGCCGTTGGTCCTTCGCGGCCCTGGTTCTGCCAACGACTAACGACCAAGGACGAGCGACTGTTTCAGCGCAGGTTCTTCCCTACCCAGTCTTCAATTCGAGCCAGGGCTTTGTTGAGGTTCTCGAGCGAGTTGGCCACGCTGAAGCGCAGATAGCCTTCACCGTACGCTCCGAAAGCCGTCCCGGCCAGCCCGGCGACGCCGGCCTGCTCGAGCAGGGCGTCGGCCAGTTTCTTGGACGACCAGCCGGTCTTCGTGATGTTCGGGAACACGTAAAAGGCGCCCCTCGGCATGCGGCAGGAGAAACCTTTGATCTTGTTCAGGCCGGCTACGAAAACGTCCCGGCGGTGCCGGAACTCGTTGCTCATTTTGTCCACCGACGACTGATCTCCGCGCAGGGCTTCAATTCCAGCCATTTGGGTGAAGCTGGCGGTGCAGGAGTTTGAATTCGTCATGAGCCGCGTGATGTGAGTGGCAAGGTCGGGCCGCATCACCCCGTAGCCCATGCGCCAGCCGGTCATGGCGTAGGTTTTCGAGAAACCGTCCAGCAGGATGGTGCGTTCTTTGAAGCCGGGCACGCTCATGATCGAGAAGTGCTCGCCGTCGTAGATGAGGCGACTGTAAATTTCGTCCGACAGGACCAGGATGTTGCGGTCGCCAATGGCCTCCGCGACGGCGACGATGTCTTGCCGCGTCAGCACGCCGCCGGTGGGGTTGTGCGGCGAATTGAGGATAATCAGCTTGGTGCGGTCGGTGATCAGCGAGGCCAGTTCCTTCACATCCAGGGAGAAATCGCGCTCTTCGCGCAGCGGAATCGGGACCGCCCGGCCACCTACGTATTCGATCATCGACTCGTAGATGGGGAACCCCGGGTTGGGATAGATGACCTCATCTTCTGAATCAATTAATGCCAGAATCGTAAAGAAAATGATTGGCTTACCGCCTGGCACGACGACCACTTCATCGCTCGAAACCGGCACCTTGCGAGTGCGGCTGACGTAGTCGGCGATGGTCTGGCGCAGGTCGGGGAGTCCGGCGGAGGGGCCGTAGTGAGTCCAGCCCTTACGGAGCGCGTCCACCCCAGCCTCGACGACATTGGAAGGTGTATCAAAGTCCGGTTCGCCGATCTCGAGGTGGATGATCTCTTTGCCCTGCTTCTCGAGGGCGCGCGCCCGGTTCAGGACTTCAAAGGCAGTTTCGGTGCCGAGCCGCGACATGCGGCTGGCAAGGCGGAGTTCGAATAGGGTTGTCGGTTCCATAAGGGCGGATGGCATTATAGCGCCTCCAGGGCTGGCT
>JACQDD010000054.1 GCA_016201265.1 Terriglobales bacterium | reverse complement strand
TTCCCTTGCCTCCCCCAGCACCACGCTCACATCCATCTTCTTCTTGTTGCGATAAATAGTGACGGTGACCGTATCCCCGGCGCGGTGGCTGTTCATCACCTGAGCCAGATCCTGCTGGCTCTCGATCTTCTTTCCGTCCACGGCGACGATCAGGTCGCCGCCGATCATGATCGGGATGTTACCCAGGTACGCGCGCTCGCTGCCGCCACGCAATCCGGCGCGCTCCGCGGCGCCTCCGGGAATGGCTTGCACGATCAGCAGGCCGTAGTCGGCGGCCAGATTCATCTCGGTCGCCAGTTCCCCTCCGATCGGGATGGTACGCACGCCGAGCGCGGGACGCCGCACGCGGCCGATCGTGACCAGATCGTTCAGCACAGCCTTCGCGGTGTTGATCGGAATCGCGAAGCCGATACCGGCGCTCTGTCCGACGCTCGAAGCGATCATGGTGTTGATGCCGATGACTTCTCCGTGCCAGTTCAGCAGCGGCCCGCCGGAGTTGCCGGGATTGATGGCCGCATCGGTCTGAATCGCTTCCTCGATCACCATGCCGTCGGGCTCCTGCACCTGGCGGATGGAGCTGACAATGCCGCGCGTCAGCGTGCCAGAGAGGCCAAACGGATTGCCGATGGCATAGACCTTCTGGCCGACTTGAAGATTCGTCGAATCCCCCAGCGTCATCGGCTGCAGGTCGGGCGCTTTGATCTGAACAATTGCCAGATCATGCGAGCGGTCGGTGCCGACAATCGTGGCCCGATACTTTTTCCGGTTGTGCAGCGTGACCCAGACCTCACGTGCATCCGCGATCACGTGATAGTTGGTGAGAATGTGCCCATTTTTGTCGATGACGAAGCCGGAGCCTTGCCCTTCCTGCGGCACCAGTCCGTAGAAGAAGTCGAACGTCATGACCCGCGACGTGATGTTGACGACCGCTCCGATGTTCTTGTGATAGACGCTGATGTTGTTCTGCTCTTCCGCATCGAGCGCATCGCCACCAGCGGCCTCGCTGATCTCGACCTTGGTGGGATGGCTCACCCAACTGGCCGGATGCAAACGTCCGTTACGGTAAGTGGTGAAATAAAAGAAAGCGGCCACCAGAAAGATAGCCAGCACAAGCGGACGCAAGACTCTCATCGTCGGTTACTCCCAAAAGTTTGAATAAGAATTCTAACGAAAACCGGACGCTTCCAGCAGGGGTTGCCAACCACACAAGGCTAAAATCGTTCATCAGAGCAGCCCAACATCAACGGGATGTCTTGTCCGGTGCTCCCCAGCCCCCTCCACCCGGCGATTCCACCCGGACTCTCTCTCCAGAACGCAGGCGAACGCTCGTCTTGCCCGCCAATTCTTCTTCGGAGCCGTCGCGCCGGGTGACGACCGTCCTGCCGCGCGCACCGTCACCGCCACCAGCCAGCCCGTAGGGCCCCCGAGATCGCCGGTCAGCGAGCAGTGTTACCTGGGCATCGGCAAGGACCTCGATTTCGCGCACAATCCCGTCCCCGCCCGCGTGAAGGCCGCGGCCTCCGCTTCCAGTACGAAAAGAATACCGCCGCAGCCTCACCGGGTAAGCATATTCCAGCGCCTCAGCCGGCGTGTTCAGCGAGTTGGTCATGTGGGTGTGGACCCCGGAGACGCCGTCTTTTCCCGGACGCGCGCCCATGCCCCCGGCAATCGTTTCGTAATAAGCGAAGGGCTCGCCCGTCCGTGGATCGACGCCGCCGATAGTCAGATTATTCATGGTCCCGGAAGCAGCGGCCGGGATGCGATCCGGAATCGCCTGAGCCAACGCCTTCAGCAGAACATCCACGATGCGCTGCGAGGTCTCGACGTTCCCGCCAGCAACCGCGGCTGGAGGCTTTGCGTTCACTACTGTCCCCGGCGGAGCGATTACTTTGATCGGGCGCAGGAGTCCGGCCGTGGCGGGCACATCCTCGCGCAGCAGGCAGCGGAAGACGTAATAACACGCAGAAACGGTGATTGCGTCCACCGCGTTGATCGCGCCCTGCACCTGGGGGTCAGAGCCGGAGAAGTCGAGGGTGATCGCGGCCGCTTGTTTCCCGCGCGAGGACGATTTTCGTCTCCGGCGATGGACGCTGAGGGTCACCGCGATCCGCACCGGCTTGTCCTCGACGCCATCGTCGTCGAGGAAGTCCTCCGCGCGATAGATGCCAGGCGGCACGCCCCCGAGGAAGCGGCGCATCATTTCCTCGGAGTAGTCGAGCAGTTCCCTGGACGCTCGTTTCGTGCGGGCGATCCCATAGCGGGCGCAGATTTCGCCGAGCCTCCGGGCGCCAGTCTGGCAGGCGGCAATCTGGGCGCCCAGGTCGCCTTCGCGCTCTTCCGGGGTGCGCACGTTGTGCAGCAGCACCGCGAGCACGTCGGCGACAAGTTTTCCGCCGCGCACGATCTTCACGGGCGGAATGCGAAATCCTTCCTGATAAATCTCGGTGCAGGGCCCCATCGAGCCGGGATAAGTTCCGCCTACATCGGCATGATGCGCGCGCGAAGCCACGTAGAAATCCGGTCGAGTGTGGGGCGGGCACTCCTGCCCGCCGCTCTTCGCTCCCTTCACGTACACCGGCATGACCAGCGTGATATCAGGCAGGTGAGTTCCGCCGCGGAAGGGATCATTCAACATGACGATATCGCCGGGCTCCATCGCGGATTTAACTGCTGCCGCCACCGACATCGGCATCGACCCAAGATGCACCGGCATATGATCGCCCATGGCGATGACCCGGCCTGCGGAATCGAACACGGCACAGGAATAATCGCGGCGTTCCTTAATGTTGGGAGAGAAGGAAGTCCGGCGCAGCGCCGCTCCCATCTCCTCGGCGATCGAATGGTAGAGGTTCTTGAAGACCTCGAGTTCGATAGGATCGCGCATGACCGTGACGAGTGTACGTCATTCCGAGGCATCCCTGGACTATACTGACGTTTATTGGCAGGAGACTAACCATGCGATTTTTCGTAGCGATGCTCGCTCTGTCCGTATTCGTTTCGCCTTTGGTGGCGAAGGATAACGTTGACGTTAACGATCTAGTCAAGCAGCACTTGAATTCCATTGGCAGCGACCAGTCGCGGGCAGCTGCAAAGACCCGCATCGCCGAAGGGACATTGCGATTCCGCATCCTAAGCGGTTCCGGCAGTAAGGAAGGAAAGCAGGTCTTCATTTCGGAAAACAACAAACTTGTCTGCTTATTGAAACTTCCCGATCCCAACTACCACGGCGAACGGTTTGTGAGCGATGGCAAGAGGACGATGGTGGGGAACCTGAGACCTGGGATCTACTCCAACTTCGGCGAGTTCGTGCGTATGCATGACGAGATTCTTACCGAGGGTCTGTGGGGCGGAACTCTTTCGACCGGATGGGCTCTTGTTCACTTGGACGAGCGGCACGCAAAACTGCAATATCGGGGCTTAAAGAAGGTGGATGGCCGAGAAATGCACTTGGTGCGATACACCTCTTCAAAGCGTTCTGATCTGGAGATTGAACTCTATTTCGAAGCCGACACCTTGCGGCATGTCATGACCGTCTATTCGCTGACGATCAACCCGCAGATCGCGCGCACGGAGGCGGAAAACGCGAGGCAACAAGCAACGCACTACCGCCTCGAGGAGCGCTTCTCCGATTTCAAGAATACCGACAATCTCATGCTTCCCGGAGGTTGGACGATCCAGTTCACTTCCGATGTCCCGGAAAGCGCTACGGGCGTGGGCAACACTTCTATCACAGCTCCCCTCAATTCCCCGACTCCCCTCACGCCAGGAGATGCTGTGGGGCGCCCCGGTCTCGGAGCATCCCGGAGTTCAGTGAACCAATTTGAGGTAACCGAGACCAACATTTCTCACAACCAGACGCTCGACCCAAGGAACTTCGAGATCAAGTAATGCGGTCTCATTCCCGCCGTAACGGCAAGCCAAGCGGTACTACACTTCTCTAATTATGTAGGTACTTCCGGTCCCACTTGCGCAGAAGCCCTGAAATTTGAGAAGGTTATAAGTAATTGAAAAGGCGGAAGCTCCGGGCACAGGCCCCGAGCAAGCAATCCCGACCCCCAAAAGGGAGCGAGAGGCATATGACAAAAGCGGACCTGATCGAAGAAGTGTCCCGGCTGGCCGAGCTGACGCGCAAAGACAGCGAAGTCATTGTAGAAACAATCTTTGACAGCATCGTGCGTTCGCTGCGCGTGGGCGACAAGATCGAAATCCGTGGTTTCGGAAGCTTCCGAACCCGGCAGCGCAAGCCTCGTGTGGGGCGCAATCCGAAAACCGGCGATCGCGTGGAAGTGCCGGCGAAAAAAATCCCGTTCTTCAAGCCCAGCAAGGAATTGAAGGATCTGGTCAACAACAGTACGACCGGAACCGGAGCGGGTGCTGCCCCGGTCTCCGCGCCAGTTCCAACTCAATAGATGGGCACGCCGTACTTCAGTCCCCGGCTCTTCCAGTTTCTGGGGCAACTGCGCCGCCACAACCGCCGCGCCTGGTTTCTGAAACATCGCGAGGAGTTTGAAGAGTTCGCCCGCCAGCCCAGCCTTCGCTTCATCACCGACTTGCGACTTCGCCTGCGGGACGTCAGCGCCTGGTTGGTCGCCGACCCCAAACCCAACGGCGGTTCTCTTTTCCGCATTTATCGCGATGTGCGCTTCTCGAAAGACAAGAGCCCGTACAAAACTCATCTCGGCATGAACTTCTGGCATGCCTCTGCGAATGAGACCGTGCACGCTCCAGGTTTGTACCTGCACCTGGAGCCGAAGGGCTGTTTTCTGGCAGGAGGCATCTGGCAACCGGATCCGCGATCCCTGGCGCGAATTCGCGATGCCATCGCCTGGAAGCCGGGAGACTGGCGCCGGGCGAAGCGTGGTCTCAGGTTGGGTGGCGAGACGCTGACCCGCCCCCCGCGCGGTTATCCGGCAGACCACCCGTTGATTGAAGATCTTAAGCGGAAGGATTTTGTAGCCAGTGTTGACTTGTCCCAGGCGCAGGTGTGCAGCGGGCACTTGATGCAGGACTTCCTGCGTTCAGCACGCAAGATGGTCCCCCTGCTGCGGTTCCTTTCGGAAGCGGTGAATTTGCGTTTCTAGAGTCTGGTCAGCGGGATGCTGCACGCGCGCGGGTCGTTTGTTCGGCGAGGGCTTCGACGGCCGGAATCGACTTGGCGGCAGTGAACGTGCGATCCGGAGGCTGCCCGCCAGTCTCGATCGACTTCATCAGCATTTCCATGGCCTCTCCCGCATTCGGCGGTATGAACACCGTGGCGGCCAGCAGATTACGGCGTATCCAATCCTGACCGGTCTTGGGAAGTCCGTCGCATCCCAGAAACGGTATCTTCTGCCACAGCTCATGCTGTTCAGACAGGCACTCTTCGAACGCCTTCCGCGCCCCCATCGCCATGGAATCGTCCTGGGCGCAAACCGCTGCAATCTGAGTATCGCGTGAGGTGGACAGACGAAGCCACGAATTGACGGCCTTGTACGCGCTGCCCTCGGTCCATTGCGCCTTAAGAACCCGCAGCTGCACGGTCTCCGGTTTGGCTTCCAGCGTGCCGAGGTGCCGCTGCTTGGCAGCCGAGCTTTCGCTCGGGCCTTGTATGTACAGGACCAGACCGCCGCCCGGCAACAGCGCGGCGAGTTGCCGTCCCTGGATGCGGCCGATCTCCTCGTGGTCCGAGGTGATGGCGAATACCGGCACATGGTAGAGGCGGCGAAGTTCGGCTACGTAATCGACGTCGCGGTTCAGCACGACCCAACCAATTCCAGCCGTGGTCGCGGCGCGCGCGACTTGCGGCAGTCCAGTGGAACCGGCAGGTTCAAGCAGGATGGCGTCCGGACGCGGCGCCGTCGAAGACTGGATGCTTGCCAGCAACTGCTGGCTTTGCAAAATGCCGTCATTTCCCGCATAGACAATCTCCAGGTCAACCCCCAGCTTGGTGGCGACCCGCCGGGCGCCCGAAGCCTGTTCGATCTGGTAATCGTTATCGTCGTTGGTCAGCGAAAGCAGGAAACGCAACTTCTTCATGCCGGGTACTCGTGTAAGGCCAATCATAGCCGGGGACCCCGCCTTGTGCCGCATCACTCAAGTAACCAAGGCCCTAAAAGCCGGCCGGGAGAACCCTCGCGGCTCTCCCACCACCCGTTGCGCCGCCTGGCGGCGTAGAGATTCCAGCGGTGAAGCCTTCGTGCGACAATGGAAGCGCCGGGAAGGGCGCCTCCGGGGCGGCAACCCTCCGCAATACGGGCCCGTAGCTCAACGGTTAGAGCAGCAGACTCATAATCTGTTGGTTCCTGGTTCAAATCCAGGCGGGCCCACCAAGCAAATCAGTTCGCCTGCCGGTCAGTGCGGCGGTGCGATCACCCGCAACGCGCCCGCGGCTACCCCGATCTCCACCGGCGTCTCACACACGAATTCTCCATCCGCGTAGATATCGAGCGGCCTCTCTGTTTCTACGCGGACGCGCTCGGCCTGGGAGTACTCGACCCCCGGCATGAGCAGGTGGCGTCCAAAATACACGGTCGGGAACATGCAGAACAGTTTGAAGGGATTCAATCGGTTGATCCAGCAGATGTCGAGCTTGCCATCGGCCAGATCGGCTTGCGGGGCGATGCGCATGCCGTCGCCATAAAACTGCGTGTTGGCGAAAGCCGCCAGCAGTGTGGGTTTTTCCACCTCCTCGCTTTTTTCGCTGTGGAAGCGCGTCAGGCGCATCGAGAACGCCGGGAACTTGGCCAGCGCCGGGAGTAGCGCCAGGGCGTAGCCGCCATGCCCGCGCAGCCAGCGCGGCATCTGGTTGGCGCGCCGCGCAGCGGCGGAGTCCAGGCCGCATCCAGCGACGCAGCAGAAGTAATGAGTGCGGTTCGGTGTTGCGGCCGGAGTGATGACTCCGAGATCGATCTCCTGAGCCCGAACCTTTCCGGATTCGAAGCTCCGCCAGGCGCGCAGCGAATCCCGAGTCGAGCGCAATTTCAGCGCGCGCGCAAAATCATTCCCGCTGCCAGCAGGAACAACCAGGACAGGAAGCCCGAGCCGCACCAGCGCCGGCAGATGGCGATGGATTGTGCCGTCTCCGCCGAAGATGAGAATGGCGTCGGCGTCGGAAGAAGAGGCCGGAACTCCCTCGATCCACTCGGTAGCGGAGTTGGCCCGGAACGGGTCCAGGTTTGCCGGCGAAGTCCCCAGCCCGAAGATGACGGCGGCGCGCATAAAAGCAGGTGTCAGGTCTCAGGTGGCAGGTCGCAGGTTCCACTCGTCGAAAGCCCAAGACCTGAGGCCTAGGACCTGAGACCTAGGACCTGACCTGCCCCCTGCCCCCTGCGACCTGACTCATTTCGGCAGGCACTTCTCCATGAACTCCACCAGGTCTTTCTTCATTTTGGTGTGTTCGGCGCGGTCAATGTAAACCATGTGACCCGCGCCGTACGTAGCGTAGGACACGCTCTCGCGATACTTCGCATCAAGATTCAGGTGGTCCATAGTCCAGTCCGCCGCGGCGAACGGCGTGGCCAGATCGTAATAGCCTTCCATCACCAGAATCTTCAGGTAGGGATTCTTGATCATCGCCGAACGCAGTCCGCCCGCCGTGCTGGGAAATCCCTCGACGGCGCTGCCCCATTCCCACTTCTGGAACCCGCCCTCGTCAAAAGCGAAGACCTTATAGGGCATGTCGGACTTGTAACCCAGTTCTGTGCGCAGGTAGTTATTGAACACCGACGTGTAGGGCGGTCCTCGGGGTCCGGGCTGCTGAAGCGTCCATCGAGGCGGCCCACCATCAACTTCTGGTCAAGCAGCAGTTCGTGCGTGAAGGTGGGAACGTCAATGCGCAGGTTGTGAGTTTCGACCACCTCCGGACGCAGCCCGGTGTAGCGCGCGAGTTGCTCCACGATCTTGCGGCGTTCCTCCGCGTTCATGGCGTCGCCCTTGCCGAGCGCCAGCGCGTAATCATTCGTCGCCCAGCGCACGACTTCCTGCCGCGTTTTCGCCATATCCTGCGTCAGGTCGGCCGGCAACTTGTGGTGGTAGCCGGCGATCATGCTGTAGGTGGGAACCAGCAGGACGTACGGCAAATCGTTCGACTTGTTCCATTCCAGAGTCTGGAAGTCCACTGCCATCGAGAGCAGGGTCACTCCATTGAACGAGATCCCATGATCGGCCAGGTAGCCGGCGATTCCCGCCGCCCGCGTGGTGCCGTAGCTTTCGCCCAGGAGGAAGAGCGGCGAGGTCCAGCGGTCATAGCGCGAGATGTACAGCCGGATGAATTCGCCGAAGGCCTGCACGTCGCCTCTCACTCCGAGGAACTTCTTGGTGAGCTCGGCATTCGCGGCCCGGGAGTAGCCGGTAGCCATGGCGTCCACCATGACGAGGTCGGTGCGGTCCAGGGGCGTGCTGGGATTATCCTCGATGTGATACGGCGCCGCTGGCATGAAGCCATTCGGCTGGAGCACCACGCGCTTGGGC
>JACQDD010000042.1 GCA_016201265.1 Terriglobales bacterium | reverse complement strand
ACCCAGGAGAGCCTGCGCCGTTCGGAAAGCAACTTCCGTTCCCTTGTCACCAACGCCCCTTACGGCATCTGCCGCTGTGACCGCCTGGGAGTTCTGCTCGATGTGAACCCCGCCCTTGTCGGCATGCTGGGCTATTCCCGCGCCGACGAAATCACCGGGAAACATCTCGGAGGCCTCTACGCCGACGCCCAGCAGTGGTTTCAGACCGCCGACTATTTTCATGCCGGGAAGGAATTCAACAACCTCTCCACCGAACTGGTGCGCGCCGACGGCGCCACCATGCTGGCCCGCATCTCGGGCCGGGTCATTCCCGACGGAAAAAAGGGAACCACGTTTGAAATCTTCATGGAAGACATCACCGAGCGCCGCGCTCTCGAGCAGCAGCTCCGTCAGGCGCAAAAGATGGAGGCTATCGGCCGCCTCGCTGGCGGCATCGCCCACGACTTCAACAACCTGCTGATGGTGATCTCCGGCTATTCCGAGTTCCTGCTGGAGCGCCTCGGACCCGATCTCTCTCTCCGCGGGCCGGCGCAGGAAATTGCCAACGCCGCCCAGCGCGCCACTTCTCTCACTCGCCAGCTGCTTGCCTTCAGCCGCAAGCAGATGCTCGCCCCCAAGGTGCTCGACCTCAACGAGGTCGTCACTGAGAACCTGAAAATGCTCACCCGCATGATCGGCGAGGACATTGATCTGGTCATGGTTCCCGCCCCCATCATCGGCGCCGTCCGTGCCGATCCCGGGCAGATCGACCAGGTCATCATGAATCTGGCCGTCAACGCTCGCGACGCCATGCCCGAAGGCGGCAAGCTCACCATCGAGACCTCCAACGTCTCGCTCGACGAGAATTTCGCCCGTACCCATGCTCCTCTGGACGCTGGCGACTACGTCATGCTCGCCATCAGCGACACCGGCCTCGGCATGGACAGCGAAACGCAGTCCCGCATCTTCGAGCCTTTCTTCACCACCAAGGGCGCCAAGGGCACGGGCTTGGGCCTCTCCACCGTGTACGGCATTGTGAAGCAAAGCGGCGGCTACATCTTCGTCGACAGCCAGCCCCAGCGCGGCACTACCTTCCGCACCTATTTCCCTCGCGTCGATGGCAAGGAAGAGCCCGCCGCTGTCCAGGATTCTCTCGGACTTCCCCGCCCCGACCGTGGACAGGAGACCATCCTTCTCGTCGAAGACGAAACCAATCTCCGCCGCCTGGCGCGGCAGTATCTGGAGAACCAGGGCTACAAGATCCTCGAAGCCGAAGATGGCGCCGCCGCTCTGCAAATCGTGTCGGGCCACAAGGGAACGATCGATCTTCTCCTCACCGATGTCGTTATGCCCGGCATGAATGGACGCGAACTCGCTGTGCACATCACGGCCGACCGCCCCGCCATCCGGGTGCTCTATATGTCGGGCTACACCGAGAATGCGATTGGTCACAACGGCATGCTCTACGCCGGCATCAACCTGCTCCAGAAACCGTTCAGCCTTCCCGCTCTGAAAGACAAAGTTCGAGAAGTGCTGGACTCCGAGCCCATCCCCCAGGAGGCCGCCATGCCATCCCGCAGTACCGCAGCCAGTGTTCTCTCCGGCAAAAAGATCCCGCCCTTCCGGGCTCGCCGGTTCAACCTTCACCTCCCTCTGCGCTATCGCTTGCTTGGAGATCAGCGTTGGCTAGAGGGCACCACCGAAAACATCAGCCGCTCCGGACTCTTGTTCCAGGCGGAAGAAATGCTCCAGCCCAACGCCCAACTGGAGATCAACCTCGTCCTCCCGGCGGAAATCGCCGGACTGGCAGCTACCGAAGTCGTCTGTCGCGGAGAAGTGGTCCGCTCGATTGGAACGCCAGGTTCGGGCGTAAGCCCCGCCCTGGCCGCCAAAATCCTGCAGTACCACTTCCAGCATGGATCCCACGTGCCGCAGGCGTGAAATACGGTCTCAGGTGTCAGGTCGCAGGTCTCAGGAAAACCGCGTCATGTTCACAACTAAAAGCGGACCTGAGGCCTGCTACCCGCTAACCACTCACTTTCCCTGAAACCTGCGACCTGCGACCTGACACCTGCCCTCTGTTACTTTTGGAACCCTCTTCCAGCTTGGAAAAAACCCGTCGACGCTGCTACAGTGCGACATCAGGCCTTTGAGCGCGGCCACGATCCCATGTCCTTGGTTGTCAAACTCGAAGATGATCTCGGCGAGCGCAGCGAGTGGGTCATGCTGCACGGAATCGTCCCCGCCAACCACGACAGCGCCTACCCGCTGCTCAGCGGCATCGACCCCTTCGGCAAGACCGTCTTCAATCACCTGCAGATGGCAGTCTTCCTCAACGAATGGGAGCGCGTGAAAGACCGCGCCCGCGACGAATCCCAGATGGAAGCCTGGCAAAGGATCAAGCAGATGGCGGAAGCCTGCCGCGAAGACCGCGACCTCTACCTCCGCTTCGTCGGCCACTAAAGATGGAGGGACGGGCGCCCCGCACGTCCGCCTTGTGTAGGGACAGCCGCCTCGGCTGTCCACCGGAGCGAAGCTCCGCAGCCCCGCGTTCTCTGGGGCCTCTGTGGTTATCGCTCTTCCGCCGTCACTTCGACAACCCCGCCAGCGCCTCGCGGAACAACACCTCAAAACTCTGCCCACTCTTCCCGCCGCGAGCCGCCACCTGTAACGCCTTCTCCGCCGCCGTCCGTTGATACCCCAGATTCACCAGCGCCGAAACAACATCCTCTTCAACCGGACTTGCCGCCACCAGACTGACTTCTGCTGTTCCCGCCGCCGGCAGCTTGTCCCGCAGTTCGAGCACCATGCGCTCTGCCGTCTTCTTCCCGATCCCTGGAATCCGTGTCAGCCGCGCAACGTCGCCGCCGCGAATCGCGCCCACCATTTCATCCGCCGGCATCCCGCTCAGGATCGTAATCGCCAGCTTCGGCCCAATCCCGCTCACTGTGAGCAGTTTCTCGAAAAGATGTTTCTCGGCAAGCCGCAGGAATCCATAGAGGCTCAGCGCATCTTCTCGAACATGCGTGTGAATGTGCAGCGCCACTTCCGAACCCGTCGCCGGAAGTTCCGAGAACGTAGGCACGCTGATGACAACGTCGTAGCCCACTCCGTGCGTTTCCACCACCGCCTGGTTCGGGTGTTTCGCCAGCAGCGTCCCCCGCAGATGCGCAATCATCGCGGGTAGTGTACCGCAGTGGTCAGTGGTCAGTGGCTGGTGGTTAGCGATTCGTGATCGGCGAGGGCCTGCACCCCACCAGTTTCTGACTGACCACCAACCACTGACCACTGACCACTGCTGTCCCACTTTTCCTTCCCTTTCCACAAGAAATTTCCTCCCCTCCACAGCTTCTGCACAAGCCCAGCCCAGTTTGCTCTTGCGCCCATCCCTGGCCTTCCCGCAAGGTATTCTGCAGTCAGAGCGCGGATATCTGAAGCTCTGCCGGTCCCGGTTCAGTGTTGCCGGTGATTCCTCGAGGGTGAATCACCGGGGGAAGTCCGGTTCACGTCCCGTGAACTGGTGCCCGGGCGTTGCGGCCTCCTCAGAAATCCTCCTTCCAAGGCAGGATGGAAGCGCTGAATCGGAAAACCCGAGGCGCAAACCTCGGGCGAACATCGCTGGATTGTGCGCTCTCACGAGCGCCCAGTGCGCGATGCTCTTTCGCCCACGGCGAAAGACGGCAGTCAGAATATCCGCGACAACAATGCGGCCCGGGTGGCTGGCCCGGGCCGCATTTGTTCTTGAGCTGTCAGCACTCAGCACTCAGCATTCAGTAATCACGCCAACACAATCAAGGACCTGCTTTCCTCGGCGCTACCAGGAAAGTCCGTCTACCTCTTCGCTTCCACGGGCTGCCGCAGCTCCGGTACCCGCGCAATCGCCGCCGGATCCGGCGGCTTGAGAGCTAGCTCCTTCACCAGAAACGCAACCCGGTCCCGCCGCGCTTCCGCATTCAACGCATGCGGAGCCTCATACAACTTGAAAATCTTCGGCTCGCTGACGATCGCGAAATACTCCCGCGCCCGCTCCGGCGTCATGAAGTCCTCTTTCGTCGCGAATTGCAGCAAGACCGTGGCTGGCGCGGCGTGCGCCACATACTTACCCTGATCGGCCCAGGCGTACTTCGCGTAGAAGGCGTCAAATTTTCCCGGGCCGATCTGTTTGCGAAAATCCTGAAACTCTTTCGACCTCAGGTCCACTTCATCCGACAAATTTCCGGCCATCAGCACGAACGCCTTGAATCGTCTGTCGATTCCCGCCAGGAACGCGCCCGTCGTAGCGTTGTAACTGTGTCCAACGTAAGCCAGCCGCTTCGGATCGACATCACCGCGCGCCAGTAACAAGTCAGCGCCCCGCCGCATGTCAAGAATGGCCTGCACGCGATAGCGAAACTGCGCCTCGCCGAGCGGATCGGGGTCGCGCACATACCCCGGCCGCGCGATCGGGCCATCAATCAGCAGCGACACCGCGCCCGACCCCGCCAGCATCACCGCCTCATCCAGGAATTGCTTGCGATTCAGGAATTCCGAGCCCTGCATATACCAGTGCCCCCAGATCACCGCTGCGAACGGCCCTTTTCCACCCGGCACCACCAGATACGCTGGCACCCGTCCGCCCTTGGGACTCGCATACGAGATGTCGTGAATCGCAACCTCGCCCCGCCGCTCAACCCCCACTTCCTGCACGTCGACCGGAGCCTTCTGGTCGTAATCAAAGTGCCGCAGCATCTCCGGATCCTGGGCGAAGAGGGTCGAAGCAAAAAGAAAGATTGCGGCCAGCGCACGCTTCATAAAGACCTCCAGCGGGTGCTGACATCTTAACCCCCGGACGCCCAGCCAATGCACGGTGACTTGCTGCGTGGTTAGGGGACCATCCACGATACCCAATACGCTTGGGCAAAAGCTACGAGGCTGAATATTGCGGCAAGCAGGATACTGTGCCAGAAAGTGGCACGCAGGATTTTGCCTTCCTGCCCAATCAGGCCTACGGTGGTGACCCCGACCGCGAGGTTTTGCGGCGAGATCATTTTCCCGGTGACCGCTCCCGAAGAATTGGTCGCAGCCAGCAGCGCCGGACTGAGATGGAGTTGGTGAGCCGCGGCCACTTGCAGATTGCCGAATAGCAGGTTGCTGGCAGTATCGCTGCCGCTGAGGAAACACGCCATCCAACCCAGGTAGCTGCTCACCAAAGGAAAGGCTGGGCCCGTCCGGGCCACAGCCGCCCCCAGCGTGTAGGCCATTCCCGAATAGTTGTAGAGGTAAGCGAGGCCGACGATCACCATGACGGTCAGGCCGGGAAGTCGCAACTGGCGGAGCGTTTTCGATCCAGACCTCCAGAAGACCTGGCCGCGAACTCCAAAGCAGAGCGCAGTGAGCGCCGTCGCCGTGAGGACCGCTGTCCCGGGCCCAAGAGGCTGAAAGGAATAAAGAGCCGAGTAGGGCTCTTGGTAGAGAGTAATAAGAACGCCGTTGTGCAGGCCGGGAATTGGAATGGTGACCTGGCCCTTCGGCAAGAGCTTGAGGTAGGACCACAAAACCATGACGACGGCGAGCATGCCCCACGGCAGCCAAGCCGCGAATGCCTGTCTTAAAGAGAGTGCGGCAGGCCTCGGGTGGGGAACAGCGAGCGAGACGGGAGATTCATCGCCCAACGGTCTTTGCTCTGCGCCACCTGGGGCCCAGAGCCGAAGAAAAGCTACCAGCGCAGCGATCGAAACCGAGGCGGCGATCACGTCGGTTGCGTAGGGCCCCCAAAAGTTCGACACCAGGAACTGAGCCAGCGCGAAGGTGCTGCCGGCAACCAGCGCTGTCGGCCACGTTCGTCTCAAGCCCTTGCCCCGCCCCACCACCCACACGAGGTAAGCCGGAAGGATGAAGGAGAGAAAGGGAACTTGTCTCCCCACCATGGCCGAGAGCTGGGAGAGGTCGAGCCCCGTGACTCCAGCCAGCGCAACGATGGGAATGCCCAACCCACCGAAAGCTACAGGGGCGGTGTTCGCAATCAGCGCGACAATGACCGCTTGGCGTGGTTTAAAACCGAGGCCAACCAGCAGACAGGCGGTCACCGCGACCGGTGTTCCGAAGCCCGCACTGCCTTCCAAGAGCGCTCCGAAGCAGAAAGCCACCAGAATTGCCTGGATGCAGGGGTCCCCCGAAGCGTGCTCTTCCATCCAGCGCCGAAGCAGCTCAAATTTGCCCGTGTCTTGCGTGAAGTTGTAGAGCCAGAGGCCGCCGAAGACAATCCACAGGATCGGCCAGAGCGCATAGATGAACCCATAGGCAGCGCTCCCCAGGACAAGCGTCAGCGGCATGTGCCAGACGAGGATCGCTAGCAATCCCGCCGCGCCCAGACCCCACATCGAGGCGAACAGGCCGCTCTTGCGAAGGCCTCCCATCAAAACGAGTACGAGGATCAGAGGAAGCGCAGCCACGAGTGCGGAGAGTGCTATGGAGTGAAGCGGGTCAAGCGGCTGCGGCCAGATCGCAGTAAGCGCCAAGCTCATTTCCCCGCACTTGGAAGGGCGCGGCGGCTAGTTTGAAGTGACGGTTTTTCTTCGTCCATCGCATCGCCGGCGTGGGTGGTTACAGGGCGCTTCGGTCGCTCGTCCACGTGGAGTTGGAAAATGTCCGGTCGCGCGTAATGGCCTACCACATCCAGGTCGTACTTGCCGCGGATGATCTGTCCGCGATCGATCTCGGCGGTCAGAATCACTTCGTCTTCCATGTTAGGCCCCGCGAGAAAATTCCCGAACGGATCGACGATACAACTGCCGCCGCGCGTCACCACCGCTTCCGGATCTTTCCCAAAAACTGAATCGTAATCATCTGGAAAATCACGCCGCCGGTTGAATTGGTTGCAGGAAAGCACGAAGCAGCGTCCCTCGACAGCGATATGCCGTACGGAAGCGAGCCAGGAGTCTCGGCTGTCGGCGGTGGGAGCGCAATAAATCTCGATGCCCTTCGCGTACATCGCCGCTCTCATCAACGGTAAGTAGTTCTCCCAGCAGATCACTGCGCCTAGCTTCCCCAAGGGAGTCTCGAACACCGGTAGCGTGGAACCATCGCCGAAGCCCCATACCAGGCGCTCAGATCCAGTTGGCATGATCTTCCGGTGCTTGCCCAGAACGCTGCCATTGGGGGCAAAGAACAACACGGAGCAGTAGAGAGTGCCACCGTCCCGCTCGACCACACCGATGACAAGGTAGATGCTGTTGTCTCGCGCCGTCCGCCCAAGCTCTTCAACGGCTGGACCGGGCACCTCCACGCTGCTCTCCCAATATCGACGAAAGTCCTCCCGGCCTTTCTCCGACCGCGAACCAACCACCGCGCCGAAGTCGAGCCCCCGGGGATAGGCGGACACAAACGCCTCGGGGAACAGCACGAGCTGCGCGCCTTGACGAGCTGCCTCGCCCGCAAGCGCGTGAACTTTCTTCAGGGTGCGCTTACGATTGAATGCAACGGGGGCCGCTTGGACAACAGCCACTTTCACGCGCTCTGCGACTAATGCTGCCTTCATTACTTTGCGGGCTGCTCGCATCATAAGTTTAAAAAGACACCGCCAGGGGCTTAAGTTCAGGCAGCATATACTAAACTAAGTCTGCTGGTGCTCAAACTCCCGCAACGTCTATGGCGCCTGCCACCGATTGCGGGCGGATGACGGCCAACCCGGGAACTACCCATCCCCCAGTCAATTATTTGCTTTTTCTTCGCCCTGTGGCATACTCGGCCCAAGTGCTGGGATGAAGGTGCGCGCGGGGTGGCGTGGAAGAGAAGAACGAAGTCCCGGAGAGACGACCCAACTCGCGCCCCGACTCGTAAGCGCCGTGTAACCGCGAGAGGGATACCGGGTCCCGTAGAGCTTGCCCTCTGCGAAATCGGAGGGGGCGGCCACAAACTGCGCACCGCACCTCGCCCGCCGAAAAAATTTAATTTCGGACGACTTTTCCGTCCTCACCCTCATACGTCCACAGGCGAAAGCGGTTTACGATGCAACGCACTCACTTAAACATCGTGGCGACCCTAGAGACCTCCATCAGCCGCATGCCGGCGAACGTCGAAGCCGAGCGCTCCATCCTTGGCGCCATCCTGCTCGACAACCACGCCTACAACGACGCCGCCGAGCACCTCAAGCCCGAGGACTTCTCTCTCGACGCCCATCGCCGCCTTTATTCCCGCATGATGGATCTGGCCGAATCCTCTCGGCCCATCGACATCATCACGCTCGTTGAGGAACTGGAGCGAAAAAAAGAGCTCCAGGCCATCGGCGACATCGGCTATGTCTCCGGCCTGCTCGACGGCGTCCCCGACCGCCCTTCGATCGAGCACTACGTCAAGATCGTCCGCGACAAGGCCATCCTGCGCGGGCTCATCCACGTCTCCAATGCCGCCATTGCCAAGGCTTCCGAGCAGGCCGATCCCGCCGACGAGATCCTCAACGAAGCCGAAGCCGCCGTCTTCCAGCTTTCCGAAAAGCGCATCGGCAAAGGCTTCCAGGGAATCCAGGAGATCGTCCGCAACTCCTTCGGATCGGTGGACGCCCTGCTCCAGCGCGGCCAGCGCATCACCGGCCTCGCCACCCACTACACCGCTCTCGACGAAATGACCAGCGGTCTGCAGAAATCCGAGTTGGTCATTCTCGCGGCCCGGCCGTCCATGGGCAAAACTTCCTTGGCCATGAACATCGCCGAGAACGCCGCCATCGATGACGGCAAGGTGGTAGGGATCTTCTCGCTCGAAATGTCCAGCGAAGCCTTGCTCCAGCGCCTGCTGTGCTCCCGCGCCATCGTAGACGCGCACAAGATGCGCACCGGCTCCCTCTGGCGCGACGACATGCAGAAAGTCGTGCGCGCCATGGAAGAGCTGGCTCAAGCCCAACTCTTCATCGACGACTCCCCCGGTCTCTCCATCAGTGAAATGCGCGCCAAGGCCCGCCGCCTGAAACAGTCCCAGGGTCGTCTCGACCTGCTGGTCGTCGACTACCTCCAGCTCATGTCCGGCGGCAGCAAGCGTTTCGAAAACCGCACCCAGGAAGTTTCCGCCATCTCGCGCGGTCTGAAAGCGCTCGCTAAAGAACTCGAGGTTCCAGTCCTTGCTCTCTCCCAGCTCAGCCGCGCTCCCGAGAGCCGCGGCGGCGATCACCGTCCCCAACTCTCCGATCTGCGTGAGTCCGGTTCCATCGAGCAGGACGCCGACGTCGTCATGTTCATCTTCCGCGAAGAGATTTACAAACAGGACGACCCGGCCCTGAAAGGCAAGGCCGAAATCATCGTCTCCAAGCAGCGCAACGGACCAGTCGGCAGGTTTGAGCTGGCTTTCCTGCACAATTCCACCCGCTTCGCCAACCTGGCCGAGGGCAACAACGAGCCGGGTGAATAGCACTGAAACAAGCATCCACCGGGCCAATCCGGACCTCCGCAACCTGTGGAAAATATTGTGGATGCGAGGGGCTCACGCCACTGCTGCGCAAAACCAACCGACTGGTCGGCTATTCCGCGGGGCCTCCCCCAACGCCTAACAGCATGTTTCTAAATTGGTTAACGGCAATCCCGGTAGGTGTTGACAAGCCTGGTGCTGGCTCATCACTTTCGTCACAAAGTTTGGGATTTGCACATTCAGCCGGAGGCGGTATCGGACGAAGGGCCCAAGGAATCCCAGGCTTTTTCGGGGCTTTCCGGCCCCAGCCTGACCGCGAGCTGGCGACAGCACCAGAGGGTTAACTGCCTTCCCCCACCTTCAGCACGGCCAGGAAGGCTTCCTGCGGGATATCCACCCGCCCAATGCGCTTCATCCGCTTCTTGCCTTCCTTTTGTTTCTCGAGCAGCTTTCTCTTCCGCGTGATATCCCCACCGTAGCACTTGGCGAGTACGTTCTTGCGGATCGCCGGCACGGTTTCGCGCGCGATGATCTTTGCCCCGATCGCCGCCTGGATTGCCACCTCGAACATCTGCCGCGGGATGAGTTCCTTCATCTTGGCAGCCAGCGCCCGTCCGCGTTCGTAGGCGAAGTCGCGATGGATGATGGTCGAGAGCGCGTCCACCGGCTCGCCCGCCACCATGATGTCGAGTTTCGCCATCGGCGATTCCCAGTTGCCCGATAAGTGATAGTCGAGCGAGGCGTATCCGCGCGACACCGACTTCAGCCGGTCGTAGAAATCGAGCACGATCTCGTTCAGCGGCAGCTCGTATTGCAGCATCACCCGCGAGGAGCTGACATACTCGAAGCTTTTCTGCTTGCCACGCTTCTCTTCCACCAGCTTCAGAATCCCGCCGACGTATTCCTCGTTCGTCAGAATGACCGCGAGGATCACCGGCTCTTCGACCCTGGCAATTTCGCTCGTATCGGGCCAGCGCGAGGGATTATCCACCTCGATTTTTTCACCGTCGGTCTTGGTGATCTGGTAACGCACGCCCGGAGCCGTCGTGATCAGGGCCAGGTCGTACTCGCGCTCCAGCCGCTCCTGGATAATCTCCATGTGCAGCAGGCCAAGAAATCCGCAGCGGAAGCCAAACCCCAGCGCGACTGAACTCTCCGGCTCGAAGAAGAACGACGAATCGTTCAAGCGAAGTTTTTCCAGGGCCTCGCGAAGACGGGTGTGTTCATGTGCGTCCACGGTGTAGAGTCCCGCAAAAACCATCGGCTTGATGTCTTCAAAACCCGGCAGTTGTGCAATGGCCGGCCGGTCGTCGTCGGTAATGGTGTCGCCGATCTTGGTGTCGGCGACGCTCTTGATATTGGCCATCAGGAAGCCGACTTCGCCCGCCACCAACTCGTCGATCTCCACCGGTTTCGGGGTCAGCACGCCCAGGGTTTCCACCTCGAAGACGCGGCCATTGGACCACAGCCGGATCTTCTGCCCCTTCTTCAGTGTGCCCTGAAAAACCCGCGCCAGCACCACCACGCCGCGATAGGGATCGAACCACGAATCGAAAAGCAGCGCCTGCAAGTGCCCCTCCGGCTTGCCCTTGGGCGGCGGGACGCGTTTCACGATCGCCTCCAGAACATCGGGCACGCCCTGTCCGGTCTTGGCGCTGATCAGCAACGCCTCCGACGCGTCCAGTCCGACCGCGCCTTCGATCATCTCTTTCGTGCGCTCAATGTCGGCGCTCTGCAAGTCAATTTTGTTGATCACCGGGATAATTTCCAGCCCGTGATTGATCGCCAGGTAAGAGTTCGCCAGCGTCTGCGCTTCGACCCCCTGCGATGCGTCCACGATCAGCAGAGCCCCTTCGCAGGCCGCCAGAGAACGCGAGACTTCGTAGGAAAAATCCACGTGGCCGGGGGTATCAATCAGGTTGAGCTGGTAAGTCTGGCCATCCTGCGCCGGGTAGATCATGCGGACGGCGTGCGCCTTGATGGTAATGCCACGCTCGCGCTCCAGGTCCATGGAGTCGAGCACCTGCTCCTGCATTTCGCGCATGGCCAGTGACCCGGTCAGCTCCAGCAGGCGATCCGCCAGCGTGGACTTTCCGTGGTCAATGTGCGCGATGATCGCGAAATTTCGGATGCGGGCTGCTTCCATGGGGATGATTCGATTCTAACAGGCGGCGTGGCGGAGGATTGTTCCGTGACGAATGTTCCACGTGGAACGTTGTGTACCGGCGAGACTGTACTGCTAGAAACATACGTACATCGGCAAATGAAACCACGGCAACGAGTTACAGCGTCGCCGGAAGATCGTGATCCCAGGTCTCGAACATCGCGAGACCTGGGACCCGGCGAGCCCTTCACAACCTTCCGAATTGCACTCTGACTTCGGACAGGAGCCGCCGATGCCATGCGCACCCTGGTTTACAATCGTCCCGATCCCTATGAAATTGGACGATGCTCTGCGAGGCACGCTGATTCTTGACGGCGGCCTCGGCACGGAACTTGAGCGCGCGGGGTGCGACGTGACGGACCGGCTCTGGTCGGCGCGCGTGCTGATGGACCATCCTGCGGAGATCGCAAAAGTGCATGCTTCGTATCTGGCCGCCGGAGCGCAATGCATTACCACGGCGAGTTATCAGGTCTCCTACCCGGGGTTCGCCCAAGCGGGGCTGTCACCCAGCGACACGGAGGCGGCGCTTCAGAAGTCGGTCAGGATCGCTCGCGAGGCGCGCGAAGCCTTTCGAGCGACGCACGGCACGGACAGCCTGATTGCCGCCTCAGTCGGCCCTTATGGAGCCGCGCTGGCGGACGGGTCGGAATTCCACGGCAACTACGGTTGCACATTCCAGGATCTGGTTCACTTCCATCGGCAGCGCCTGAGTGTACTGGCGGATTCCGGCGCCGACCTGCTCGGCTGCGAAACCATCCCATCGCTCGAAGAGGCCGAGGCGATTCTCGAGTGTGTGCGCGCGACGACCGCGCGCGCATGGTTCAGTTTCAGCTGTGCGGACGGCCAGCACACCTCACACGGGGAGCAAATCGCGGCTTGCGCGCGGCGACTCGACCCAGAGCCGCAGGTGGTCGCCATCGGCGTGAACTGCACCGCGCCGAAGTTTGTGACGCCGCTGATCGCGGAATTGCGCTCCTCAACTCGGAAGCCGATCGTCGTCTATCCCAACGCCGGCCGAAAGTGGGACGCCGTGAATCGCCGCTGGCTGGGCGCGGCCGAAAACGCGGACTTCGCAACGCTCGCACAAGAATGGTTCGATGCGGGAGCGCGCTGGATCGGAGGCTGCTGTGGCACGACGCCAGACGATATTTGCAGGCTGCGACAGAGACTGGCCGCCTGATCAATTGACCTAAGATGGGGCGGGTACCCGGTTTCCGCATCCATCTTACGCTCGGGTTGTTCCTCGGACGGCTGGTGCCCGTCGTTTCGCGCTTTTCGAAACGTGGAAGGCCGAAATAGAAAAAGGGGCGCGATCGCTCGCGCCCTTCGGATCGTCCATCGTTCTGAGACACCTGACCTTTACTGTTTCTTCTCCTGCTCCTTGAGGGCAGCCGGTACAACAGCTTCCTTCTTCCCCTTACCTTTCTTGGTGGCGACGATCGGCGCCTCCTCTTTGATGGTCCAGAAATCCGGGTTGGCGGCAATCAGCGACTGCGGCGCGCGGCTCAGTTTGGGCTCCACTCGGGAATAGGTGCTCTCAATGTGCGAGATGCACTCCTTGCCGATCCTCTGGAACATCTGCCGCATGGGCGCGCTCTCGAACAGTTCCTTCGTGGCCGCCGGCGGTTCCTGGTCCATGTCGGCGAGGGAGCGCACGCGCGTCACAAAAAGAACCGAGGGTTCGGGATAGCCGGCGCGAATTTCGTAGGCGGTCCAGTGCTCGTTGTCGCCGGCCTTTTTGTGCAGGTCGGCCACCTGCTTGACCACGTCCGCGAACTCATATTCGCATCCGGGTTTGAGGTTAAGCAGGCTGCTCGCCCACCAGGTGGTGTTGGCCATCGGGACCATGTCCGGCCGGTAGGAAAGCTCCTTGCTGTACTCGGCCAGCACCCAGTGCGAGCCGCCCGCGGCTTCGGCTGCTTGCGTGGCGAAGTTCGCGTTCTTGAGAGTGATGGCCTGCTCCACCTTTTCGAAGGCGGTGATTGTCTTCTCGAGGGAAGCCAGGTTGTCGTGGAAGGTGACGAAGGTGACGCGGTCGGAGTCGCCGGTAATGGGCGTTCCCGCGATCCAGTACACCTCGGGCGCCGTGGTCGTCGCGGCCTCCCGATACTGCGCATTGACTTTGTTGAAGAGCTCGTATTTACCGCTGTTGATCTTCGCAGTCTCGTACCAGATGTATTTGCTGGGTTGATCGGTGGTCTTCTGCGCCTGCCCCAACGCGAAGGGGCTGCAGAGACACACCACCGCCACTGCTATGGCGAATAATCTTGCCATATCCTTTCCTCCTTTCGGTGAACCGAAACAGGTTGTCTGTTAGGAGAGAGAAGTTGCTGAGATAAGCGGTGAACGTCTTTCGAGCGGAATGTACACCTGCGGGAAGGAGGTGTCAAATCGGCCGGGTGGGCCAGTCGTTTTCGAAACATGGGATAGCCGAAACAAAAAGAAGGGCGCGATTGCTCGCGCCCTTGAAATTCTCTTTCTGAAGTTCTCCGTGGCTCCGTGCCTCCGTGGTGGGTGTTAGTCCCTGACCCCATCCATGAAGGCCCGCAGCTTCCGCGAGCGCGATGGATGGCGCAGCTTTCTCAGCGCCTTGGCTTCGATCTGACGGATGCGTTCGCGGGTGACTGCGAACGACTGGCGAACTTCTTCGAGCGTATGCTCCGAACAGCACCACGTTACTGGATAAAGTGCGGGGCTACGATGCTGATGAATTCGCGGGACGTGATTACCTTGGTCTGCTTCCAGAACTTTGGAAAATGCCGCTGGTTGCCGGTGATCAGGTAGTCGGCGCGGGCCGCGTCCGCACATTCCAGGAACTGGTTGTCGTCGGGATCCTTCGCAACCAGGAGCGCACGCGCAGGGTTAACGAGCTGCGAATGGTTCTTTATGAGCTGAAGGAGCTGCTGCCGAAGACCTCTGCGAATTTTGAATTCCGGGCGCGCGAGGACTTCCCGGTATTCCGCGAGAATGGCTTTGGTGACGTACAGCCTGGCGGGTTTGGTCATCGCAAGAACGAGCACGGTGCGCTGGAGTCCGTCCGGTTTCAGGGCCGCCGAGACCAGAATATTTGTGTCAATGACGAGCCGGAGCGGAATCATCGACGCTTCGTTTTTTGCGCGCGGGTGGCCTTGATGACCCGATCAATCTGGCGCGAGCTGAGAGTGTTCGTGCCCTTGCGCCGGGACTCCTCTCCGATCAGCCTGAGCACTTCTGGCTCGGGGGCGGCAAGGCGCACATAGTCCCGGATGCTCAGCAGCACCGCCTTCGGGGTGCCGCGCTTTTCGATGACAAGCGACCGGCGTTCGTCCGCCACCCGGCGCAACAGCTTGCCAAAATTGGCGCGGGCGTGCAGTGCGGAGACCACGATACTGTCATTCTTGTCGGTTCTCAGCATGGGGAACTCTCCAGTTCGATTACTTGAACTGTACAGTTCAATTGCTAATGGAGTCAAGCACGATGGTATAACAATGTGCGATAACCGCAATAAAAAAGGGCGCGATCGTTCGCGCCCCACCTCTGCAATCCGACCTCTGACTTAGTCCCTGACCCCATCCATGAACGCCCGCAGCTTCCGCGAGCGCGATGGATGCCGCAGCTTCCGCAGCGCCTTGGCTTCGATCTGGCGGATGCGTTCGCGGGTGACGGCGAACGACTGGCCGACTTCTTCGAGCGTGTGCTCGCTTCCGTCCTCGAGGCCGAAGCGCATCTTGATGACTTTTTCCTCGCGCGGCGTGAGCGTGCGCAGCACCTGCGAGGTCTGGTCTTTCAGGTTGACGTTGATGACGGCCTCGGCGGGCGAGACGACCGCGCGGTCTTCGATGAAGTCGCCGAGGTGCGAATCTTCCTCTTCGCCGATGGGCGTTTCGAGGGAGATCGGCTCCTGCGCGATCTTCAGGACCTTGCGGACTTTCGCTACCGGGATGTCCATGCGCTTGGCGATTTCTTCCGACGTCGGCTCGCGTCCCAGTTCCTGCACCAGCTGCCGCGAGGTGCGGATCAGCTTGTTGATCGTTTCGATCATGTGCACCGGGATACGAATCGTACGCGCCTGATCGGCAATGGCACGAGTAATCGCCTGCCGAATCCACCACGTGGCATAAGTCGAGAACTTGTAGCCACGGCGGTATTCGAACTTGTCCACGGCTTTCATCAGGCCGATGTTGCCTTCCTGAATCAGGTCGAGGAACTGGAGACCGCGGTTGGTGTACTTCTTGGCGATCGAGACGACCAGGCGCAGGTTGGCTTCGATGAGCTCGCGCTTGGCGTGCTCGGCGTCCATGTCGCCCTGGATGATCTCGCGCTGGGTGCGCTTGAGATCCTGGAACAGGACGCCCGCTTCGACTTCGAGCTTCTCGAGTTCGCCGCGGACGGCGCGCGATTGCTTGCGGTATTCCTTGCGCTGCTCTTCGCTGCGCGTCGCGTCGGCCTTCTTCTCCAGGTTCTGGATCTGGCGGTCGAGCGAGCGCATGCCGTCCACCGTGCGGTTGACACGGTCAATCAGGCGCTTGCGTTCGTTGTGGGTGAAGCCCAGGCGGCGTACCGCCAGCGACACGCGCACGATGGCGCGCGCCAGGTTCAGGCGGTAACGGCGGTAGTCGCGGTGATTTCCTCTTCGTCGAAGGTGACCAGCTCCTTGATGGAGCGGACGCCTTTTTCGAGGTCCTCGCCCAGGGCGAGGAGTTCGTTGATCACGATGGGAGAGCGCGAGAGCGCCTTCAGCACGCGGTTTTGCCCCCGCTCAATGCGCTTGGCGATTTCAACTTCGCCCTCGCGCGTGAGCAGCGGCACGGTCCCCATCTCGCGCAGGTACATGCGGACGGGGTCATTGGTTTTTTCCAGGGCGCCGGGGGTGAGGTCGAGTTCGACGTCCTCGGAGCCTTCCTCAACTTCTTCGAATTTTTTTTCCAGATCGGTCGAAGGCATCTTGGAGCCTTCGAGAACGTCAATGCCTTGCGTGCCGATCGTGGTCAGCAGATCTTCGAGGTCTTCGGGAGAGTGCACATCGTGCGGGATGAGGTCGTTGACCTGATCATAGGTCAGATATCCCTTCTCCTTGCCTGCGTCGATCAGCTTTTTGATGTCTTCGTACTTGTCGTCAAGAGCCAAAACAGATTGTCCTCGGGACGTCCGCAGTGGGCGGACGCCAAACTATTCAGCGGTAGGAAGTTGTTACGGAGTTGTGCCTAGAGGCACAAACTTTAGAAGTATAGCACGCCGGTTGCTTCACCAGCCAGCGCGATCCAAATCAAGTTTTCCGTCACCAACCGCCCGGATGTGACTAGCCGCTAAAGATTTAGATGACATTGGAAGGCGAACCGTTCCAATTTAGGGGGCCCGCCCCTCCGTCTCTGCCCCGCTCGGATCCCTCTTGGCCAGCTTCAGACGAACCTTTTCTACGGCGAGCTCCAGTTTTTCCGCCATCGAGGGTCCCGGACGTTCCACCGCTCGCTGCACTTCCCCCTGCCGCCGCTCCAGATAGCTCCTCCGCAAACCCCGCACCGCGCCTTCCACCCTCTCGGGCGTCAGCTCTTCCTCCTCGTGCATGAGGATCGAAGCCAGCAGCCGCCGGTCTTCTTCTGTCTTCGGCAGTGCCAGAACGTCCGCCGTTTCGGTTCCAGCTTCAAGCAGAGCTTCGATCAACGACTGCGAAGCTAGCCCTTCATACAGATGCTCGGATTGCAGCGCGAACTGCGCCTGCCGCGCGGGATCAAATTCTTCGTCCGTTCCCTCGCGAGCCGAACTGCGCGTTGCGCCGGATTGCATCTGCGTTGCCGAAGCCAGCGCGCGGATCAAAACGCGCTCCGAATCGGTGACTTGCGCCTCAGCCGTCGCCTTGACCTGGGTCGCGGAGCGAGCAGTGGCAGCGTGCTTGAGTTCCTGGCGGAGCACGGCGGAGTCGATGCCAAGTTTTTGGGAGATCTCGAGGGCGAGTTCGTCGCGGATGATGCGGTTGGGCACGCGCTGGATGTGAGGAAGAAGATAATTGACCGCCTTGACCTTGCCTTCCGCGCTGCGCACCGGAAACTGGGCGCGGGCACGCTCGATCAGGTAGTCGAAATAGCGCTGGGAGTGACGGAGAGCTTCGGCATATGCGTCTTTGCCTTTGCGGCGGATGTAGAGATCGGGATCAAAGCCGGTCTCGAGCGTCAGAACCTTGATCTGGAACTCTTCCTCCACCAGCAGTCCGAGCGTACGTTCGGTGGCGCGGGCCCCGGCGGTGTCGGGATCGAAATTGACGACGACGTTCTTGGAGAAGCGGCCCAGCAGCTTGGCTTGAAGCTCGGTGAAGGCCGTGCCGGAGCTGGCAATCACGTTCTGAAATCCGGCAGCGAAGACCGAGATGCAATCCATCTGGCCTTCGACCAGGATGGCGTATTCGAGCTTGCGGATGGCTTCCTTGGCATGGTCGAGGTTGAAGAGCACGCGGGATTTCGAATAGATCGGCGTCTCGGGGGAGTTCAGATACTTGGGGCCGGATTTTTCGTCGGTGGAGAGCGTGCGTCCGGTGAAGGCGATGACTTTGCCCTGGTCGTTCGAGATGGGGAACATGACGCGGTTGCGGAATTTGGAGTAGATGGCGGCAAGGGCAGCTGCTGGCTTCTGGCTGCTAGCTTCTGGCGAAAAGCTTTCAGCTCTCAGCTCTCGGCTCTCGGCAGGCGTCGGGGTACTCTCGCTGGTGGGCGCCTGTTGCTCGCCATTCGCTACTCGCTGCTCGCTACTCGCCACTCGATTGTCATCCTGGGCGGAGCGAGGGACCTGCTGTTCCTGACTCCTGACTCCTGACTCCTGACTACCTTCTTTCCACGAAAACAGCCCGCTCTCGCGCAGCAACTCTTCGTCGAACTCGCGGCGCAGGGAGTCGCGCAGCAGGAAGCCGGAATCCGGCGCATAGCCGATCTTGAAGCGGGCGATCATCTCGGCATCCAGCCCGCGGCTCTTCAGATACTCGCGGGCATTCGCCCCCTCCGGACGCCGCAGACAATCCTGAAAAAACGCCGTAGCCCGCTCATGGATGTCAAGCAGCGTCATGCGCAGCTTGGCCTCGCGCGCCTCTTGCGGACTGGAGAAGCTGACCTTGGGCATGGGCACGCCCAGCCTCTGCGCGATCAGGCGGACGGCCTCGGGGAAAGTGATGTTCTCGAGTTTCTGCACGAAGCTGAAAACATCTCCCGATGCACCGCAACCAAAGCAGTGATAGAACTGCCGCGTGGCATGCACCGAAAACGACGCCGTCTTCTCATTGTGGAACGGACACAGCCCCGAATAGTTCTGCGCGCCGACCTTCCTCAGCTTGACGTAGTCGCCCACGATGCGGACGATGTCTGCCTGCTGCTTGAGGGATTCTTTGAAGTTGTCGGACGAGGTCATGGGCGGCGCAGGGTGCTCCCGGTTCATTGTGAGGCTTGGCGGCGCGGAGGGGAAGGGAGTTGGGGACACGCCGACTTCGGAAAAGCTGTGAAAATCAACCGCTAGGCGTTAATCAGAAAGGAAAACACGACTCAATTCACGGCGCGATCCCGACATTAGGGCTCCATCGCTGTTCGGATCTTGGCGGGAGTGCGGAATCGCTTTGCGTTTCTGACGATCTTGTCGATCGCATTCCTGACAGCCGCGTGACGGCGG
Organism: Terriglobales bacterium; assembly: GCA_016201265.1. Lineage (GTDB taxonomy): Bacteria > Acidobacteriota > Terriglobia > Terriglobales > Acidobacteriaceae > Acidiflorens. Next base: position 839 of record JACQDD010000042.1, on the reverse strand, counting down.
CGCAAGAGTCTGGCGGTTTTCGCGATCTCTTCGTCGATGAGCTTTAGGTATCGTGGAAAGTACTGCTCAGTAACTACATCAATCTGATGGATCTTCTGTTTCCTCCCCGAGGTCACCATCGACATCCGATATTGAATGTGGTTTGTCGGCCTCACTCGCAGCGACTTTCTCCCATGCCGGACGTCTATCAAATCTCCTTGAACTATGAGTACAGGATAGAAAAACTCTACGTTTACGGATTCTTGACCCCCAAATCTCCAGTTCTCAAAGTGCTCGGTCGAGAAGTGATCGACTGCGGACGCGAGCTTATGAAATGAGTCAAAATGACTGTCTTCATGGGTGGCCATCCACTCCGATACGTTTTGCTGTCTTTTCTTCTCTACGAAAGAACAAAATTGAGTAGCAACCCGTCCCTTGCAATAGTGGTGGTACTTGTCCATAGCCAGATACGAGGGAAGAGCATCCCATGATACATTCCCTCTTTCGCCCGGCATCTTTGCCGGCAGTCCGGCCACCCTGATATCTTCGCAATGAAGGAAGGGCACCATAGGGTCCTTTGTTAGGAAGGCTATGGGCTGTGGGTTGTTCACGCACTCCACTAGGTCTACGACCACATAGAGACGTACCAGTTAAGGCACTGAGGGAGTGACCGAACGGAGCGCATAGTGTGGGCATGCAAACCTACCATCGGGTGCATGCCCAGCTGGGGAAGAAGGAGCGGAAGCAGATCGCCGGGATGCTGAACAAAGGGCGGGAGTCGGCGCGGGTGCTGCGACGGGCTTCGATCCTGCGCCAACTGGACCAGGGAGAGACGGCGGTGCAGGTGGCCGGCCACGTGG
>JACQDD010000041.1 GCA_016201265.1 Terriglobales bacterium | reverse complement strand
GCGATCACCTTCCTGACGCCGCCGGTCACCGACGCGGGCCTGGACAAGCTCCGGTCTCTGTTTGCCTGGCTCGCCGCCCAGGCACACAGTGTGGAAGTGGTATTTAACGACTGGGGCACGTTGCAGGTGTTGCACGAAGAGTTTGCCACGTTGCGGCCGGTTCGGGGGCGCCTCCTGAGCAAAACCATGCGGGATCCGCGCGTCACCCCCCTGTACAACGCGCCGGACGCCCCGGAGGGCATCCGCGCTTCCATGCAGCCCGGCGGGCTCGATATGCCTGCGTTGCAGAGCCTGCTTCGCCGCTATCGGGTCGAGACGGTGGAGCTGGACATCTTGCTGCAAGACTCCATCTCGGGCCTGCACCAGCTCCCATTCCAGGTGGCGTTTTACTTCCCCTACGGCTTTGTGACCACGGGACGGCAATGCATGGCTGGTTCGCTCCATCTCGAGGAAAGTGAGCGGTTTCAGCCCATGCAGCGGTGTCAGCACGAGTGCCGGCTCTACTCTACGGAACATCGCTTCGTGGGTACGGCTCTGCCCACCGACGGCACGGCGTTCTATCAACGCGGGAACACTTTTTTCTACTGCCCCCCTGCCGAAGTGCTCGAGCACTTCTTGCTGGGAGCGGAGGCCAAAGGCGTGGGCCGGGTGATCTACCAGCCGGACTTGCCCATGTGAGCGCACGATGAAAACTCTGGCGCCCTTAAATTCGCCCGCGGAAACCGAGATGCTCCTGGCCAATGGGGCGGAGGAACTCTATTGCGGCCTGGTGCCGGAAGAATGGGTGGCTCGTTACACCGGCGCCATCTGGCTGAACCGGCGCAGCCCAGCCGGCGGAAACCTGCGCACCTTCTCCGATCTTGCACGCGTCGTCGAGCAGGCCCACGGTCGTTCGGTTCCCGTATTTGTGACCTTGAACGCTCAGAGCTACACCGCCGAACAACTGCCACTGGTACTGGATCTCGCCCGCCGCTATGTGGAGGACGCTGGCGTGGATGCGCTGATCGTCTCCGATCCGGCCTTGATCCTGGAGCTGGCGGAACAGGACTTGCCCTGCGCTCTGCATCTCAGCTCCATCGCCGCGTCGTTGAATGTGGGCGCCGTCCGTTTCTTCCGGTCGCTGGGCGTGCGCCGCGTCATTCTGCCTCGCAGCCTTACGCTGGCAGAGATTGAGCGCATCGCCGGGGAAATCGGCTCCGAGGTCGAGCTCGAAGTGTTCATCCTGAACGACGGTTGCATCTTCGAGGAAGGGTTCTGCCTCACGACCCACCACCGCTCCGTGGGCGCCTTTTGTGTGGGACTGGCGCGGATGGACTCGCAGTCATTCAAGCTTTCCGGCGCGCCCTGGGCTCCGGGAGAAGAGGAGGATGTAAACGCCCTCCTGCAGGATTTTCATCACCGCATTGACGGGCTCACCAATCACGCCTGCTCGGCCCAGCCGCAGACCGCGTTGGCGCTGGCGCCGTGCGGCCTTTGCGCCATCCCCGCCTTCCACCGCATGGGTATTTCCTCCTTGAAGATTGTCGGCCGCGAGGCCTCCTCTTTGCGCAAACTGGCGAGTCTGAAGCTGGTCCGGGCGGTCGTGGAGAAGACACGGGCCGGGCTTCCCGAAGAGGCCATTCCGCCCTATGCGCAGGCCCTTCGCGAGGGGGTTGCGCCGTGCGTCCCGGGAGAAATGTGCTATTACGACGTCGGAGCAAATGCAAACAGACCCCTTCCGGCCGTTTCCGAATTCTCCAGCGGCCTCTGAGAGAGAGCCGCGCGAGGATACGAATCGCTATTCCCTCCGCAAGCTCGGAAGCCGTGACTTTCCCTGTTTGAAATCCCCCAAGCGCTCGAGACTTCTCCGGTTGCTGCCTGCGTCTGATGTTCCAACTGCTAGAATATTTCCGCATGCTTCTGCCGTTCGTCCGCGAACTGTTTGCGGACGTGGAACAACTTCCAGCCTTCACGCGTGCGGCCTCCCATCTGCGGGAGAGCACGGGGCGGATTCGTGTCACTGGACTGTCCTCGGCTGCCAAGACGCTGATCACAGTATTGTTGCGCCGATCGGTCGAGCGCCCATTCTTGCTGGTGGTCGCCGACAATCGGGCGGCTGAAGAGCTGCTGCCGGTTTTGCGTGCCTTTTGCGAACTGACGGGCGCCGCCGATCCCGATGCGGTTGTGAGCCTGCCGGCGCGCGATGTGCTGCCGTTTCAGAATCTGTCCCCACATCCGGAGATTCAGGAAGAGCGGGCCACCGCTTTGTGGAAGATCGCGACCGGGCGCGCCTCGATCGTAATTTCGCCGGTGGCGGCGACCACCATTCGGCTGCGCTCGGCCGACTATTACGCTGATCTTGCGCGCGTGCTGCGGCGGGGCGAGAGCTTCGAGTTGGAGCGCCTGCTCCAGCACATGAACACGGTCGGCTATACCTCGGCCGACGTGGTCGAAATGCCGGGGCAGTACGCCGCCCGCGGAGGCATCCTTGATGTCTATTCTCCCGAAGCGGACCGGCCCGTGCGCATCGAGTTTTTCGGCGACGAAGTCGAGTCCATGCGCAAGTTCGACCCGGCCAGCCAGCGCTCCTCGAACCCGGTCGACGAAGTTGTGTTGCTGCCGCTGACTGAGACTCCGGTCACGGAAGAACTGCTGGGCGCGATCAATGCGCGGCTTTCCGGCAAACGCATCGCCGGCGCGCCGGAAGTGGTCGAGCAGGCGGTGCGCGACTCGGGCGCGGGCGTGTTTCCCGGATGGGAGTTCTATGCTCCGGTGGCCGGAGCTGACCGCACGATCTTTGATCTGCTGCCGGAAGCGCGCGTGCTTCGCGATGAGCCGGAGATGCTCAAGCAGGAACTCGAACGCGTTTGGGCGAGGATTGGCGAAGCACACGAACGCAGCGGAGTGGGCAACCTGGTCCCTCCCACGGACCTGTATCTCGCCCCGGAGGCGTGGGCGGAAAAGACGGGCGGCCTTCCCGGTGCGGATTTCGAGTATCTCGCCATCAACGCGGACGGCGGCAAGACCGAAGCCCCGTTTCTTTCGCAGCCGGCCACGCGCTTCCACGGCGCGGTTCCGGCCATGATCGAAGAAGTGCAGAAACTGGTGGGCAGCGGGACCCAGGTCATCCTTGCTGCGCCCAATACTGGTGAGGTTGAACGCCTGGCCGATATTTTCACCGAATACAACGCCTCGTATCGCCTGGGAAGCCGAACCCGAGGCGGCGAGAGTTACGCGGACGAGACCTCCTACTTTGCCGGTGAAGTGCTCACTACTACTTTGTTGAAGGCGTACCTTCCGGAAGGCTTTGTTCTGCCGGAAGCGCATCTGGCCGTGTTCGGTTCGCGCGATCTTTTCGACGAGTCCGACTTGGTTGCGTCGCGGCCGCAGCGGCAGAAATCGAAAGTGTCGGCGTTTCTGTCGGACTTCCGCGATCTGGCGGTCGGAGACTACGTCGTCCACGTCGAGCACGGCATTGGGCAATATCAGGGATTGAAGGAGATCAACCAGGGCGACGGCACCGCAGAGTTCATGCTGCTCGAATACGCGGAAGCCGCTCGGCTCTATGTTCCGCTGACACGCCTTGATCTCATCCAGAAATACCGCTCGGCGGAAGGCGCGAAGCCGGTTCTGAATCATCTGGGCACCGCCGCCTGGGCCAAGACCAAAGCGCGCGTGCGCAAGGCGATGAAGGACATGACGGACGAGTTGCTGAAGCTCTATGCGCAGCGCCAGGCAGCGCAGGGGCATCCGTTCCCGGCGGATACGGAGTGGATGAAAGAGTTCGAGGACGCCTTCGAATACAGCGAAACCGAACACCAGGCCGAAGCCATCATTGACGTGAAGCGCGACATGGAGTCGCAGCTTCCCATGGATCGCCTGCTCTGCGGCGATGTTGGCTACGGCAAGACGGAAGTGGCCATGCGCGCGGCGTTCAAGGCCATCAGCGACAACAAGCAGGTCGCGGTGCTCGCGCCCACCACCGTGCTGGCGTTCCAGCACTACGAAACCTTCAAGCAGCGATTCAATACGTTTCCGGTAACGGTCGAGATGATCAGCCGCTTCCGTTCGTCGAAACAGATCAAAGAGATTCTGCAGAGAGTCGAAGCCGGGAAGGTAGACATCCTGATCGGCACTCACCGCCTGCTCTCGAAAGATGTGAAGTTCGCCGACCTCGGCCTGCTGGTGGTGGACGAAGAACAACGCTTCGGCGTGCGCCACAAAGAACGCATCAAGCAGATGCGCACCCAGGTGGACGTGCTCACCATGTCGGCGACGCCGATTCCACGGACGCTGCACATGTCACTGGTGGGGCTGCGCGACATGAGCGTGATTGAGACACCGCCAAAAGACCGCATGGCGATCCAGACCGTAGTTGCGAATTGGGACTACAAGCTGATCCAGTCCGCCATCGAGCAGGAACTCGACCGCGAAGGCCAAGTGTACTTCGTGCACAATCGGGTGGAGACCATCTGGGAGATCGCCGCCAAGATTCAGGAACTCGTTCCCCGCGCCCGTATCACCGTGGGCCACGGACAGATGGGCGAAGGCGAACTCGAAAAGGTGATGCTGAAGTTCATGCATCACGAGGCCGACATCCTGGTCTCGACTACGATCATTGAAAACGGGCTCGACATTCCGCTCTGCAACACGATCCTGATCAACCGCGCCGACCGCTTCGGATTGTCGGAGCTCTACCAGTTGCGCGGGCGTGTGGGCCGTTCGAACCGCAGAGCTTATGCCTATCTCATGCTGCCCGTCGAGATTGAGCTGACCCCCATTGCGCGGCGGCGGCTGGCTGCGCTGAAGGAATTCTCCGATCTGGGCGCGGGTTTCAAGATCGCGGCGCTCGATCTTGAATTACGGGGCGCTGGCAATCTTCTCGGCGGCGAGCAGAGTGGCCACATCGAAGCGATCGGCTTTGAGCTTTATACGCAGATGCTGGAGCGCGCGGTCCGCGAAATGAAGGGCGAGGCCGCCCCGGACGAAGCCGGAATCCAGCTCAATCTTGGCCTGAACATCCGTATCCCGTCCGATTACATTTCAGAGGAGAACCAACGCCTGCGAATGTACAAGCGGGTCGCCGGGGTCGAAACGGAATCGCAGTTGCGGGATGTCCGCATGGAACTGACCGACCGCTACGGCAAGCCTCCCGCGGCGGTGAAGAATCTGCTGGAGTACGCTACGCTGAAGCTGTCGGCGATGCAGGTGGGCGCCACTGTCATCGAACGCAAGCGCGACCTGGTCAACATCAAGTTCCGGCAGAACGCGTTGATTGATCCGGGGAAGCTGGCGCGCTTTGTAGCTTCGCAGCGCGGTTCGCAGTTCACGCCGGATGGGACGCTGAAGTTTTCGATACGGGTCAACAGCGCCGACGCGATTCTGCAGACTCTGCGCGATTTGCTGGAGGAGTTGGCGGCTCGGGAAGCACCGGCAGCGACCACGTAGGACGCAGAGTCTTCGGCTTCGCTCAAGTCGCGCGAGCATCAATTAGAATCGTTCTCGTCGGCCGCTGAAAGGAAGATCACGCCATGAAGGAAACGGCGCAACAGTACACGCAGCGAATACTGGGCAACGTCGCGGGGCAAGAGCCTCTGAAGGTGCAGGCGGCCATGCCGAAAAAGTTGCAGCGCCTGGTGGCACGCGCGTCCGCGCCGAAATTGCGGAAACGGCCCGCTCCGGACAAATGGTCTGTCGCCGAAATTCTGGCGCACCTGGCCGATGTGGAGATCGTTGTGGGCTGGCGTGTAAGGTCGATTCTGGGCGCGCCGGGGACCGCCATCCAGGCTTTCGATCAGGATGCGTGGGTCGAGGCGGGGCACTATGCCAGACGCAACCCACGCGAAAGCATCGCGCAAATCCGCGCCGCGCGCGAAGCCAATCTGGTGTTGTACAAGTCGCTCTCGCCGGAACAGTGGAAGCACTACGGCCTGCACGCCGAGCGCGGCCAAGAGACAGTCGAGCACATCGTGCGCATGATCGCCGGCCACGATCTGAACCACCTGCAAAAGATCGAACGCATCCTTGCCGCGAAAGCGGCCTTCCTATGACGATGAAAGTCCGCAAAGCTATCTTCCCCGCCGCTGGACTGGGCACCCGCTTCCTGCCTGCCACCAAGGCCCAGCCCAAAGAGATGTTGCCGCTGGTCGATAAGCCCATCATCCAGTACGGCGTTGAAGAAGCGCTGGCCGCGGGATGCGACCAGATCATCATCATCACCGGACGCGGCAAGAGCGCGATCGAAGACCATTTCGACGTCAGCTACGAACTGGAGAAGATGCTCGAAGAGAAGGGCAAGCACGACCTGCTCAAGATCGTGCGCCAGATCTCGGACATGATTCACGTGGCGTACGTGCGCCAGAAGGAAGCGCTGGGCCTGGGGCATGCCGTGCTCACTGCACGCGAACTGGTCGGGAACGAACCTTTCGCCACGCTGCTTGCCGATGACGTCATCGATGCGAAAGTTCCGTGCCTTAAGCAGTTGATGGATGTATTCGATGAGAAGCAGTGTTCGGTGATTGCGACCCAGATCATCGAGGGACCGGCCATCTCGTCTTATGGAGTGCTGAAGGCGAAAGAAGTCGCGGGATCCAGCGGAAGGCTCTACGAAGTTCTCGACCTGGTGGAAAAACCGAAGCGCGAGGATGCGCCCTCAAACCTGGCCGTGATCGGGCGCTACATTCTGACGCCCACGGTGTTCGAAACGCTCTCTAACATCAAGCCCGGCGCGGGCGGCGAATTACAGCTCACGGATGGTTTGCGCGGACTGCTGAAGCGGGAAAAGATGTATGCCTACGTCTACGAGGGGCGCCGCCACGACACCGGCGACAAACTCGGGTTCCTGAAAGCCACGGTGGAGTTCGCACTGAAACGGGACGATCTGGGCGGAGAGTTCCGGGAGTATTTGAAGGATTTGAAACTGTAGCGGCTCCGCGCGAATCCGATCGGGCTACAGTGCGCTCTTTAGCTTCTTCGATTTCTCTTCTACACCTTTTGCCAGCTTCTCTTTGTGGGCTTCCAACTTCTTCGCGATGGACCGGTCGGCGAGCGCGATCATCTGCGCTGCCAGAATTCCGGCGTTGGTTGCACCCGGCTTCCCGATGGCAACGGTGGCGACCGGAATGCCCGCCGGCATTTGCACGGTTGCCAGCAGCGCATCCATGCCTTGCAGGGAGGTGGAAGGAATGGGCACGCCGATGACGGGCAACGTGGTGTGGGCGGCAATTACTCCGGCCAGGTGGGCGGCGCCGCCGGCGCCGGCAATGATCACGCGAATGCCGCGCCCTGCTGCCTTCCGGGCGTATTCTGCCGTACGATCTGGCGAACGGTGCGCTGAGGTCACATCAATTTCGTACGCAATGCCGAATTCTTCCAGGGCCTTGCCGGCCTCGCGCATGATCTCCAGGTCGGAGTCGCTGCCCATGACGATCGAAACCAGTGATTTACTCATAGCTGTCGAACCAGTTCCCGGTTGTGGTCCTTACTTCAGCGATCTCGCGCTCAGGATGAATTTCAGATGGGCGAGCGCGACGCCCAATCCCATTCCGGTTGCGATCAGGGATACCATCTGTACCGTCCGCACATTCTCGGCGCCGGTCGTGCGCAAAAACGCAGAGAAAGCCAGGACGGCAGCGAACAACGGAAGCAAAAACAGCCGTTTCTTCATTCGCCCACCTCGTGGGGTAGCTTATCGTTTCAACGCTCGCGCCGCGATGTCCTTGCGATAATGAGCGCCCTCAAATCCGATTGTGGTTATGGCCCGGTAGGCGCCTTGGACGGCCTGCGGGAGTTCCGCGGCCCGCGCCGTCACTCCCAGCACGCGCCCGCCGGAAGTATAAAAGCTGCCGTCGCGCCGCGACGTTCCGGCGTGGAAGACTTTGACGCCGTCCATCTTGGCGGCCTCTTCCAGGCCGATGATTTTCTTGCCGGCCTCATACGACCCTGGATATCCACCGGACGCCATGACGACGCACACGGCGGAATCCGTGGACCACTTGAAGTCGCCATCGCTGGTGCGGCCGTCAATGGAGGCCTCGATCGCCTCGACCAGATCGCTTTCCATCCGCATCAGGATGGGCTGCGTTTCCGGATCGCCGAAGCGGCAGTTGAATTCGAGCACCATGGGGCCGCGGGCGGTCATCATCAGACCGCAGTAGAGTACGCCCTTGTATTCGGCGCCTTCGGCCTTCATCCCGGCCACAACCGGGCGCGCGACGTGGGTCACGAGCCAGTCGCGCATCTGGTCGTCGATGATGGCGGGAGTTGTGTAGGCGCCCATGCCGCCGGTGTTCGGTCCGGTGTCGCCGTCGCCGACGCGTTTGTGGTCCTGCGCGGCCACCAGCGGCGCGATGCGCTCGCCGTCACTCACCACCAGAAACGAGAGTTCATCGCCGGTCAGGAATTCTTCCAACACCACGCGCGTGCCGGCCTCGCCCAGCATTTTGCCGCTGAGCATCTCGCCGGCGACGGTGGCGGCTTCTTCCTTGCTCTTGGCGATCACCACACCCTTGCCGGCAGCCAGGCCGTCGGCCTTCACTACCACCGGCGGATGGAAGTGGTGCAGAGCCGAGCGCACTTCGTCCAAGGAATTGCAGATGGCGTAATGTGCGGTGGGGATGCGGTGCCGCTGCAGGAACTCCTTGGCGAAGCCCTTGCTGGTTTCCAGTTGGGCCGCCGCCCGGGTGGGGCCGAAGGTGCGCCAGCCGCGACGGGTGAACTCGTCCACCACTCCGAGCATGAGTGGGAGTTCGGGGCCGACCACGGTTAGGTCGGGCTGAATCTGATTGGCGACGGTTGTCAGCGAGTCGAGGCTCTTCACATCCGCGGCAACGCACTCCGCTTCTTCGGCAATGCCGCCGTTGCCCGGAGCGCAGTAAATTTTACTGACTCGCGGCGACTGCCGCAGCTTCCAGACCAGCGCGTGCTCGCGCCCTCCGCTGCCAATGACGAGGACCTTCATAGTTCGGGACACTCAAGGGTAGGGGCGGGGAGTGATGATGTCAAACGGGAAGACGCTGGTTGATTGCAGAGGTCAGAGGTCAGATTGCAGAGGTGAAGGTCCGATTGCAGAAGTCAGAAGTAAGATTGCAGAAGTAACCCTTGGCCATACAGGTACCACGAGGAAATCGCGACGTTTTCACCTCTGCAATCTGACCTCTGACCTCTGCAATCTTTCGGTTAACTATGCTTAATCCCGCCGTATAATCTGCCCACGTGATCACCGTCTCCAAAGAGGACTACCTCAAGGCGATTCTCGAGGCCGAAAGCGAAGGCGAGTCCGTCATCTCGGCCACGCTGGCGCATTGGCTCAAGGTGTCGCCGCCGGCGGTCACGATGGCATTGCGCCGCCTGAAGAAAGACGGACTGGTGCGGGTGAACACCGACGGACGCGTTCGCCTGACCGGCGTGGGACGAAAGATTGCCCGCAAGCTCAGCCTGCGCCATCATCTGATCGAGCGCATGCTGGCGGAAATCTTCGGGATGGAGTGGTACAAGGTGCACGATGAGGCGGAGCGACTGGAGCACGCAGTCTCCCGCGATTTTGAAGCCAAGCTGCTCGCCAAACTCGGGCACGGGGGCGCGTGTCCGCACGGCAACCTGACCGAAATGGAAAGTCCCGCCAGCCGCCGCCGCCGTGGCCTGCTGCTTCTCTCAGAAGCTGAAGTTGGGAAGAACTACGCCGTAAGCGGGATCTATGAACGCGACCGGCACCTGTTGGAGTTTCTGGAAGCCCGTGGCATCCGGCCCGGCGCAAAGCTGAGCTTGATCGAGCGTAACTACGACAAGACGCTCTCCATCCGCACTGCCGCGCGCACGATGGTTCTAGGTCGGCCCGCAGCAGACAAAGTGTGGGTTTCTCCACTGCCGTCTCGTTCTTTATAATTAACTATCGTTAACGTCGTAGCGTATACTCCAGTTGACTCGTGGTTCTCTCGGAAGCACAGAAGATGGGAAAGGCAGAAGGACCAACGGACAGGAACGCGCCGGCCGGCTCCGGCTTGCCACCCTCCGACGCTCAAAGGCGCGGCCACGTGTCTTTGGAAGGCGTGCACAGTTCCGTCGAGGTGCCGCACCACCAGGCGGGATTTTGGGAGCAGTGGCGGGCATTCGTGGGGCCGGCGATTCTGGTCAGCGTCGGCTACATGGACCCCGGTAACTGGGGGACAGATCTGCAAGGCGGGGCAAACTTCAAGTACGCGCTCTTGTGGGTAGTGGGTCTCGCCAGCCTGATGGCGATCTTCATGCAAGTAATTTCCGCTCGCCTGGGCGTGGTGACCGGCAAGGACCTCGCCCAATGCTGTCGCGACTGGTATCCCAGGTGGACTCGTTGGCCCAACTGGCTGATGAGCGAAGTGGCCATTAGCGCCTGTGATTTGGCGGAGGTGCTGCTCTTGGCATTGCAAAGCTTCGGGATGCGCACCATCGAGGCCGTAATCCTGCTGTTGATCGCGACCATCGCCGTGTGCTACTTCATCGAGATTTTCATTCTCCCGCAGACCCAACCCAGCTTTCTGGAAATGGGGCGGGCACTGGTCGAGCCGCACTTTGGTCAAGTGGGGATGTTATACGTCGCGATCGGTATCATCGGCGCCACTGTGATGCCCCACAACCTGTACCTGCACTCGGCTCTGGTGCAGAGCCGCAAACTACAAAAAGACGAACCGTCCATTCGGAGCGCGATCCGCTTCAACACCATTGACTCCATCGCGGCCCTGACCATCGCCTTCTTCGTCAACGCGGCGATTCTGGTGCTCGCGGCGATGGTTTTCTTTGGGAAGGAAAGTCTTTGGGAAGGAAAGTGTGACCGTATCGGGTGGGCAGGTGGTCAAGTTCAGCGCCGACAGCGATTGGATTCGAGTCGCCTATTTGACGCTGGCACCGTTGTTGGGGACGGCTGCTGCGAGCACGCTGTTTGCGGTGGCGCTGCTAGCTAGCGGCCAAAGCAGCACCATCACGGGCACCCTTGCCGGGCAAGTCGTCATGGAAGGCTTCATGCATTGGCGAATCAAGCCGTGGGTACGGCGGCTCATTACGCGACTGCTGGCCATCTTGCCGGCGGTATTCATCATCGGCCTGCGCGGCGACGGCAGCGTTACCGATCTGCTGACCTTGAGCCAAGTGGTGTTAGCGCTGCAGCTTCCGTTCGCCATGTTTCCGCTCTTGCACTTTACGAGTTCCGGCAAGCGAATGGGGACTTGGAAAAACGGTTGGTTCCTGCTGGTTGCTGGTTGGGCCAGTGCTATTCTGATCACCGCAATGGACCTCTACGGCTTGCCGGACTCGCTCAAAGCCGCGTGGCAGGTCATTGGTGGTTAAGCTCGGGACCACAGAAGCGAAGCAACCATGTACAACACCATTCTCGTGACATTGGACGGCACGCCGACGGATCGGGCGATTATTGAACACATCAAACAGCTCGCGAAGCTGGCGCATAGCCGTTTGGTACTGCTGCACGTGGCCGATGGATGGGCGGCGAGAACCTATGGTCAGGACGCGGTCAGTCCGGAAATCGCCGAAGACACTGCCTATTTGGAAAAAGTGCGGACCGAGTTCGAATCCCTTGGCATTCCTGCACAGGCCGAACTGGCGTACGGTGAACCGGCGAATGAGATTATCAAATGGGTCCGCCAGAAGGGTTGCGACCTGGTCGCCATGAGCACGCACGGCCATCGCTTGTTTGCCGACGTGTTTCTCGGCGCTACGGCAACGCGAGTCCGGCATAGTATCGACGTGCCCGTTCTGCTCCTCCGGGCGAAATGAGAACTTGACTGGCAATCCGGTTACACAATTCTTCCACTTCCCAAGCAATTCTTCTTGTTTGATTTAGACTCGTGATGCTTCATATTGAGCGCATCGCGTCTATGGCCTGTGCTTGATCTCGCCGGACGGCACCATTGCGCAGGAGGAAGATTGGGGAAGAAGAACGAGGAGGTTGGGAAAAAGCGACCCGCAGCTGCCAAGCGGAGATCTGTGCGACCAGCTCCGCCATGCCGTTTCCTGTGCAAAGTGTGCGACATCGGTTTACACCACTTGTGCCGGAGCGCAGAATGCGAGTGCAAGTGGCCAAGAGACTGGGGCGGAGAGAAGCCGCGAAGCTAGCGTTTGCCGGCTCGGTCGCGGGCCGCTTTTTCCATTTGGGCGGCTGCCCACTCGACAAAAATCTCCTGGAATTCTGCCGTTGAGTAGATCCCCTTCTTCACCAGGAGACTGTTCATTGCAGATACTGTACCCATGAAACGCTCTTCGCGTGACAGCGCTTCGATCGCGTCCTCGAAGGTCAGTGCGGATGTTAACGGCCGGGTCACCGAAGCCAAAGTATCCACCTCTGTAGAAATCTGAGTGCAGGCCTTGATTGTCTATCATCCAAGAGGGATGTCAAGAGCTTTGTAACCCGCGAATCCGCAGCTCCTTGCGAGGCACACAAGGTTGTCAAAAACGAATAAACTAAGAGTAAAGATAATGTTCTCGTTGGCAAGCTAGGCCGCTTCATTATTCTTGGCTACACCCTGCTCAGGAAGGCACTCATGTCATTAAACAGCTTCGGCGCTCGCGCAACCCTCAAAGTCGGCAGCAAGGAATACGAGCTCTACCGGATTGACGCTCTCGACAAGCAGGGCATCTCCACGAAACACCTGCCGTTTTCCCTGCGTATTCTGCTCGAGAACCTGCTCCGCACCGAAGATGGACAGAATGTAACCAAGGAAGAAGTGCGCGCGCTGGCGGCGTGGAACAAGAACTCGAAGCCGGAAAAAGAGATTGCCTTTACGCCCAGCCGCGTTCTGCTGCAGGATTTCACGGGCGTGCCCGCCGTGGTGGACTTGGCTGCGATGCGGGATGCCATGAAGCGGCTGGGCGGCGACGCGAAGCTGATCAACCCGCTACAGCCCGCCGAGCTGGTGATTGATCACTCGGTGCAAGTGGATGAATTCGGCACGCCCAGCGCCTTCGACGTGAACGCGCTGCTCGAATTCCAGCGCAACAAGGAGCGCTATGCATTTCTCCGCTGGGGACAGACCGGCTTCCGCAATCTCGCCATCGTGCCCCCGGATACCGGCATCGTCCACCAGGTCAATCTCGAATACCTGGCTCGGGTTGTGTTCGTGCATGAGGAAGGCAGCAAGCGCACGGCCTATCCCGACACGCTGGTTGGAACCGACTCGCACACCACGATGGTCAACGGGCTCGGGGTGCTGGGCTGGGGCGTGGGTGGAATCGAAGCTGAAGCTGCGATGCTCGGACAGCCCGTCAGCATGTTGATCCCGCTGGTCGTGGGCGTGAAGCTCAGCGGCCGGCTGCGCGAGGGCGCCACGGCGACGGACCTGGTTCTGACTATCACCGAAATGCTGCGCCAGCACGGGGTGGTCGGCAAGTTCGTGGAATATTTTGGCCCGGGCCTGCAGGATCTGCCACTCGCCGACCGCGCGACGATTGCCAATATGGCTCCTGAGTATGGCGCCACCTGCGGCATCTTCCCGATCGATAAGGAGAGCCTGCGTTACCTGAAGCTTACGGGCCGCAGTGATGAACAGATCGCGCTGGTCGAAGCGTACGGCCGCGAACAGGGGCTCTTCCATGATGCGAAGACGCCGGAAGCCGAATACTCGGAGCTGCTGAGCCTCGACCTGGCGACGGTCGAGCCGAGTCTCGCCGGGCCGAAGCGTCCGCAGGATCGGGTTGTGCTTTCGAAGGCGGGTGAGTCGTTCGCGAAAGCATTGCCCAGCCTGATCAAGGCTGCCAAGGGGGAGCCGAAAGCTCCTGCCAACGGACATTTACATCATGGCAGCGTCGTCATCGCTGCCATCACCAGTTGTACGAATACTTCAAATCCCTCGGTGCTGATTGCCGCTGGACTGCTGGCGAAAAAGGCGGTCGAACGCGGGCTGGAGGTTCCTGCGTGGGTGAAGACTTCGCTGGCGCCGGGGTCGAAGGTTGTGCGCGACTATCTCGAGAAGGCCGGCCTGATGCCCTATCTGGAGAAGCTGAAATTCCACATCGTCGGCTACGGCTGCACCACTTGCATTGGAAACTCGGGACCGTTGCCGTCGGAAGCCTCGAAGGAAATCGAAGACCAGAACCTGGTGGTGGCTTCGGTGCTCTCGGGGAACCGCAATTTCGAGGGCCGCATCAACTCCGAAGTTCGGGCGAACTACCTTATGTCGCCGCCGCTGGTGGTGGCGTTTGCTCTAGCGGGTCGCATCGATGTCGATCTGCGCAAGGACGCCATCGGAAAAGGCAAAGATGGCGAGCCCATTTATCTTGCCGATCTCTGGCCGTCGCAGATGGAAGTCGAGCAGGCGATTGCAGGCTCGATCTCGTCCGACATGTTCCGCAAGAGCTATGCCGAGGTTTACCAGGGCGACGAACGTTGGCGCTCGCTGCCCGTGCCCAAGGGCGAAACTTATGCCTGGGAGAAGGATTCCACGTACATCCGGCAAGCGCCCTACTTCGATGACATGGCGCTGAAGCCCTCGGCGGTTGAAGACATCAAGAGCGCGCGCGTACTGGCCGTGCTGAGCGACAGCGTGACGACCGATCACATCTCACCCGCCGGATCGATCAAGAAAGACGGTCCTGCCGGCAAGTACCTGATCGCGCACGGCGTGCAGCCGGCCGATTTCAATTCTTATGGATCGCGTCGCGGCAACCATGAGGTCATGGTGCGGGGAACCTTCGCCAACGTGCGTCTCCGCAACAAGATGGTGAGCACGGAAGGCGGATTTACGCGCCACCTGCCGGATGGCGCCGAGATGTCGATCTTCGATGCCGCCGAGAAGTATCACGCCGAAAAAGTTCCGCTCGTCATCCTGGCGGGCAAGGAATACGGCTCCGGGTCGTCGCGTGACTGGGCGGCGAAGGGGCCGCGTTTGCTCGGTGTGCGTGCCGTGATCGCGGAAAGTTACGAACGAATTCATCGCTCGAACCTGGTGGGCATGGGAATTCTGCCCCTGCAGTTCCTGCAGGGAGAGAATGCCGAATCGCTGAAGTTGACCGGCGAAGAGGTGTTCGAAATCGCGGATATCCGGGGCGTTGTCGAGAAGTTTTCCGCCGGGCGTCAGATTGTTGTGCGAGTGAAGGGCGGGAAAACATCCGAGTTCAAGGCGACGGTCCGCATTGACACGCCGCAGGAAGCGCTCTACTACGCGAATGGTGGCATCCTGCAGTACGTCTTGCGGCAACTGCTCGCAGGGAAGACCAAGCCCGAGACAGTCACGGCATAGCATCCCGTCCGCGTTTCCTTGATGTAGAGACGCGGCTTGCCGCGTCTTGCTTCGGTTGCCGCTCCACTCCGGCGTGCTAATCTCGACTCCCCATGTTTGTTCCAGAACCATACGTGCCGGCGGCGTTCAGCCTGAGTGCCATGGTCATCTGGGGTACCAGCGATTTCTCCGGGGGAGTGGGAGCGCGCCGCGCCAATGCCTTCCTGTTCACCGCCGTCGTACACCTGAGCGGTGTGATCCTGATCTTTGCGGTTGCCCGTCTTTTCCACGCACCCTTTCCTGCGCGGGGAAGTTTGCTCTGGTCACTTGCAGCGGGTTCGATCGGCGGCATCTCGCTGGCATTGTTCTATCGCGCTCTGGCGAGCGGAAAAATGGGGCTCACCGCTCCCGTTGCCGCCGTGCTGGGCGCCGGCATTCCGACCATCGTGACCGCTTTTACCCAGGGCTTTCCCGGATATCGCCACGTGCTCGGTTTCGTTCTCGCTGGGATCGGAGTCTGGCTGATCTCACGCACCGAGGATGGCGCCGGGCGCCCGGAAGGATTGGGTCTGGCCGTGCTCGCTGGGATCGGCTTTGCCGGTTTCTATCTTTGCGTCAACCAGGCTGGCAGTGCTTCTGCCCTGTGGGTCGCGTGCTGCTCACGCTTCGCTTCCTTGGTGGTGACAAGCGTCTTTGTCCTTGCGGCAAAGCAACTAAGCGCGCTTCCCCGAACCGTGCTCGGCATCGCCATCTTCACCGGATGTCTGGACATCACCGGCAGCGCCCTATTCGTTCGCGCCGCACAGACCGGACGCCTCGATACAGCGGTGGTGTTGAGTTCTCTTTACCCCGCAGTCACGGTGGTACTGGCGCGGTTTTTTCTTCATGAACACTTCAGCCGCGGCAGGACAGTCGGGATGCTGGCGGCGTTGACCGCGGTGCCCATGATTGCGGGATGAAGAAAGAGGCTGGTGGAGGTGGTTCGTGGTTAGAAACACTTGATCCACTATTCATGATCCACTCTCCGCTGCTACTCTGAGCCCGTGCCCCTGCTCGAAGTCCGCAACCTGGCGAAGGTCTTCGATCTCACGGAGTCTGCCTTCGGTAGCCGTTCCCGCGGCCAGGTCCGCGCGGTGGACGATGTTTCCCTGGATATTCAAGAAGGCGAAACTCTGGGCCTGGTGGGTGAGTCGGGTTCCGGCAAGAGCACTCTCGGACGCCTCATTCTCCGCCTCATTGAACCGACCCGCGGTGCGATCCACTTTGACGGGAAAGACTTACTGGCAGCGAGCGGATCGGAGCTGCGCCGTCTCCGCCGCGACATGCAGATCATTTTTCAGGATCCCTTCGGCTCGCTCGACCCTCGCTTCTGCGTGGAAGACGTGATTGCTGAACCCTTGATCATTCACCAGGGCCTCAGCCGCGAAGCTCGCCGCCAACGGGTGAAGGAATTGCTGCGTGCGGTGGGAATGGACGAATCCGCCATGCCCCGCTATGGGCACGAGTTCTCGGGCGGCCAGCGTCAGCGTATCGGGATTGCGCGCGCCCTCGCCCTGCAGCCCAAGTTCATGGTGGCCGACGAGCCGGTTTCGGCACTCGATGTCAGCGTGGGCGCCCAGATCGTGAACCTGCTTCGCCAGTTACGGCGCGAGTTCGGGCTCACCTACCTCTTCATTTCCCACTCCATGCCGGTGGTGCGCTACCTGGCAACCAGGATTGCCGTCATGTATCGCGGAAAAATTGTCGAAATCGGATCCACGGCGCAGATCACCGGGCGCCCCCAGCACGCCTACACCAGCAGTCTGCTGGCGGCAACGCCGCAGATCGCTGCCATGGGCCCATCCCATTGATGATCCCGGCCGCGGCCCCAAGAGCATCGCACCCAAGAGCATCGCTCTTGTCGTAACCTCGGCTCCCAGACTACAATCCGTGGCCGAAACCTCTCGGAGGTGATTTCAAATGGCCGCTATGCCCGTACCGCCGGTGCCTGCTCCCGATGCCGCCGCTGCTCCCTTATCAGAACCAGCGCGCGTCCTGAATACCTTCTTTGCGCCGAGCAAGACCTTTACCGACCTGCGGCGGAGTGCCAGTTGGTGGCTCCCATTTCTGATCACGGCGATCGTCTCCCTCGCGTTTGTGTACGTGGTCGATCAGAAAGTCGGCTTCCGCAAGGTGGTAGAGAACCAGATCCGCGCTCAGCCCAAGCAAGCCGACCGTATTGAGCGCTTGGCGGCCGACCAGCGCGAGAAGACCATGGAGCAGCAAACCAGCTTCACTAAGGGGTTCTCGTATGGCTTTTGGCTTTTTATTTTGCTTTGGTCGGCCATCGTGGCGGCGGTTCTGTTCGCGACGCTCAAGTTTGGCGTGAGCGCCGACGTAAAATTCAAGACTCTGTTCGCGCTGGTTATCTTTGCCGGTTTGCCGGGCGTGCTGAAAGCTGCGCTCGCGATCTTGTCGATACTGGCAGGAGTCAGCGGGGACTCCTTCACTTTTCAGAATCCCGTCGCCACGAATCCCGGTTACTTCGTGGATCCGGCAACCAACCCAGTGCTGTACAGCTTCCTCACGTCGTTTGATGTCTTTACCATCTGGACTCTCATCCTGACGGCGGTCGGTATCACCTGCATCAGCAAGGTTAAGTCCGGGACTGCTTATGCGGTCGTCTTTGGATGGTTCGCTGTCGTGGTTCTGATTGGGGTGGGCATTGCCGCAGCGTTTGCCTGAGAGGTGACAAAAGTCACAGCGAGGCGCTCGGGCTTCGCCTTATCCTTCACGGTTTCCTATCACGGAGGATTCATGCGTTATTTTCTTATCTGCTCGCTCGTATTGTGTGCGGTATCGGGCACGATGTTGGCCCAATCCGCACCGGGTTCGGCTGCTTCCTGCGTCGAATGTCACTCCAAGCAGACTCCCAGCATCGTTTCTGACTGGAAGCTGAGCAAGCACAGCCAGATGGAAGTGACCTGCGCGGTCTGCCACGGCGACCAACACCAATCGGCAAGTGATGTCTCCAAGGTGAAGATTCCTACGCCCGAAACCTGCGCCCAGTGCCACAAGACGCAGGTGGACCAGTACATGCACGGCAAGCACTCCAAGGCATGGGCCGCAATGCTGGCCATGCCGACCATCCATTGGCAGCCCATGGCGCTGATTGAGGGTGAGAAGGGCTGTGGCGGCTGCCACAAGATCGGAGTGAAGTCGCCAGAAGAAATCGTCAAGCTGCGCCAGAATGGCAGCGAGTTCGGCGCGGCTTCCTGCGATTCCTGCCACACGCGGCACACCTTCTCGGTCGAAGAGGCCAAGGCTCCGCAGGCCTGCGAGACGTGCCACATGGGCTTCGACCATCCGCAGTGGGAAATGTATTCCTCTTCCAAGCATGGCGTGCGCACCGACCTGAAGCAGCGCGGCATCCTGCCCGCCGGGGCGGCAGCGCCGACCTGCCAGACCTGCCACATGCAGAACGGTGATCACGGCGTGCGTACCGCCTGGGGATTCCTGGCCGTCCGCCTGCCGCTTCCAGAAGACAAGCAATGGGCCGCGGATCGCGCTGCCATTCTGCAAGCCCTCGGCGTGCTCGATCCGGATGGCAAACCGACCGCCCTGGTCGAGACTGTCAAAGCCGCCGACCTCGCCCGCCTTACCCAGGAAGACTGGCAAGGCGAACGCGACAAGATGCTCAAGGTCTGCAACCAGTGCCACTCCGGCAACTTCGCCAAACAGCAACTGCAGATGGGCGACGACATCATCAAGAACGCCGACCACCTGATGGCGGAAGCGATCCACATTGTGGCCGGATTGTATAAAGACGGCGTCCTGCCCAAACCCAAGAACTACGCCTATGCATTCCCGAACCTGCTGACCTTCCACGACGCGCCGACGGTGGTCGAGCAGAAGCTCTTCGTAATGTACCTTGAGCATCGCATGCGGACGTTCCAGGGCACGTTCCACGCCAGCCCCGATTACGCGCTCTGGTATGGATGGAGCGAGATGCAGCGGGATTTGACCGAGATCAAAGAGCTCGCCGGGCAGATGCGGCGGGAGAAGACCGTAGCGACGGCGAAACCAGCCCCGGTGGCACAGAATCCGAAACCGAAGCCGTAACTCGAGCACGTGTGGGGACGGGGCTCTGCCCCGTCTGGGGCGGGTCGGAGACCCGCCTCCACACAAACCCTGCGCCATTTACAATTGCCCCGCGCTATGCACACGGCAGACGTCGTCATCATCGGCGGAGGCATTGTCGGCTCGAGCATTGCCTATCATCTGGTAGCTGCCGGCTGTAAGAACGTGCTCGTGATCGAGCGCGAGACCGCTCAGGGCAAGGGATCGACCGGTAAGAGTATGGGCGGCGTTCGCGCCCAGTTCTCGACGCCGGTCAACATTCAGATGTCGCTCTACTCGATCCCGTTTTACGCGAGCTTCGAGGAGCGCCTCGGCTACCCGTGCGACTACCGCCCGCAGGGATACCTCTTCTGCGCCACCAACGAGAAGCACATGGCCTACCTGCGCACGAATTACGAAAAGCAAGTCGCCATGGGATTGAAGAACGTGCGCCTTATCGGGGGCGACGAGATCCGCGGCATGTTCCCGCAAATGCGCGGCGACGACATCGTCGGTGGCAGTTTTTGCTCAACCGACGGGTTCGTCGATCCTTATAGCGCCATGATCGGCTTTATGACTTGGGCGTCGGATCACGGCGCCACTCTATGGAAGAACGCGACCGTAACTGGGATCTCCCGAGGCACCGGCAACTTTAAGATCGAGACCGCTCGGGACGCGATTTCAACGGGCACCGTTGTGAATTGTGCCGGAGCCTGGGCCGCGGGGATCGCGAAGATGGCCGGAATCGAATTACCAGTCGAACCGTTGCGCCGTATGCTGGTTCCGACCGAGCCCTTCGATCAGTTTCCGCATACCGCACCCATGATCATTGATATGTCGAACGGGTTTCACTTTCGCCCGGAGAGCCGCGGGTTCCTGCTGGCATGGAACGATCCGGAGGAAACACCGGGGTACAAGACCGACTTCGAGCCGTCATTCGTCGAGAAAATTCTGATGCGGGCCGCGGACCGCGTGCCGGTATTCGAGAACGTAGCAGTGAATCCGAAGCGGGCGTGGGCGGGGTCATATGAAATGACGCCGGACCATCATCCGATTTTGGGCGAGTCTCCGGAGGTGCCGGGCTTTTTCTTCGCCAACGGCTTTAGCGGACACGGCGTGATGCACGCGCCCGCCACCGGTAAGATCCTGAGTGATCTGATTCTGACTGGGAAGACGGATCTGATCGACGCGTCTCTCTTGAGCTTTTCGCGCTTTGCTGAAGGACGTACGATTCACGAGACGGCAGTGCTGTAGTTTGATTTTCCTTTGTGTACCTTCGTGTCCTTGGTGGTTGAAAACGAACGGCGACAACCACGAAGGACACGAAGGAACACGAAGGTTTACGCTCCAAAAGTCATGCAGGAACTCAACTACTGGCTCACCACCGTGCAAGTGCCGGCTTCTCCGGCGCAGCAACTTCCGGAGAGCGCCGACGTGGCCGTCATTGGCGCGGGCTTCACCGGACTCACTGCCGCGCTGGGTCTTGCCAAGCGCGGCGCGAAGGTCGTCGTACTGGAATCAGAAACCATCGGCTGGGGCGCCAGTTCGCGCAACGGCGGCATGGTGCTCACCGGGCTGAAACTGGGGGTCAACCAGCTGATCTCAAAGTACGGCCGCGATCTCACGCGCCGCATGTACGCCGCATCGCTTGAAACCATCAACTGTGTCGAGCGGCTCGTCAAAGAAGAGAACATTGCTTGCGACTTCGCCCGTACCGGACACCTCGAAGTCGCCTGCAAGCAGAGCCACTTCGACGACTACGCCCGCCAGGTCGAAGTCATCGCGCGAGAGTTCAATCATCAACTGAGAATCGTGCCGCGCGCCGAACTCCGCAGCGAAATCGGATCCGACATTCACTTCGGTGGGATGGTGGACGAAATCAGCGTCGGCCTCAATCCGGCGCGCTATGTCGCCGGACTGGGCGCGGCCGCGATGCGGGCCGGGGCGGCGATCCATGAGCGCACAAAGCTGCACAGCATCGAGCGGGATTCACAGAACGGCGCGCCAGGATTCCGGCTGACCACATCCCGCGGCAGCTCCTGGGCACGCAACGTGCTAGTGGGCACCAGCGGCTACACTGGCGCGGCGACACCCGCGCTGCGGAAGAAAATCATCCCCATTGGCTCGTTCATTATTACGACTGAAGTCCTGCCCGACGCGCTGGCGCGCGAACTCAGTCCGCGCAATCGCCAGATCTATGATTCCAAGAACTATCTTTATTACTTCCGCCTCACGCCCGACAACCGCATGCTGTTCGGCGGCCGAGCCGCCTTCTTCCCGGAGACCGATCAGACCATCCGCCGGAGCGCTGAAATCCTGCGCCATGGGATGATCGAGGTCTACCCGCAGCTGCGCGACACCAAAGTCGAATACGTCTGGGGCGGCACGCTCGATTTCTGTTTCGACATCATGCCGCACGCCGGCCAGATGGATGGCATCTACTTCGCCGTTGGATACGCTGGACACGGCGTGGCCATGGCGACCTGGCAGGGGCAGAAGATGGCCGAGTGGATTGAGGAAGGAAAGACCGACAACCCGTTCGCCGAGATCCCGTTCCCGGGCGCGCCGCTGGGCCTCTACAACGGCACGCCGTGGTTCCTGCCATTGGCCGGAGCGTACTACAAAGTTCTAGACTGGATTTCGTAGAAACAGGTCGCAGGGGGCAGGTCGCAGGTGGCAGGACAATCCGCCGCCTCGTCAATCTTGACGGCGGCACTGTCTCGTCAGCTATCGGATCTTCCTGCCCCCTGCGACCTAACACGGAGGAATCTCATGTCACTGTTTGGACTTATCGAATACAACGACGCCAGCCCTGAAGTCCGGGCCATCTACGACGACATCATGGCTACGCGCAAGACCGACTGGATCAATAATTTCTGGAGGGCCATTGCGCACGATCCCGTCCTGCTCAAGCGGACCTGGAATGACATCAAGCAGATCATGGCTCCGGGCGCGTTGGACCCGCTTACGAAAGAAATGCTCTACGTTGCAATCTCAGCGACCAACGGCTGCGAATACTGCATTGCCTCGCACACCGCTTCGGCCCGCAACAAAGGCATGACCGATGCCCAGTTCAAGGAACTGATGGCGGTGGTCGGCATGGCGAACGAAACCAATCGCCTGGTCGCCGGCTACCAGGTTGAAGTGGACGACCGCTTCAAGCCGCAGAACGGGAAATAATCCAACGAAGGCCAGTCCCTCATCGAGGACCAGTAGGCAGATCCGCGTTCATCCGCGTGAATCCGCGGAGATGAAGTTCCTGTCCCGGCCGAGGTTCTATAATCATTCGACACGGGGGAGGTTGGCCATGGCCCAGATGACGGTGACTCCAGTCGCAACCCAGGGATTTTTTCTCGATGGGAAGTGGCTGGAGGAGGGCGACATCGTCGAAGTTCGCGCGCCTTTCGACGGTGCCGTGGTCGGGCGCGTTCATCAGGGACGTCGCGAGCACGCCGAGGCCGCCATCGCGGCTTCTGTCAAAGCCTTTGGAACTACCCGTCGCCTGCCTGCTTTCGAGCGGCAGCGCGTTCTGCGCCAGATCGCAACCAGCATTCAGGAACGTAAAGAGGAGTTCAGCCGCATCCTGGCTCAGGAGGCGGGCAAGCCGATCAAGTCGGCTCGCATCGAAGTGGAGCGCGCCGCCTTCACGTTCAACATCGCCGCGGAGGAAACGGTGCGCAGCTACGGCGAATACTTGCCGCTCGACTGGCAACAATCCACTGCGGGACGGTGGGGCATTGTCAGGCGCTTTCCGCTGGGGCCGATCGCCGGCATTTCTCCGTTCAATTTCCCGTTGAATCTGGTCGCGCATAAAGTCGCACCGGCGATGGCGGCTGGGTGTTCGATGGTGCTGAAGCCGGCGCCGCAGACTCCGCTTAGCTCGTTGTTGCTGGCCGAGGTGGTCCAGCAAGCGGGCTGGCCCGATGGCGGACTCAACGTCCTGCTGCTTTCAAACGAAGACTCGGACTTGCTGGTTACCGATGAGCGGATCAAGCTCATCAGCTTTACTGGCAGCGCTGCCGTGGGATGGGCCATCAAGAACAAGGCGGGAAAGAAGAAGGTCGTTCTTGAACTCGGGGGAAATTCCGGCGTCATCGTGCACAGCGACTGCGATCTGAATTACGCCGCCGAGCGCTGCGTTACCGGAGGGTTTGCCTATGCCGGGCAATCCTGCATTTCGGTGCAGCGCATCCTGGTGGAGCATTCCGTCTATGGCAAGTTCACCGACCTGCTGCTGGCGGGAGTCAGCAAGCTCAAGGTGGGCGATCCTCTGGATGAGTCGAGCGACCTCGGCCCGCTGATTCGCGAAAGCGACGCGATCCGCGCGGCCGACTGGATCCAGGAAGCGGTTCGAGGCGGTGCGCGCCTGCTCTGCGGCGGCAAGCGCAAGGGGACGATGCTGGAGCCGACCGTGCTCACCGGTACCCGGCCCGACATGAAAGTGAATTGTCAGGAAATTTTTGCGCCGGTCGTGACGGTTGAACCCTACAACGATTTCGCCTCCGCCCTGAAAGAGGCCAATAATTCTCCCTACGGTCTTCAGGCCGGACTATTCACGCGCGACGCCAAGCTGATCTTTCAGGCGTACGAAGAACTGGAAGTGGGAGGACTCATCGCGGGCGATGTGCCGACGTTCCGTGTCGAACACATGCCGTACGGCGGAATCAAAGACTCGGGCCTGGGACGCGAGGGCCTGCGCGACTCGATTCAGGAGATGACCGAACCCAAGTTACTGGTCATGAACCTGCGCTGAACGCTCGAACCCGGCAACCGCCCTGAAAACCTGCAAAGTTTTGAGCGGTAAGAATTTTTCCTGTTGAAGAACACAGCGGACTTTCCTTCGAATTAGTTTCCCAAATCGGAACCGAGAAAAGCTGCAGCCGGATGTTCCCAAAAGCCATCCAACTGTTATAATCACACGTTTTAGTGTCCGGCGTCACTTAAGTCTGTGACGCGTTTCACAGCAATATATGGAAAGCCGGGAGCGGCGCAGCCTTTCTCCCAAGCGGAAAACGCTACACTCAATGCAAATTTTTCCACGCAGCAGCAATGCAATAGCCCGGACTTCGCTGTTCGTCGTTGTGTTTGCCGTCGCGGGCGTGTTCTGGGTGCTGGCCCAGATCCAGCGCTCTCCTTACATCACCTATGCCGGGGACCGAAAGCCGCAGCCGGTGCCCTTCAGCCACCAGCACCACGTCACCGGGCTGGGTATTGACTGCCGCTACTGCCACACCTCGGTTGAGGAGTCGAGTTTCGCCGGCATACCGCCGACCAAGACCTGCATGAATTGCCATGCGCAGATTTGGACCAACGCCGCCTACCTCGAGCCCGTGCGTGAAAGCTTCCGCAGCGGCAAGTCGCTGCAATGGACGCGCGTCAACCAGGTGCCGAATTTCGTGTACTTCAATCACAGCATTCACATCAACAAAGGTGTGGGCTGCGACACCTGTCACGGCCCGATCGACAAGATGCCGCTGGTGTACCAGTTTGCGTCCTTGCAGATGGAGTTCTGCCTGGACTGCCACCGCGCTCCCGAAAAATACCTGCGGCCGCGGGATCAGGTATTCAACATGCGCTATGTGCCGCCGGGATTTGACAGCCAGGTGGATTTCAACGGCACGACGTACAAGGACCAAGTGGAACTCGGCGCGGTATTGAAGACGCAATACAAAGTGCGCTCCGTAAACGACATCACCAGTTGCAACACCTGTCACCGGTAGGGGCAGGCGAATTCGCGAGAAGCTTTCGTCAAAGATGAACATGGAAGAGAACAACAAGAAACAGGCCGGCACGGAGGTTTGTCCCGGAAAGGGCAAGCAGCTTGATCTCGCGACCGTGAAAGCTCAGATCGAGCAGACCACCGGCCCCGAGTACTGGCGCAGCCTGGAAGAACTGGCGGGCAGAGAAGAGTTCCAGGAAATGCTGCATCGGGAATTCCCGAAAGGCGCTTCGGAGTGGCTGGACTCGTTCTCGCGCCGCGGATTCCTGAAGACGATGGGCGCTTCCCTGGCGTTGGCCGGTCTGACTGGCTGTACGCGGATGCCGGTCACCGAGATCGTGCCCTACGTGAAGCAGCCGGAAAACGTTGTCCCCGGCCGCCCGATGTACTACGCGACCGCGTTTACGCTTGGCGGGTACGCCTCGCCGATCCTGGTCGAGAGCCACATGTTCCGTCCGACCAAGATTGAAGGCAATCCGCAACATCCTGTGAGCCTGGGCGGGACCGATGTGTACGCGCAGGCTTCGCTTCTTGATCTCTACGATCCCGACCGCGCCCAGAACATTACTTACATGGGCGATGTGCGTTCGTGGGACGCCTTCATGGCAGCGGTCCGCGGGCCCATGAGCGTGCAGAAGAGCATTGCCGGGGCGGGCGTTCGCATTCTGACTCAGACGGTTTCATCGCCGACCCAGGCGAGTCAGATTCGTAATTACCTCGACGCGAATCCGCAGGCCAAGTGGCACGTGTACGAGCCCATCAGCCGCGACAACGTTGTCGAAGGCGCGAAGATGGCCTTCGGCGAGCCGGTCGAGACGCGCTACGACTTGACTAAGGCCGACGTCATCGTTTCCCTCGATGCTGATTTCCTCTACGCCGGTTTCCCGGGATCGACACGTTACATTCGCGATTTCGCTGCACGGCGCAATCCCGACGCGAAGATGAATCGGCTGTATGTCGTCGAGAGCACGCCGAGTTCGACGGGTATGAAGGCGGATCATCGGCTGCCGGTGCGCGCGGCGGAAATTGAAAACCTTGCCCGCGCGCTGGCCAGTGCAGTTGGTGCTCAGACGGGCGGGAGCCTCAGCGGCGACCAGCAGAAATACGTCGATGCAATGGCGAAAGATCTGCAAGCCCACAAGGGTTCAACCGTCGTCATCGCGGGCGACCATCAGCCTCCGGTCGTCCATGCTCTCGCCCACGCTCTGAACCAGGCCTTGGGTAACGTCGGCAAGACAGTCTTCTACACCGATCCCGTCGACGCCAATCCGGTGAACCGCAACGAGTCGCTGCATGAACTCGTGCAGGACATGCGGGCCGGGAAAGTTGATCTGCTGCTGGTTCTTGGCGGCAATCCCGCGTACGACGCACCTGCGGAGTTGGAGTTCGCTTCCGCGCTGAAATCAAACGCCGTCGCCCTCAAGGTTTATCTCGGCTCCCATAGCAACGAAACGGCTGAACTCTGCCATTGGCATGTTCCCGAAGCGCACTATCTCGAAGCGTGGAGCGACGCCCGCGCCTACGACGGCACGGTCTCGATTGTTCAGCCGCTCATTGAGCCTCTTTACGGCGGCAAGAGCGCGCACGAGATCATCACCATCCTCGCCGGGCAGCCTGGTATAAGCGGACACGACCTCGTTCAGTCCTACTGGCAGAAGCAGCACAGCGGCGCCGACTTTGAGACCTTCTGGCGGAAATCGCTGCATGACGGTTGGATCGCCGGTACAACGTTCCAGCCAAAGAACGTCACACTGAAGGCGACCGATTCCCCAGCGTCACCACAGGCACCAGCCAACGCCATCGAGCTCAACTTTCGCCGCGATCCCTCTGTCTACGACGGGCGTTTCGCGAACAACGGCTGGCTGCAGGAACTCCCGAAGCCGCTGACCAAGCTGACCTGGGACAACCCGGTCATGATCGGCCCGGCCATGGCCGAGCGAATGAAGCTCAATTCTAAAGACGTCGTCGAACTGGAATTCCAGGACAAGAAGGTCAAGGGTCCGATCTGGATTCAGGCCGGACATCCCGACAACATGGTCACGGTGTTCCTGGGCTACGGACGCAAGCGCGCGGGACGCACAGGTACCGGAACCGGTTTCGACGTGTACCTGCTGCGCACCAGCCAGGCGCCCTGGTTCGCGAGTGGCGCCGTGCTCCGTGCGACTGGAGCAACCTACGACTTCGCCTGTACGCAGGGCTATCAGACGATGGAGACGCCCGATGGTAGCGAGCGGCCGATCGTGCAGGAGCGCAGCCTCGAGGAATACAAGAAAGAGCCGAACTTCGCCAAAGAAGGCGAGACGCCGAAAGAACTGACGCTTTACCAGCCCTTCGACTACTCCAAAGAGACTTACAACTGGGGCATGGCGATTGATTTGAACGCCTGCGTGGGCTGCAACAACTGCATCGTCGCCTGCCAGTCGGAAAACAATATCGCGGTGGTCGGCCAGGAGCAGACGCGCAAAGGCCGCAACATGCAATGGATCCGCGTCGATGCCTACTACAACGGGCCGCGCGAGAATCCGAAAGGCTTCTTCCAGCCCGTGCCCTGCATGCAGTGCGAGAACGCCCCGTGCGAACTGGTTTGCCCGGTCGGAGCTACCGTCCACAGCAGCGAAGGCCTGAACGACATGGTCTACAACCGCTGCATTGGGACCCGCTATTGCTCGAACAACTGCCCGTACAAGGTGCGGCGCTTCAATTTCCTGCTTTATCAGGACTGGGAGACGCCGCAATACAAGATGATGCGCAATCCCGACGTGACTATCCGCAGTCGCGGCGTCATGGAAAAGTGCACGTACTGCGTGCAGCGCATCAATCAGTCGCGCATTGACGCCGAGCGCGGCGACACGACCATCAAAGATGGCGAACTGCAGACGGCCTGCCAGCAGTCGTGTCCGGCGAACGCCATTGTTTTCGGCAACATCAACGATCCCAACAGCCGGGTCAACCAGTGGAAGGCGCAGGCGAGGAATTATTCCCTGCTGGGCGAATTAAACACGCGGCCGCGCACGACGTATCTGGCGGAAGTCCGCAATCCGAATCCCGAGCTCGAAGCGGAGCACAGCTAAGGCATGGCTACCAACACGCAAATCCCCGTGGCAGACAGGCGGGCGCCGGTCATGGAGCCGGGGCACACTTTCTCCACCATCGGCGAGAAGATCAGCAACATCGTGCTGAAGCGCCCCATCTCGCTGGGATGGGTCTTCGGCTTCCTGATCATGTTCTCGCTGATGAACATGTTGTTGCTTGCCCTCGGGTATCTGTTTCTCAAAGGCACCGGCATATGGGGCATCAACATTCCGGTCGGCTGGGGATTCGCCATCATCAACTTTGTGTGGTGGATCGGTATCGGCCACGCGGGCACGCTGATCTCCGCCATTCTCTGCTTGCTGCGGCAGACCTGGCGCAATTCGATCAACCGCTTTGCTGAGGCCATGACGCTGTTCGCGGTG
>JACQDD010000056.1 GCA_016201265.1 Terriglobales bacterium | reverse complement strand
CGCATAGCGGGGCTCATCGGCGCCGAGCAGCCCAAACGATCCGAGGCCGTAGAAGAACAGGAAGCCGCAGAACGCTACCAGCAACAACACGTCGGTGCGGGTTCGAGTATTCATGGGAGGGTCACGCCGCTCGGGAGCGCAGAAGTGCCCAGATACTGATTACGGTCCAAACGCCTTCGAGCACAATGAAACCAATCTGAAAAGGATGCAGGGCAATCCAGAGGAGGATCGCCGAGCCCACGGCGTTCATCAAGTTGTACGACACGCGTCGGGAGTGGATCCATCCCATCTGATGACCAACATAAGCGATCAGGATCAGCAGCGCTCCGACGAAAGATATCAGCTGCCGTGTGAGGTCTATGTTCATGTCGCGTTCACCGTCGCCTTCTCAGTTCGAAGCCGCTCGACAACGCTGGCCACCGCCACCGACAGAGGCCCTTCCAGGGAACAGCCGCTGGCGCACTTGTGGCCGCCGCCGCCGAAGTGCTCGGCCACGGCCGAGACATTCACTTCTCCTTTGCTGCGCAAGCTCACGCGCCAGCGGCGGTCGGACAACTCGCGGAAGAAGACGGCCACCTGCACATCCCCGATCGAGAGTGCATAGTTCACCAGGCCTTCGCAATCTTCCTCGCGCGCGCCAAAACGCTCCATCTGTTCCTGAGTCACCCAGATCCAGGCCAGCGATCCCTCGCGGTGCAGGTTGGTCAGCGCCGCACCCAGCAGGCGTAACTTGGCCGTGGAATGGCCGAAGTAAATATTGCGCGCGCAATGAGCAGGGTCGGCCCCGGCAAGCGCCAGTTCGCGGGCGATCGCAAAGGTGTGTTCGTTGGTGCCTTCGAACATGAACGAGCCGGTGTCGGTCATGAGCGCGGTGTAGAGGCAGGTGGCAATGTCGGCGTCGACTGGGACGCCCGCCAGGCGCGCCATGCGGTACACCAGCTCCGCAGTGGCCATTGCCGACGAGTCGATCCAGTTGACGTGCGCAAAATTGCGTCCGCTGACGTGGTGGTCAATGCTGATCAGAAAGCAGCCTTCCAGCCCCTTGAGAAGGGTGCGCTTGATGCTGTCGCATTCGAGGACAATGACCGCATCATTGTGGGGGACGCCCTCGGAACGAATCACCCGGTCCGCAAAGGGTAGGCTCTGATAGATGCGCGGCACGCCGTCGTGCATCACGACGTCGGCTTCTTTTCCCATGTGCCGGAGGATCTGGCCACACGCCAGCGCCGACCCGATCCCGTCTCCGTCCGGTCGGGCATGCGAGGTCACCACAAAACGGCGGCGCCCGCGAATCTCGCGTAGAACCCGGTCCAGCATAGGGGCAATATTCCTGCACCGGGTCTCAGGACCCGGCTCACTCTACTAGCGTTCCTTCCGCTTACGCTTCTGCGCGCGCGCCAGAAGCTGGTCGATCCTGCTCTGCAACTGTTGGGAACGATCGATGTGAAAGAAAAGTTCCGGCGGTCGGCGCAAGCGCAAGCGCTCTGCCACTTCATGCCGGACGAAGTTCTTCGCCGCCTCCAATCCTTCCAGCGTGCGCTCGGCTTCGGCATCGTCGCCCTGCACATAGACCAGGATCTGCGCCGACCGGCCGTCTTCGGCCATCAGCACCCCGGATACGCTGGCCAATCCGATGCGCGGGTCTCCGAGCTCGCCCTCGAGGATGGTCTCGATCTCCTCCCGGATAGCTTCGCTCAGCCGGTCCCGGTGATATTTCTGGCCACGACGTTCCATAGTTTTGCTGGGGAAAACCGCTTAGAATATCAGAAAACAGTGGCCAGTGGTCAGTGGTTAGCGGCCAGTTTAGTTCTCAGTTCCCGGTTCTCAGTTCTCAGTGGAACACCGCCGCAACTGGCCACTGACCACTGCTACAGGAATTCCACAAACGAATCCGTGACCTCGGCCCCGGCATTGTTGGCGATGCGAGTCGCGGCGCGTTCCACGTTTTTCATGAGGCCGTCGAGGTAGTCACGCGAGTGCGACACGCTGACCACGCCGATGGTGGCCTGGTTCCAGAGATTCGAGGGATCGAGTTCCGCGACCGAGACGTTGAAGGAAGCGCGCAGGCGGTCTTTCAGGCTGCGGACGACCTGGCGCTTGTCTTTCAGCGATTGCGCGGCTTCGATGCGGAGTTCGAGGGTGAGGAAGGCGATCATGAGAACCAGTGGGCAGTGGGCAGTGGATAGTGGTTAGTTCGAGCGATGCAGGGACTGAGGGCCAAACTGACCACTAACCACTATCCACTGCCCACTAGATCGGCTTACTGCCCTTAAACAGCCAGATCAAATCGATGATCAAGATAATAACGATCATCAGTTCGAGCACGAAGGCGCGGCTCTGGTGGAACTGGTCCACCATGAAGCGGTAGAGCTCTTCGGCGGTGTGGACTTTCTGATTGACCAGGTCTTTGTAGTCGGTGACGCCGATCTTCGAAGCAGCGACTTTGTAGAGGCGCGCGGAAAACATGTCGCTCAGGAACTTGATGGCGTTGTCGGCGCGCTCGGTGAGTTCGCCCACGTCGAGCAAAACGGTATGCAGGCGCGTCGCGCGCGTCGCGGTGCGCCAGCGCGCCAGGATGCCGGTCGAGCCGTTCTCCATGAAGTCATAGACGCTCTGCAGCTCGCGCGTGAGCAGTTCATCGTAGTGGCGAAACTCGAGCAGCTGCGAATTGGCGTATTCGAGAAGCTGGATGATGGTTTCCGCGCCGGCTGCGCTGTCATAGAGGAACGCGCCGTTCCAGCCAATCACGGTCAGATCGTTCGGATAGTACGAAATTTTCGATTGCAGAATTTCCTGGTGCTCACCGTCGGACAGAGTCACAGTTTCGCCGCGCACGATCTGCGCGATGCGTCCACCTTCAGCAGCGAACAGGTCAGAAGCCGAGGGGGTCCCGGCGATCTCGCGCACGTGGAAGATGAAATAGTCCTCGTTGAGCCATTCCTCGTACGGCTTGACCAGGGCGGGGCGGGCGCGCTCCAGCTTCTGCTTGACGATTTTCTGGGCAAGGCTGGTGAAGTCGGTGTCCCACACCCAGCGGCTGGAGAGGCGGACGAGCGTATCCCAGTCGCCGGAAAAAGGCAGTTCGAAGACGACACTGAGCACCCCGTAGTCGTAGTACTTGATCTGACCGTCGAGACGCTCGCCGCTTTCGAGGATCAGCGGCTCGATCGGCTCTACCACCGGGGGGCGCTGATAGCGGACGTAGCCCGGGGCGGGGTGCTTGAAGCTGGCATCCTGGCGGCGGGCGCCGAAGATAGTCCGCAGTTCGTCCAGCCGAATCTCCTCGCATACGTCGAACTGGATCAGGACCAGGACCGAGCCTTGGAGGGTCTTGTCCTGCGGCTGGGCCGGGGATAGGGTCGGCGACGGGGCGAGCAGGGTGATCTTCTCGGTTTCCATAAAGTTCAGCTTTCTTCTGAGGGGCGCGACGAACAGGCCCAAAACGTCGGGCCAAAACGCGGGTCGCGGGAGGGCGACGCTACCTTTCTATTGTCCCAGAAAAGGGGACGGATGGGCAGTGGCCGAATAAGTTGTTTAGTTTCTATCGCTTAAACAGAGTACGCGGAGGCTGTCGCCCTCGCTCGACTGGACGAACGAGGGCGTCCTTCCCCACGTGGTTTGTGGTCGGGGAGCGGGCGGGGCGCCCGCGTAGCCTGCCCCGAGCTTGTCGAGGGGACAGCCGGCGAAGCGCCGGCGCTACTCGCTAACGCCTTCTACCTAGCGCCCAAAGCAGGGCGGCGCCGGCGGCGATGCCCGCCACGGCCAGTCCGGTTCGCTTCATGGATCTCTCAATCGCGGCCTCGCGCGGGCGCACCCACGCGTCTTCCGGGTAGTGTTGCGGCGCCGCTTCGAACAAGGGGATACCTTCCGGGCTCTCGGTCGCTTCGCGCAGGGCCATCTGGAGAACCTCGGCTAGATGCAGCGCCTGGCGGTCGGTTTCCTGGGCAATCTGCTCGCGGCAACTGAAGCCGTCGGCGACGATGAGCCAGTCGGTCGGAGCCTTGCGGACGGCGGGCAGGAGTTCGAGTTCGCCGATGGCTTTCGACACGTCGTATTTCTCTTTTTCGAAGCCGAAGGCTCCGGCCATGCCGCAGCATCCGTGGGCGGGGGCGGTGAAATCGATTCCCATCCGGCGCAGCACTGACTCTTCGGCGGTCATCTTCATGATCGCCTTGTGATGGCAGTGGCCGTGGATGAGCGCTTTGCGAGCCAACGGCGGGAGCGGGAAATCCTTGGCGTACTTCTCGAGGAATTCACTGAGCAGGAAGACCTGCTGCGAGAGCGCTCGAGCGCGCTCATCTTTTGGGAACAGGTTGGTGAGCTCGTCGCGGAAAACGGCGGCGCAGCTGGGCTCGAGCACGACGATAGGGATGCCGGCTTCGATCTCGGGCAGCAGCTCGTCCATGATGTCAAGAAGAAGAATCTTGGCGCGGTCGAGCATGCCGACGTCGTAGAGAGGGCGCCCGCAACAGAGGTGAGCGAGCGGGACGGTGACGTCGAAACCGGCAGCCTCGAGAACTTCGACCGCGGCCTTGGCGGTGTCGGGGAGGAAGTGGTTGTTGAAAGTGTCGGCCCAGAGGAGGACGGTGGTTTCGCTTCTGAGCGGGCGGGGCGCCCGCTCGACTGCCGGCGGGGCTCCGGCGCTACTTAGACCGGACGGGCGGGGGCGCCCGTCGCTCCATCGTTCTTCCCACCATTGTTTGAAGGTCTGCGGGGCGAACGCTGGAATGCGTCGCTGGGCGGGGATTCCCGCGGCCATCTTGGCCAAGTCGCGCAGGAATGGAAGCTGCGTCGTGAGATTCACCACGCCCGGCATGTGCGAGGCCGCCCGCGCCCAGAGATCGATGTTGGCAAACGCCAGCGTGTTCGGCGGACGGCGGTTGGTCTCGTAGTAGTGCGACAGGAATTCTGCCTTGTAAGTGGCGACGTCCACGCCGGTGGGGCAGTCGCTCTTGCAGCCTTTGCAGGCAAGGCAGAGGTCCAGCGACTCTTTGATGGCGTCGTTTTGCCAACGATCTTTAATCACTCCGCCCTGGGTCATCTCCCAGAGCAGGTGGGCGCGGCCGCGGGTGGAGTGCTCT
>JACQDD010000053.1 GCA_016201265.1 Terriglobales bacterium | reverse complement strand
GGGGTCTGCCGCAGGATCTTCGCGCCATTCAGGGAGGCAGTGCGGGTCCCGCCACCGGCCAGGGCCAGCGCTTTTAGCACGGTGAGGGTGTTGTCTTCAATCATGAATCCGCTGGGACGCACCACATCCCCCACTACATAAACGATCCCCGCGCGAGACACGATGATCGTATCTCCGGGCAGGATTGCTACGTTGTTCTGGGCATCGTCCGCCAGATTCGAGGCCAGATGAACTTCGACTTTCTGATCAGGACTCTGCCGATGGATGATGGTGACGTTCCGGCCTGCCTTTTCCGTCAGGCCGCCAGCGGCGGAGATCAGGTCGAAGAGTCGCCGCTCGCCGACTGCAGGGTAAGGTCCGGGATGGCTTACTTCTCCCAGCAGGTTAATGGCTTGCGAAGCCGACTCCGTCACGAAAATGGTTACGTGCGGGTTGCGGACGAAGCCTCCATCCGCGAGCCGTTTCTGAACCAATTCCTGCGCTTCGTCCACCGTCAGTTCGGCGATGTGCACGTAATCGATCAGAGGAAGGTACACATCTCCGTTGTTGCCGATGCGCGCCTTGGTGGAGAGGTCGGGCACTCCGAATACGCTCAGTTCAATGAGATCGCCTGCGCCCAGCTTCCCGCTGGAACTCGCAACCAGGCGGGGAGAGCCGGGAGCAACGGCATCCTTCGCGGGCGGCGGCGGCAGCGCATCTCCCGGCACCGGACTCTGGGCCAGGAGAGGAAGGCTCAGCAAACTGAAAACAAACAGATGCACGCTCGGCAAATGGAAACGGCGGGTCCGCCGACACATACCTGGCTCCTGGGGTTGACGCGTTGAGTCGAGTCTAACACAGGCTTACGCGGGCCAATCGGGCGACCATGCGCTGTTTACCAGCTCGGCACAAGGTCAAGTTTTTCCACAGGTGCGCTG
The DNA here is from genome assembly GCA_016201265.1 of Terriglobales bacterium. Lineage (GTDB taxonomy): Bacteria > Acidobacteriota > Terriglobia > Terriglobales > Acidobacteriaceae > Acidiflorens. The sequence goes on along the minus strand of JACQDD010000053.1, from coordinate 7,363 downwards.
CCGGGAAACATTGCTCACGCTCAGCAACGAGTTGTATAGTTCGAAGCATCGAAGAGAGAACAGTTTCCGTTTGGAATGAAATGAGAGTCCCGCGACACCGCACTCGGTCTGAAAAGAAGAAAATTCTGGCCGGAAGGATTGTCGGATTTTGACGGTTCTATTCTTAGGGATATTTGCGGTTTCTCTGGTAGTGTCGTTTGCCGCGACACGCCAGGTGCGGGACATCGCATCGCGCCGAGGCTGGGTTTCGCTTCCGAAAGACGGGCGGCATGTCCATGAATCTGCCCTTCCGCGGCTGGGCGGCGCCGCCATCTTCCTGGCCTTTTCCCTTAGTTTGGTCCTGTGGCTGGGGCTTGCTCTTTTGTATCCCCGCCTGCTGGAGGGACTGGCCCCGACTACGCTGCTCCGAATCTATGTTCCGGCCTGCCTGATTTTTTGTCTGGGCATCTACGACGATCTCCACGGCGCCGGTCCGTATTTGAAGTTTTCTGTGCAGGCGATCGCGGCCACCATGCTGTTCCTTGGCGGGATGCGCATCCTCGATCTGCCGGTGTTGTTCGGTTCGCACACCTTCCCGTGGTTCGTCGGGTTGCCGCTCACGGTGTTGTGGGTGGTGGCGATTACCAACGCCTTCAATCTGATCGACGGCTTGGATGGCCTGGCCGCCGGGTCCGCCCTGTTCTCCACCGTCGTCGTCTTTGTGGTGGCGCTGGTGAACCATTCCTGGCTGGGCTCGTTGATGAGCGTAGCGCTGGCCGGGGCAATCCTGGGATTTCTTCGCTTCAACTTCAATCCAGCCACGATTTTTCTGGGCGACTCCGGCAGCCTCTTCATCGGTTTCCTGCTGAGCGCGCTGGCGTTGGCCGGTGCACAAAAAGCGCCGACCTTCGTAGCCGTCGCGATTCCGGTGGTGTCCTTCGGCTTGCCGATTCTGGAAACGGCGCTCTCCATCCTGCGGCGGCTGATCAGCGGGCGTCCGATTTTCACCGCGGATCGCGAACACATTCACCACAAGTTGCTCCAGCTCGGTCTGTCTCATCGCCAGGTCGTGATCGTGCTGTACGCGGTATCCGCGCTGTTCGCGATGCTGAGCCTGTTTCTGCTGTGGCCGACCGGGAGCACGCTGGGCTTGGTGCTGGCGGTCGTGGGTACCGGCGTCTGGCTGGGAGTCCAGCATCTGAACTATCTGGAGTTCGGCGAACTGCGGCGAGTAGCACAGCGGACGATCGAGCAGCGCCAGATCGTCATCAACAATCTTTCCGTGCGCCGCGCGGTCGAGGAACTCAAAGTGGCCGCTGATTTCGATCAGGTCCGCAGTATCTTGCTGGCCGCCTTCGATAGCAACGATTTCGACGGCTTCGAGCTCCAAGTAAAGTCCCTGCCTGAAGACCAAGTCGGCTTCGGAGAAGTCTATAAACCCTTCCAATGGAGCAAGTTCCCGCATATCGTTTCAATCTCGAGCCTGCCCTCGTGGAAGCTGACCCTGGACTTGATGACGACCGCCAACCGGCGGCGCGGCTCGTTGGTGGTTTACCGTGTATACAGCCAGCGTGATCTTCAGTTAGACGTGAACCTAGTAACTTCGGCATTCCCGACCGCTCTTGCGGACGCGCTGGATCGGGTTCTGACCGCGCCCGAAGTGCTCGAAACCGAGCCCCAGCACGATGTCCAGTATCTGGCGGCCAATCTCTAGTCTGCACGCCCGCTTCGATCCAGTCCCCCTGATTTTGACGTCTGAGTTAATATGGATGCGTCTTTTGCCATGGATCTAAGCCCATGGAACTGAGCATTATCAGGTTACAGGACCCATCCCCGGGAGGCCCCGCCGGCGAGCGCCGGCGCCGCATTCGCCACAGGCTGCATACTCCCGTCTACGCCAGTTTCAACGGCCCCAACACAGGAATGGTGCTTGACCTGAGCGAACTGCTGGACCTCCACGAAGATGGCTTCGCCGTGCAAACCAGCCCACGCCTGGAAGTGGACCGCGTGCTGAATCTCAGCCTCGATCTGCCGGAAACCAAGGCCCACATTCATGGCGCTGGCCACGTGGTCTGGAGCGATAGCGCGGGTCGCGGCGGTATCCGATTCTCCGGACTTCCGGACCAGTCCGGGCGGCTGCTGAAAGAGTGGCTCTTCGTCAACCTGCTGATTGCCTGTACCAACCACGCTGCTCGATCCGAACAAGCGGCCCGGCAGGTCGAAACGAAGCCAGCCGAACCGCGACCACTTCCGGAGCCCACCGTTCCCGCCCCGGTTCCGGATCTGAGCGGAATGTTGTCCGCAGTGGAAGCGGTGCGACGCGAGGTGCGTGCCACCGGCGATGATTTCGACGCGGTTCTCAACCTCATCGCCGAGCGCGCCCTGAGCCTAACGGGAGCCAGCGGCGCAGCCTTAGCGATTCTGACGGATGACAAGATGATCTGCCGGGCCCGCGCGGGTCAGCCCGCTCCTCCCCTGGGCGCTCCAGTGGATGTCAAGCAGGGCCTCTCGGGAGAATGTGTTCGCAGCGGCCGCATGGTCGCATGCGAGGACACGGAAGCCGATTCCCGCGTGGATCAGGAAACCTGCCGGATGCTGGGGATCGGCTCGATCGTGGCTGCGCCCATCTTTTCCGATTTCCGGGTGGTCGGCCTGCTCGAGGTTTTCTCGCCCTGCCCACGAGCCTTCACGGAAGTTCACGAGACAGCGCTCGACCGGCTGGTGGAAATCGTCCCCAAGGTACAGACGACACAATCGGAAACGGCCACGCCCCAGGAGACAAAGACCAACCAGCTGCCGCCACCCGTCGCGGAACCTGATTCCACGATGCACGCGATTCGCGAGGCCCTGTGGGAACCGGAAAGGGAAGCGCAGGAGCCACTGAAGGGGTTTCCAGTTCGTCCTCTCCATCTTGGGCTGCTGGTGCTGACCGCTGCCATAGCGGCTCTGGTTCTGGGATATTTGCTGGCTCCCACCATCGAGAGACTCTGGCTGAGCAAGCCCCAGCCCGCCCCGAGCCAGGCTGTGGTCTCCGCCGCCACTACACCGAGCGCGGCCAACCTCGGCAGTAAGCCGAGGACTCCCGATGAATGGCGAACGTTCGCCGAGCAGGGAAACGCGGATGCGCAATGGAATATGGGAGTCCGCTACCACACCGGCGAGGGCGTTCTACAGGACGACGCGCAGGCCGTGCAGTGGTTTCTGCGAGCCGCCGAGCAGGGACACATCGTTGCTCAGGCCACTTTGGGCGCCTACTATTGGGCTGGCCGCGGAGTTCCCCAGGACCTTTCCAAGGCTTACTTCTGGTCGGTTTTGGCGCTGGCCCAGGGCGACGAGGGCAGCAAGTCCCGGCTGGAAGGCTTGGCCTCCCAGATGACTCGATCTCAAGTCACCATCGCCCGCCAGCAAGCCGAGGATTGGCTTCGCCAGCACCACGCGGCGAAGGCGGCCGCGAAGTAAGTCGGACACCGGCACAGACAGAGCTGTTCCCTCCGCCGTAGAATAGGCTCGTGGCCACGCTCCGCGACATCCTGAATGAGCGCGTTCGAGAGGCCGATTCCCACCTCGTCGAGAAGCTCGACCGCAACCGGGTGCGCTGTTACTCCTGCGGGCACTGCTGCCCGATTCCCGACGGACAACCCGGCGTCTGCAAGGTTCGCTTCAACCGCGGCGGGACGCTTTACGTTCCCTGGGGCTACGTCGCCGGAGTGCAGTGCGATCCGATCGAAAAGAAGCCGTTTTTCCACGCCTATCCCGGAGCCCTGGCCTACAGCTTCGGGATGCTGGGCTGCGATCTACACTGCTCCTATTGCCAGAACTGGGTGACGTCGCAGGCGCTGCGCGATCCCAACGCCGTCTCACCACCTCTGGAGGCCGATCCGGCGCTGCTGGTCAAGGATGCGGTGGCCCAGGGCGCAAGAGTGCTCGTCAGCACTTACAACGAGCCCCTGATCACCAGTGAGTGGGCGGTCGCAGTTTTCCGCGCGGCGCGGCAGGCTGGCTTGCTGACCGGATTCGTTTCCAACGGCAATGGCACTCCACAAGTGCTGGAGTATCTGCGCCCGTGGGTTGATCTCTTCAAAGTGGATTTGAAGAGCTTCGACGATCGCCACTATCGCCAGTTGGGCGGACGCCTGCAGCCAATCCTGGATACGATCCATCGCCTGCACGACATGGGGACCTGGTTGGAGGTCGTCACGTTGCTCATTCCTGGCTTCAACGACAGCAGCGACGAGTTGCGGCGGCTCGCCCAGTTTCTGTGCAGCGTTTCGCGCGACATCCCGTGGCATGTCACCGCTTTTCACAAGGACTACAAGATGACGTCGCCCGACGATACGCACACCGAAGATCTGCTGCGCGCCGCTGCCATCGGTCGCGAAGCCGGACTGCGCTATGTCTATGCCGGCAATTTGCCCGGGCAGGTTGGTGACCTGGAAGACACGCGCTGCCATCAATGCGGCGGAACGCTCATCCGGCGCTATGGCTACATGATTGAGGAATACCGTCTAACTCCCGAGGGCAGCTGCCCGGGGTGCCATGTTGCTGTCCCCGGCCGCTGGTCCCGGCAGTTCGACGGGCAGATCGCTGCCCGCCCTTTTCTTCCGCGCGGGCATGCGCAATTGGTTAGAATCCTCACGCGGCAATAATCGGCATTCATGCGGCCCCCCAAGGCACTTCTACTGGCACTGATGTTGTGTTCGGCGGTGGCCTGTTCTCCGCGCGACTTTCTCACCCGGCGTCTGGCCGCAGACCTCATCTCTGCCTCGGACGCTTTCAAAGCGCCGCAGGTGTTCTGGCTGCGGACCGGCATCGTCTCGAACAAGGACTTCAACTCTCCCGATTCGCTCGTGCTGCAGCGCCGGGGATGGATCATTGGGACGCAACAAAAATGTCCTCCCGGAGTCGATCCTCCTCCGTGCTGGGACATTGTGCTGTCACCCCACGGCGTGGACACATTCCGGTCTTTGATCCTGGAATCGGCGCATGGCGGTGCTTTGGTGCCGATCCGTGTCGCGCGCAGAGAACTGGTGGACATTACCGGCATCAGCAAGGCCGGCAACTTCGCCGACGTGGAATTTCTCTGGCACTGGGTAGCCATGAACGAAGTCGGGAGCGCGTTGTACGACAGCGGGGTGCATTACCGCTCCACCGTTGGATTTCGCAGCTTTGACGATGGCTGGCGGATTCAGACGGAGCCGCTCCGCAACAGTCAGCCGCTCGATGACGCTCTGCGTACGGCACAACCCGCACCTTAGAAAAGGGGAGTGATCCTGAAGATGAGAAGTCTTCGCTTGCTTTGCATTTCGTTGCTGGCCATCCTTCTCGCGCCCGCGCTGCGAGCCGATGTCCTGGACGATCTCGCCCGCGATTTCTGGGCATGGCGCGCCGCCGAGTTGCCGGTCTCCACCGACGACATTCCCCGCCTCGATCGCCCCGCAGGCTGGGTCCCGGACTGGTCCCCGGCAGCGGTCGAGTCCTATCGCAAGCAGGTGTCCGACTTTGATCGCCGCTGGAACGCGATCGACGCTTCGAGTTGGCCCGTGCCTCGCCAGGTGGACTACCGGCTGATCGGTTCGGCAATCGCGCGGGCGCACTGGGAACTGGAGATCTCCAGAGGATGGCAACGCAATCCTAGCTTCTATCTCGACCAGACGTTAGGGGCATACTTTCATCTCTTACTTCAACCCCCACCGTTTTCTCCCGAGCGCGACGCAAACATCGTCGCCACCCTGAACGCCACGCCCAAAATCCTGGAGCACGCCCGCAAGAATCTGAAAGAGCCCGTGCGACCCTTCGCCGAGCTGTCTCTCGAGCAGTTGAACGATGTTCGTCCGCGTCTGCTCACTTCCGTGCGCGAACTAAAGCCGCTTCTCGACGCGACCTCGCAGAAGCAGATTGATGCCGCTGCTGAATCCGCGGTTCAGGCGCTGGAAAGTTATCGGGAGTGGCTCAGCGGGAAGCTGTCCTCGATGTCGTCGCAAACCGCGATCGGCCCCGCGGGCTACGTCTATTTCCTCAAGAACGTCGCGCTCCTGCCCTATTCGCCCCATCAGCTTCTCGATATCGGTCGCAACGAGTGGGCCCGCTCCGTCGCCTTCCAGACCTACGAAGAGCACCGCAATCAGGGCGCAGCCAGTCTGCCAATGCCTGCATCGATGGAAGCGGAAATCGCGCGCGAGCGCCAGGACGAAGGGGCGGTCCGCCAGTACTTGCAGGAGAAACACATTCTGTCGGTGCCGTCCTGGCTTCACCATTACACGTGGCAGCCGATGCCTCCTTATCTGAAGCCGCTGGAGGGCGCGGCCGAGGCCGATGACTTCACCTCCCCGAGCCGCCTGAAGGAAAACTGTATCCGTTACATCGATCCGCCCGGCCCTAATCTCGGATACTTCGCGTCGGCCGGTGCCAAAGACCCGCGCACCGGGATCGTGCACGAGGGCGTGCCGGGGCACTATTTTCAGCTCGCGCTGTCCTGGGCGCACCCCGACCCGATCCGCCGCTACTACTACGATTCCGGAGCGAACGAAGGCATCGGCTTTTACGCGGAAGAGATGCTGCTGGAAGCTGGTCTGTTCGACAACAGCCCGCGCTCGCGAGAAATCATCTACAACATGGTCCGCCTGCGCGCGCTGCGCGTAGAAGTAGACGTGAAGCTGGCGCTGGGCAAGTTCACCATCGCGCAGGCCGCCGACTATCTGCAAGAGACCGTCCCTATGGACTCACGCACGGCCCACGCCGAAGCGGCGTTCTTTGCATCGTCTCCCGGACAGGCGATCTCTTACCAGATCGGCAAGACACAAATCCTTCGTTTCCTGGCCGAAGCGCGCCGCCAGCAGGGAGACAAATTCGACCTTCAGGCCTTTCACGACTTTCTGTGGCTGAACGGCAACGTCCCGATCGCCTTGCAGCGCTGGGAATATCTTGGGTTGAAGGATGACCTGGAGACATTGGCGGGAATGAAAGTGAAGTGAAGTGAAGTGAAGTGAAGTGAAGTCGAAGAGTCGTTGGGCGCTAGTCGTTGCTCGTTCGCAAAGTTGCGAAGGGCACGGGCGGCGTCATCCACCGCGGACCTCCGAACGACTAACGACCAACGACGGTTTTCCCCGTTTGCCACGACCAACGCCCGCAGTGTATATCTCTCTATTCAAAACATTATGCGCACACTAATTCTTGTCCTCGGGTCACTTCTGGCTTCAGTCCTCCTCTTTGCGCAAGATGCGAAGCCGAAACTCACCTTCGACGAATTCTTCAATTCCGTCGACTTCACTGGAGTGAGACTTTCTCCCGACGGCAACTCGGTCGTATTCGACACCGAGAAAGCTGACTGGGAGCAGCAGATTTATCGTTCCGACCTCTGGCTCTACCGCATCGCCGGAAACGGCGG
>JACQDD010000052.1 GCA_016201265.1 Terriglobales bacterium | reverse complement strand
CCGCACCGGGGCGGTCAATGAAGACCCGCAACATGCGGTGCTTGCCCCCGCCGTGCAGCTCAACCTCAACCACTTCCAGCCCGCTCGAAGCGGCTACGCGCTCCGCGATTTCGCGGACCTTGTCCTCAGCAAAAGCCATCTTTTCAGCAATTTGCGCCCAATTTGCTGCGCCAATCCTGGCCCAAACTAAAAAGTGGGCTTGCGCCCACTGGTGTGCTTCGACAATTCCTAGGACTACGACACAACAGTTCTAGAGCAAACTATACGCCTGCAACCCGGAAAACACAAACCGGGCGGATACCTAGAATCGATCGAGAGGCTTACTGGATCGTTCCCCTTAGCACCGTTACGGATGTCTCCGGCAGCTACTGTGAGAGCCACCAGCTGGCGGACAAGAGTGTCCGCCCCACACCTACAGGTTACGCTGGTTTCTCTCGTAACCTTGCGAAGGGAATACCTTTAACTGACACTTCTTGAAATGCAGTTCTCGCGGACTCATCTTGGGATTGCTTTGGGCGCCGGAGGCCTGCTGGTGCTGGTGTTCCTGGGCTTTCTGTGGTGGCTCAGCAGCCAGCCGCCAGTGCTGGCGCGTTCGGAAGAGCGCGATCCCCTGACCCACCTGCCGCTCACCATCACCATGAACCCGTTTCGCGACCGCACGCTCGAACGCACGGCCAACAATTTCATCCGCGAGATGCGCGACGGAAACTGCCGCCAGGTGTTGGCACACTGGGAAAAGAAGAAGGACTACCGCAGGAAGCGCGCCGCCTTCATCTGCGATTCCGAGTCGCAGCACCCGCTGATCTCATGGAACCTGCTGGAATGGGAAGACGCGTCACCACTGGTCATTTTGCACTACAAGGGCGAGCGATACAGCAGTCCCAGCCAGGAAGCAACCTACAAAGACCTGTTCTCAGTGACGCTGGAGGACAAGGACGGTGGTTGGGCGGTGACGAAGTACGATGCCTTCTATTGAGTTCTCAGTTCCCGGTTCTCAGTTCTCAGTCTAACTTCTCAAGTCTCGGACGCTCGCTTATCTTCGTTGGTTAAAACAGGCTAGCACTCGGCCCTGGCCGCATGTCGGCGGGGGTTTTCTGAGAACTGAGAACTGAGAACCGGGAACTGAGAACTAACCACCGATGTGCACCATCGTCCGCGACGCCGGCACAAAACCCGCTTCGCCGATGTGGTGGCGCTCTTCTTTCTTCTCCACGACCTTCACGATGAACTCGGCCAGCTTTTCGTCCGAGGCGCCGCGGCGCATCAGTTCGTGCAGGTCGTGATCCCAGATTGAGAACAGGCAGGTGCGGATCTTGCCGTCTGAGGTGATGCGAATGCGGCTGCAATGGCCGCAGAACGGGTGCGAGACGGGGGCGATGATGCCGATCTCGCCCACGCCGTCTTCGAAAACATAGCGTCGCGCCGTTTCGCTGCCCTGATGCGAGATCTCGACCAGCGGTTTGTACTCCGACATGCGGGCGACGATCTCGTCGAGCGTGACGACGATTTCTGGCGTCCAGACGCGATCTTCTTCGAGCGGCATAAATTCGATGAAGCGCACGACTACGCTTTCTTCGCGCGCGAACATGCCGAAGGGGATGATCTGGTCTTCGTTGAAGCCACGCAGGAGCACGCAATTGACTTTCACCGGGTCGAGCCCGGCGCGGCGGGAGGCGCGGACGCCGGCGAGCACGCTGTCAAATCCGTTCGGGGCGCGTGTGATGCGGGCAAAGCGATCGGGATCGACGGCATCCATGCTGACGGTGACGCGGTCGAGTCCGGCGTCTTTCAGCGGCTGGGCGATTTCGGCCAGCAGGTGGCCGTTGGTGGTCATCGCGATTTCGAGTTTTTCGCCCGCGAGCGTGCGCATCTTTGACAGTTCGCGGACGAATTCCACGACGCCTTTTCGCAGCAGCGGCTCTCCGCCGGTCAGCCGGATCTTGGTGATCCCCAGCCCGACCAAGATGCGCGCCATGCGCAGGTAGTCGTCGAACGGCAGTTCTGCATAGGCAGCGCCGTTGGTTCCGGTTCGGCAATAAACACATCGGTAGTTGCAGCGGTCGGTGATGGAAATCCGCAGGTCGTGAATGGAACGGCCGAATTTGTCGGCGAGAAGCGGCATTTGGCACTTAGCATTTGGCACCTAGCTTGAAGCGGGTTGGCTAAATGCCAAGTGCTAAATGCTAAGTGCGACTGGGTCCGATCATGTTGCTGCGGAAATGAAACACTGGCAGGAGCGATCCTGGCGAGCGTTTCCTTTCCAAACACGGGAGGCGCAGGCATTTCCACCTGTACCCTCGGGCAGCATCGGCTATCGCCGGTGCAACCCTCGCCCCCGCCGCCAGGTATACCCCAGGCTGCGGGGGTCGGAAACTCACAGCCATTATAGATGCTCAGGGGCCCGGCGCGGTCGGCTAATCTGTGCTGCTAAACTGGCCGCATGAAAGCACTGGTCATCACACGTTTTGGCGGGCCCGAGGTTCTGGAGTTGCAGCAGGTTCCCGATGCGCATGCGGGGCCCGAGCAGGCTCTGGTGAAGGTAGAGGCAGGAGGGCTGAACTTTGCTGACCTGCTGACGGCACGCGGCGGGTATCCAGGAACTCCCAAACCACCGCTGGTCGCGGGACGGGAGTTTGCCGGAGTTGAGGTCGCGAGCGGCCGGCGCGTCATGGGTTACGCGCAATGGGCGGCGTTCGCGGAGAACACGGCGGGACATCGTGCCCTGCTGTGGCCCGCCCCCGAGGGATGGAGCGCGGAAGAGGCGGCGGCGTTTCCAGTGAACTTTTTCACTGCGTACTTCGCTTATTGGAAAGCCGGGCTGATTGAGAAGCCCGCCGGCGCGCGGGTGTTGATTCATGCGGTCGCGGGCGGAGTCGGGACCGCCGCGGTGCAGATCGGGAAAATCCTGGGTGTCGAAATGTACGGAACTTCTTCTTCCGACGACAAGCTGGCGCGCGTGCGCGACCTTGGACTGCAACATGGCATCAACTACAAGCAGAAGGACTACCAGGAAGCGATCAAAGATCTGACACACGGCGATGGCGTGGATGTGGTGTTTGAGATGTTGGGCGGCGAGCACGTCGCGAAGAGCGTGAAGTGCGTGCGGGAGTTTGGGCGGGTGATCGTGTATGGCGCGGCGACTGGCGAGACACCGCAACTCGACACGCGGCTGTTGTATGCCAAGGGTGCCAGCGTCCACGGTTTGTGGCTGAGTTACTTGAGCCAGAACCGGGTATTGATGGCATCGGCGTGGAAGCAGTTGTCAGAGTGGCTGGGCCAGGGCAAGCTGCATTCCGTGATTGGGAAGGTATTCCCGCTGGCAGAGGCGCGGGCGGCGTACACGCTGATGCAGGAAGGGAAGAACTACGGGAAGATCGTGCTGAAGATCAGCTGAAGACGGCCGACACGCGTCTGGGTGCCGCAGGGTCACACTACAACCCATCTCATAAATCCTCGGACTGTCATTCCGTCTCTAACGACGGTGTGCGTTGTCAAGACATTTTAGGCAACACTTCACCGTCGGCGCTTGAGGGGTTTGCTCTTGCGCCACTTTGTCTCGCAGAAAGGTGTTGACGTTGCCGACCAAGGCTCATGTTCTGGTTTCTGAAT
>JACQDD010000059.1 GCA_016201265.1 Terriglobales bacterium | reverse complement strand
GCCAGCAAAAACAGGCAGGCCCATAGGATGGCTGGCTTTTTCATATACCCTCCGAGCATTTCGTGATTTCCTGATTTGGTGATTTGGTGATTGAGACCACTGCCCGAAGCGTAACAAATCAACAAATCACCAAATCAACAAATCATAAAATCACCAAATCCTACTTCAGTGGCTCGGGGCCGGCGGGCGGCTTGGGCGGCGCGGGCGCTGCGGGCGCATCAGGGTTGAAGAAAGCCTCGTTGTCGTAGGTAATCTGGATCGATCGGATGATCTTATCCAGCTCTTCCTTCACCCTGATGCCTTGCACAGTGGGCGCCATAAGGACCACCGCTTCCTCGTAGGGTATGGTCCGGGTGCTTTCCACCTTGAAGATGTAGAAGCCGGCCGGCTGGCGCAGCGGGACGCTGATCTCACTCGCCTTCAGGTTGAAAATTAACGTTTTCAACTCACCCGGAACTCCCCCCGAGTTTCCCTTGATGAGGCCGATGTCGCCGCCTTTCTCCGCGGAGGCCTTGTCGTCGGAGTTCTCCTCGGCCAGCTTGGCGAAGTCGGCTCCCTTTTTCAATTTCCCCCACAGCGACTCGGCCTTGGCCTTGGCTTGCTCCTCGGTGAGCGGCTTCTTGGCCTTGGGATCGCTTGATGGGGCCGCCGAGGCGTTCGGAGAAAAGGCCACGTAAATGGTCCGCACGCTGGCTTCCTGAAACTCCGTCTTGTGCTCGTCGTAGTAGCGCTTGTACTCGTCCTGGCTGACCGGCGTGTTCTTGTTCAGGTAGTCGAGGTAAGCCTGGGCCAGGAAGTTCATGCGCAGGAAGGCGAACTGACTGCGGTAGGGGTCGTGCTCGGCCACCTTGTTCTTCTCCGCCAGTTGCGACATCACCAGCAGCTCGGCATAGCTTTTCAGGAACGCCTTCTCGTCCATCCGGGAGACGGCCTGCTGGAATTGCGGAGGCAGGCTCTGGCGCATCGCCTGGATCTTGTGTGGGGTGATCTTTTCGCCGTTGATGGTCGCCACCACGTCATCAGGTCCGATGGGTTTGGCGGCAGGGGGGTGGGCGGGCGCCGTCGTCTGGTTTGGGGTTTGCGCCGGCAACAGCAGCACGCCGGCGAGCAGCGCGACCCCGGCGATCCCGCGAATTTCGATCGTAGGCATGATTAAGTTGTCATTCTACCACAGGGGGTGAGCCGGTCCGATTCTGCTATCCTCTTCGAAGATGGGTGAGAATTCTCCCGGCGACGAGAAGCGTCGCGTGGCCCTCCGCTCGGTCCTCGGAGCGGTGTTTATTACCGTGCTGAAGCTGGTGACCGGCCTCGCTACCGGCAGCCTGGGCATCCTGTCGGAAGCTGCTCACTCGGGCTTGGACCTGGTGGCAGCCGGGATTACCTACCTCGCCGTCCGCGTCTCCGACAAGCCCGCCGATCGCGACCACCTGTACGGCCATCAGAAGGTCGAGAATTTTTCGGCGTTTCTCGAGATCGGGCTGCTGCTGGCGACCTGCCTGTGGATCATCTACGAGGCGGTGCGGCGGCTGGCCGGGCACCCGGTCCACGTGGAAGCCTCGCTGGTGGCCTTCGGGGTGATGATCGTCTCCATCGTGGTGGACGTAACCCGCTCACGCGCCTTGCGCAAGGCGGCGGTCGCTTACAACAGTCAGGCCCTCGAAGCCGACGCGCTGCATTTTTCCACCGACATCTGGGCCTCGACGGTAGTGCTGCTAGGCCTGACAGCGGTCCGGTTGGGCGATCACTACGGCATGCCCCAGCTCCAAAGCGCCGACCCGATCGCCGCCCTGGGCGTGGCGCTCATCACCTTGATCGTCAGTTGGCGGCTGGGTAAGAAAGCCACCGAAGCGCTGCTCGATGCGGTGCCGGCCGGACTGGCCGAGCGCATCGAGCGCTCACTCTCCGGGGTCGAGGGCGTAACGGCCATTGACCGCGT
>JACQDD010000058.1 GCA_016201265.1 Terriglobales bacterium | reverse complement strand
TCGCCAGGCATCAATAGCTGAGGATCCTGCGAACCGACGCAGGAACGGAGGAGGAAGGGTTCGCTTCGTGGGTCATCTGATCCCCATGTCTCGGCCCGAAATTGTGCAGACGCCCAGTGGACCGGCTGTATCCCACTCCAACGATTTCACCTTCGTCTCCGCGTCCAAGCCGGCCGCAGCGGGGGAAATCTTATCTCTCTTTGCAACCGGAGTTGGGCCGACGCGTCCGGGTGTTGACCCCGGCAAGGCGTTTCCGGCAAGTCCCCTGGCTGTGGTGAGTTCGCCGGTGGACGTAACGGTCAATGGGAAACCGGCCGAGGTGCTAGCGGCTGTCGGTTTCCCCGGCGCGGTGGACGGATATCAGGTGAATTTTCGGGTTCCTGCAGATACCGCAAGAGGAGTGGCCACGGTTCAGGTGACCGCAGCCTGGACCGCTGGGCCAGAGGTGAAAATCACGGTTCAGTAAACAGCCGGGCCGCATCCATTCCGTCCGGGGGACGTTGCCGCCGAAGAGGATCGACAAGGTCGCTGACAAGTTTGCAGCCACGGTTGGTGACGACCGGCGGAAGTTTGGTCAAGCACGCGTGCTACTACTGGCTGCTGCTGGCGGAGAACCCTCTGACGAGGCGGCTCTTTGGAAGCATGCTGCTAGCGCCGACGGCGAAGGGGAACCCAACCGGGCAAAGCAAGGAGTCCGGTACTCGGACGATCGAGGGGACCGGCAAGACCTTGCTCCCTGGCCTGATCGATTCGCATACCCACACTTTCTCGCAGGCCCAACTCAAGCAGGCACTCATCTTCGGCGTGACCACTCATCTGGACATGTTCACGCCGGATTTGAAGTTCGCCGCCCAGATGAAGCAGGAGCGAAGCTCTGACAGGGCCGAGCTGTTCTCGGCCGGGACCCTGATCACGGCCCCCGAAGGGAAGGGCACGGAACGCAATTCCTGAAGATCCCGACGCTATCCGATGCGCCACAGGCGCAGGCTTTCGTCGATGCTCGTATCGCCGAAGGGTCCGATTACATCAAGCTCGCATACGACGATTTCACCGCGTACGGCTTGCCGCGGCGTCCCACTCTCGGCAAAGAGACGCTGGCGGCGACCATTGCCGCCGCGCACAAGCGAGGCAAGATGGCGGTGGTCCACATCGGTTCGCTTCAGGCGGCGGAAGCGATCCAGGCCGGCGGCGACGGGCTGGTTCATCTTTTTGTGGGTCCCGTCTCGGATCCGGGCTTCAGCAGGCTGGTGGCTGATCATCACGCGTTAGGGCGCTAAGACGGGTGGCTGTCCACCCCACACGGCGCCATGTTTGCCGCATGTAATGTATATGTTAGATGCATACTGACGGTGTGGCGGATGGTAGAAGTCCGCTCGATGACCGCACCGGTTTCGAGTCAGCAGCGATACCCGCCACTCTTGAGGCGAGAAGCGGTACTACGCCCTCGGGCAGACCAGCAGTGGCCGCCGAGCCGGCTTCTCCCGGTTCGAGAACCGATAGAACCCCGCCGGAGTCCCCGCAGCCGACGCTCCTCCTCCACGAGTTGCAAGGCTCTTTCTGGAAAATCGATCTCCATCGCTTGACGGCCCACCTTACGCTCCAGTTCCGCCAGGCGGCTCTCTTCGGCCTGCTGCACGCCAGGCCCACGAAATGCGCGCCCAGCGTGATCGTCCAGTTCCCTTCGCCAGCGATGTAGATCCGTCGCGCTCAAACGTCCTTCGAAACATCATTCCAGTTTCCCCTTTCGACGGTTTTTATGGGTGAACTGGT
>JACQDD010000051.1 GCA_016201265.1 Terriglobales bacterium | reverse complement strand
ATCGCGGGATGGGAGTGGAAAAACCACTCGACCCAGCGGGAAGGCGTTTTTTCGGCCAGGTTCTGCTCGGCCAGCTTGTTCATGGCCGAGATGAACGGTTCCACGCTGGCCACCGACTGAAAGCAATAGCGATCGGCCTGGCGCTCGTTGAAACGCGAGTAGGCGTTCAGCGCCGGCATCAGCAGGAACGAGAGCACGGTTGCGACCAGTACGAGAAGCGGAAGATTGGCAAAGTCGGACATCGTCTCGAACATGTTGCCGCGCTCGACCGCGTAGCGCAGAACTTCATTTGCCAGCCAGAATCCCAACAGCGTGATTCCCGCCTGGACCAGAATGCTCTTGAAAATGTGCCGGCGAACGTGATGGCCCAGTTCGTGAGCCAGCACGGCTTCGATCTCGTCATTGCTGTACTGGTCGAGCAGGGTGTCGGCGAGGATGATGCGGCGGGTGGCGCCGAGGCCGGTCAGAGCGGCATTGGCCTTCTTGCTTTTCTCGGAAAGTTTCCACTTGTAGACGCCGCGCACGCGCGTGCCGGCACGCTCACTCAGCAGCACCAGACGCTTCCTGAGTTCCTCGTTCTCCATGGGCTCAAATTTGTAAAAAATCGGGAAGAGCACGACGGGCGCGAGTTGAGCCAACAGCACGAAAAGGGCTAGAAAAACAGCCCACGCGGCCAGCCACCAATGTTGCACGTGCCGGATTAACAGGTACAGAAGTTCCACCGCAACGGTCGCCAGAACCAGGCCGACCAGCAGGCCTTTGAATTCGTCCCACAGCCAGGAGCGCGTTCGCTGGTTGGAGAGGCGATAACGGTGTTCGAGGCGGAATCCGTAGTACTCGAGGGGAGCGCCCATCACCTTGCTGATGAGAATCAGCATGAGCACGTAGAGGAAGACCGCGAAGGAATAGTTCGCCGAAGCGCCGCGCATGGCCAGGTCGCGGAGAGTGCCGCTCCAGCCGGTGGCCAGGAGCAGAACGAGCAGAAATATGCCGAACCCGAAATCGGCAATGCCGAGCCACCGCTTCATGCGGTTGTAGCTCCGCGATTCGGGCGAATCGGCTGCAATTGCTGTGTTTTCGGTTACCGTGATCATCCCCAGAGTGCAGCCATTATCCTATCGCGTTCCGGCGGCTGGCGAGACGCGAAAGTGTCAGAACCAGTGGTTAGTGGTTGGTGGTTAGCGCCACAGCCGTTAGCTCTTGGCTCCTGACGAAAGAACAATCGGTCACGTCTGTCGTGCGAAGCGTTCCGCAGCTTGCAGGATTTCTTCCACCAACTCCGGCGTCGCGGCTTCGGCGTAGACGCGCAGCAAGAGCTCAGTTCCTGAGGCCCGGAACAGGACCCAGGCATCGGCGCCATTGCGGTTCGTGGGGGCATCGAGGAAGAACTTCACACCGTCGAGGTCTTCTTTGCGAAGAATCGCGTAGGGTCCGAGTCTGGCCGTGCTCGCGTCGGCGGCGCGGCGGATGGCGCCATTCTTGATTTCGTCGGAAATGTGCAGATCGCGCCGGCCATAGTAGTGGGGGCCGTATTCGCGTTGCAGATGCGCCACCAACTGGCCAAGCGGCTTGCCTTCTTCCGCCATGACGTTGGCGAGCAGGAGCGCGTTAAGAACGCCGTCGCGTTCGGGGAGAAAGCGGCTGTATCCGATGCCACCGGATTCTTCGCCGCCGATCAGGATCTCGTGGTCCATCATGAGGTCGGCGATGTACTTGAAGCCGATGGAGCACTCGTGCAGATTGCGTCCGTAGCGGGCGGCGATGCGGTCAACCATGCGGGTGGTGTTGAAGGCGCGCACGATGTCGCCCGGCCACTGCTTGCGTTCCAAGAGCCAGTTGGCGAGGATCGCGAAGCACTTGTGGGGATCGACGAAGCTGCCGTCCTCGGCGACCGCGCCGATGCGGTCGGCGTCGCCGTCGGTGGCCAGCCCGGCGTGGCATTTTTCCCTGGTGACCGTCTGCTGCAACATCGCAATGTGCGGCAGGATCGGCTCGGGATTGATGTCAGGGAACAGCGGATTGGCTTCCTGGCGGATGGCCACGTACTGGATACCATTTTTGTCGAAAATCTGCGACAGAACGCCTCGGCCGCAGCCATACATGGAGTCAATGGCGAACTTGAAATTCGCGCGGCGGATGAGGTCAAGATCGGCGAACTGGCAGACGGCCTCGACGTAGGCGGGCTTGAGGTCCATCTCTTCGATTTTGGCGGCGGGGCCGCTGGGCATGGCGCCGGCGTACAGTTCGTCCTCGATGAGTTTCAGAATGGCGGGCGTGGCCGAGCCGCCAAAATTCCCTTTGAACTTCACTCCATTCCAGTTGAACGGGTTGTGACTGGAGGTGATCATGACGCCGCCCGCCGCACCGAGCTTCTTGACGTTGTAGGAAACGGCGGGAGTGGGCGTGTAGTCGTTGGCGAGCAGCACCGGGATACCGGCGGCGGCAAGCACTTGAGCAACCACGGCGGCGGCACGATCGGAGGCGTAGCGGGTGTCGTAGCCGACGATGACGCCGCGGGAGGGTTCTTCGTGCTTGAGCACGTAAGACGCGATCGCGCCGGCAACGCGGCGCACGTTGTCGAACGTAAAGTCGTCGGCAATGAAGCCGCGCCAACCGTCGGTTCCGAATTTGATTTCAGACATGGGTCGTTGGTCGTTCGCGGTTCAGTCGTTGGTCGTTGGTCGGTAGTCGTTGGCAAGCAGCAAAGACCGTCGCGATGGAGACGGCGCGAACGACTAACGACCAGCGGCTAACGACGCCCTCACACCAGCTCGTTCATCTTTTTCTCATCCAGGTGCTTCACCACTTTGCCCACGTCCTGGGACTGGTCGAGCGTGGTGATCAGCAGCGCGTCGTCGGTCTCCACTACCACCAGATTGCTTACGCCGACGGCGGCGACGAATTTGCCCGGGGCGTGGATGTAGTTGTTCTTCGCGTTCAAGCAAAAGCTGCCGGCCGCAGAGATGAGATTCCCATCCGCCGGGTTGCTCGCGCGGGCGTGGTGCTCGTGCAGCGAAGTCCACGAGCCCAGATCGTTCCATCCGAAATCAGAAGGCAAGCAGAAGATGTTCGACAGGCCTTCCCCCTTGGCGGCGCGCGGCTCCAGCACAGCGTAGTCAATGCTGATGTTTTCGCACTTCGGGTAGAGGCGGCGGAAAGTGTCAGCGAACTTGCGCGTGCCGAAGGCGGCGGCAATCTTTTCGAGAATCGGCGCCGTGTTGGGCAGGTGCTCGCGCAGGGCGTTGGCGAGCGTGCTGGCCCGCCAGAGAAACATGCCGCTGTTCCAGAAGTAGTTGCCGGCGGCGAGAAACTGAGTCGCTTTCGCCAGGTCGGGCTTCTCGGTGAAACGGCGGACGCGCAGGGAGCCATTCGCATCTGCCGCCCCAGCCTCGATGTATCCGTAGCCGGTTTCGAGCCGAGTGGGGCGGATGCCGAGGACTACGATGTTCTCTCCGGCGGCGGCGATCTCGATGCCCTGGCGAAGAGTCTCTCGGTATCGTTCAGGTTCGCCGATGACGTGGTCGGAGGGAAAGAGTCCGAGCACCGCGTCGGGATCGTTGCGCAGCAGGAGAAAAGCCGCGAGGCCGATGGCCGGCGCGGTATTGCGGCCGACGGGTTCGGCGAGGATCTGCTTCGGATCAAGTTTCGGCAACTGGCGCAGGATGGCGGGGCGGAGGTCGCCGTTGGTGATGATCCAGTGGCGCTTGGGTGATGCCAGGGGCAGCAGCCGCGCGACGGTCTGCTGGATCATGGTCTGCTTGCCGTCGAGAGCGAGCAGTTGCTTGGCGCGGCGCTTTCGGCTCAGCGGCCAGAACCGCGTGCCCCGGCCGCCGGCGAGGATCACGGGATAGAAGTGAGGGTTCGTCTTCACGGGGTCTCGAAGGAAGAGCCTAACACTCCGGGGTTGAAGCCGTCAGCCGTCGGCTATTAGCCGTTAGCCTTCAGGAAAACCCGATCTGGCTTACATCCGCGTGGCGGGTTCGGGCAGGGGACTACCCGGCACTGAGGCCTTCAGGAACTCCAGCGACCACTGCGGACGCACGCTGAATTCCTGCAGTGCGGCCGGGATCACGACCGCATCGCCTTTGGCCAGAGTCACCGGGTCGCGACCCTGCGCCTCGACGACGCCGCAGCCATCGATCGCAACCAGGATCTGGACTGAGTTCTTGCCGGAGTCATCGCCAGTCGAGAATTCCTGCGGGGCTTTCAACTCGAACAGGTCCACAGTGAAGTAGGGCGCAGAGATCATCGAAGACCGGCGGTTCTTGCCGCCGTTGATGGAGACCGGCGCGGGGCGGATGACTTTGCCTGAAGCAACGCGTTCTTTCACTGAAGCCAGGCCCCGCTCCAGGTGCAGCTCGCGCGGGCGGCCGTAGTCATAAAGACGATACGTCGTGTCAGACTGCTGCTGCGTTTCGACGAGGATGGAGCCGGGCCCGAGCGTGTGCACCGTGCCGCCGGCAACGTAAATCATCTCGCCCTGATAGATGTTGATCCAGTTGAGAAGTTCTTCGGCGCGGTTTTCTTGGATGGCTTGCTCGAGTTGCGCGGCGGTGACGCCGGGCTTCAGGCCGAGCGCGATCTGCGATCCCGGTTTAGCATGCGCCACGTACCAGCATTCCGTCTTTCCCCAAGGCTCGCCGAAGCGCTGGGCGGCGGCGTCGTCTGGATGCACCTGCACGGAGAGTTTTTCTGCTGGAAACAAGAACTTCAGGAGCAGCGGGAAGCGCTGCGGATCGCGCGCGGCGGCGCCGACAAGTTCCGAGCCGAACTCTTTGCTGAGGCTGGATAGGGAGCGCTTCGCGAACGGTCCATTTGAGACCTGGCAGTCGTCGCCGGTAAGCCAGGCTTCGCCGATTTTCTCGCCAAACTTGTGGTTCGGATAGATCGGCGAAAGGTCAAGCGTGCCCCAGGGACGCGGGTCGAACGCCGGCGACATCAGGAGTGGGTAGAGTTGGGTCATGCGAGCAAGCAGCAAAGAGCCGGACAGCCCTGGCCTGAGCTCTTTAGCATGGTAACCTAGGGCCGAATTTAGATGGAGCTTCGATGGTTGGTTACGAAGAAGCGTGGAAAGACTACAAGCGCATCAGGAACCAATGGTTTCTCGTGTTTGTAGGATACGTACCCATCGTTGGAATTGTGGCTTTCGTATCGATAAAGCTATTCAATACGTTCACCCCTGCTTTTGTAACGGCATTCCTCTGGATGGCGCTGTTCGTCTACACCGGAGCCCGCGTCCAGCTATGGCGATGCCCGCGTTGCGGAAAATGGTTTTCGGCAAAGTGGTGGTACAACAAGGGCTTCTTAGCCAGACGGTGCGTCCATTGCGGGTTGCCGAAATATCAGGAATAGCTCTGCAGCAAACTCCGAACCGCCGACAGGCGTACCGTCCCTGACGGGACTCAGGCTTTTTCATCCACGACTACCCGGCACTTACGTGCCGGGCTTTCATATGCCGCCGCTTCGCGGCTAGGTCTACAGCCCGCCGAAATACTTTCGCATCCGCTCCAGGGCGCGGTCGAGATTCTCCATCGTAGTCGCGTATGAGATGCGAACGTGCTCCGTCGTGCCGAAGCCTTCTCCGGCGACGGTGGCCACGTGCTCCTGGTGCAGCAGTCCGTGCGCGATGTCGGAAGCTGAGTTCAGGCCGCTCTTGCCGAAGAACGCCGAGACATTCGGATACGCATAAAACGCGCCTTCCGGCATGGTGCACTTCACGCCCGAGATTGCGCGCAGGCCGCCGACAATGTGGTCACGCAGCTTGATGTACTCCTGGCGCATGTCTTCAACACATTGCTGCGAGCTGTTCAGCGCCGCGACCGCCGCCTTTTGCACGATCGAGGTCGGGTTCGAGGTGGACTGGCTCTGCAGCTTTGTCACGGCGCCGACTACAGCAGCGGGCCCCAGCGTGTATCCCAGCCGCCAGCCGGTCATGGCGTAGGTTTTCGAAAGTGATCCCACGACCAGGAAGCGGTCGCGGTATTCGTTGAGCGAGCCCACCGAGAAATTCTTCCCCGTGTAGTTGAGGTACACGTAGCACTCATCGGAGATGACCCAGATGCCGCGCTCGTGGGCGAGCCGCACGACCTCAATCATGTCTTCAGGGCTCATGACCGCGCCCGACGGATTCGACGGCGAGTTCAGAATGATCAGCTTCGTCTTCGGCGTGACCAGTCCCTCGACCATCTGCGCGGTGACGCGGAAGCCCTGCGACTCGTCGGATTCGAGCAGCACGCACTTGCCGCCGACGTAGCGCACCATGTCCTTGAACGAGACCCAGTAGGGCACAGG
This sequence comes from Terriglobales bacterium, assembly GCA_016201265.1. Taxonomy (GTDB): domain Bacteria; phylum Acidobacteriota; class Terriglobia; order Terriglobales; family Acidobacteriaceae; genus Acidiflorens. The sequence goes on along the minus strand of JACQDD010000051.1, from coordinate 11,323 downwards.
CAGGATGACTTCGTCTCCATGCTCGACGAGCACGGAAATCACGTTAAACAGCGCGTGCTTGCCGCCCACCGAGGCGCAGACCTCCTCGCGCTTGTATGCCGAACCGAAATCGGTCGAGTGGCGGCGGATGATCGCGTCCTTGAGTTCGAGCGTCCCGCCGACGGGCGTGTATTTCGAAAAATTGCCGTTAATGGCGGCGATGGCTGCGTCTTTGACGTGCTGCGGCGTCGAGAAATGCGGTTCGCCAGCGGTGACGTCCACGACGTCAATTCCCTGCTGGCGCAGTTTCTCGGCCTCGGCCACGGCGGCCATGGTCGCGGAAGGCTCGATGCGGTTAATGCGTTCCGTCAGGCGGACGGGGTGGGTAACGGGGGTCATTACGCTGCTCATGATTTCTTTTTCCTGGACCTGGTCTTCCGTTCCGGCGACTTGCGCTCGGCTTGCGCGACGATCTCGAATTTGTGCGCTGGATCTATTTTCTCACGAAGCTTCTGTGCGACCAGTTCGGGCACCAGGCAATCAATGTTGCCGCCCAGTTGGGCAATCTCGCGCACCAGCCGCGAACTCAGGTAGGAGTGTTTTTCGGCGGGCATCATGAAGACCGTTTCCATGCCGGGCTGGAGCTTGCGGTTCATGAGCGCCATCTGGAGCTCGTACTCGTAGTCGCTGATGGCGCGGATGCCGCGCAGGACGGCGGTGGCGCCGATACTCAAAGCGTAATCCACCGTCAGGCCGTCGAAGGTTTCCACTGAGACGTTGTCGAATCCCGCGGTCATCGCCTCCAGCATGTTGCGCCGGTCGGAGACGCTGAAGAGCGGGTCTTTTTCGGGATTGCGGAGAATGGCCACGACCAGTTGGTCGAAAATCTTGCTGCCGCGCTCGATCAGGTCAAGATGGCCGTTGGTGGGCGGATCGAACGATCCGGGATAGATGGCTTTGATGCGTATCAATGGGGGCCTCGGTTTTGGAAAGCTAGATTGTATGCGGCGGGAAATGGGGATGGCAATCGGGGTTTTCCTTCGTGGCTTTTCCTTCGTGCCCCTTCGTGTTCTTCGTGGTTTAGGGTTTCGATTTAACCACGAAGAACACGAAGGCACACGAAGGAAGGCCACGAAGAAACAGCCTCCCCGTGTGCCGGAGAGGGCTCTGAATGACAGATCGCCGACAAGCTAGCGGCGGGCGGCCGGAACTTTCGCGGCTTCCGGCGCAGCCGTTGGCATGGTCGTGACGCGTCCCGCGGTGCCGGTGGCTTGCGCTGCAGCAGGCGGGGTCTGCACCGCGAGCGGAATCAGGCCCAGCGCTTTGCGGACTTCGGCTTCGAGCTTGGCCAGCGTGTCCTTGTTTTCCTTCAGGAAGGCGCGGGCGTTTTCGCGTCCCTGGCCAATGCGCTCGCCCTTGTAGCTGAACCAGGAGCCGGACTTTTCCAGGATGTTCTGGTTCACCGCCAGATCGAGCAGGTCGCCTTCGCGCGAAATCCCTTCCCCATAGAGAATGTCGAACTCGGCCTCGCGGAAGGGCGCCGCGACTTTGTTCTTCACGATTTTCACTTTCGTGCGCGAACCGACCACCAGACGCCAATTTTTTCGCGGATCTGGTTAATGAAGATCAGGGAGGTGCGCGACTTGGCAACCGTCCCCGTCAGCTTCCGTAGCGCTTGCGACATCAGGCGAGCCTGCAGGCCCATGTGGCTGTCGCCCATTTCGCCGTCGAGTTCGGCCTTGGGGACGAGTGCGGCGACCGAGTCCACGACCAGCACGTCAATGGCGTTCGAGCGCACCAGGGTTTCGGTGATTTCGAGCGCCTGCTCGCCGTAGTCGGGTTGCGAGACCAGCAGGTTGTCCACGTCCACGCCCAGCTTCTTGGCGTAGCCAGGATCGAGCGCGTGCTCGGCGTCCACGAACGCCGCCATGCCGCCGGTCTTTTGCGCCTCGGCGATGACCTGCAGGGCGATGGTCGTTTTGCCGGAAGATTCCGGGCCGAAGATTTCAGTCACGCGCCCGCGCGGAACGCCCCCGACGCCGAGCGCGGCGTCGAACGAGATCGAGCCCGTCGAGATCACCGCGATCGGGACGATGGCTTCTTTCGATCCCAACCGCATGATGGAACCTTTGCCGAACTGCTTTTCGATTTGAGAGAATGCGAGTTCAATTGCTTTGCTGCGCTCGTCGGCCATGATGGCTGCTCCTGAATTCATTGAGTCATTGAGCCATTGAATCATTGAGTGATTGAAAAACGATCATCGGTCTTCAATCACCCGATGACTCAATGATTCAATGACTTAATTGTCCGTAGCCTACACCCGCGGGCTGGAGTGAAAAGTGCGGGCCGTCACATCATTTTTGTTCAGTTTAGCATGGGGGGAATAAAAAGCGAAGCAAAGAGTTGGCGGAGTTGGTTCGGCGAAAACCTTTAACCACGGAGGACACGGAGGAACACAGGGGAATTCAGTTTTCCTCCGTGCTCACCGTGTCCTCCGTGGTAAAGGGTTTTGTTGCTAGACTTTGAATATGCGGACGGAACTCCAAATCGAGGCGGCGAACGGCCGCGGGGGCCTTGGGCCGGGGTCGGCACTGTACCTGGTCGCCACGCCCATCGGCAACCTCGAAGACATCACCCTGCGCGCCCTGCGCGTCCTCAAAGAAGTCGATCTGATCGCCTGCGAGGACACGCGCCAGACGCAGAAGCTGCTCAGCCACTACGGCATCCAGACGCGCACCGTCAGCTATCACGAGCACAACGAGATGACCAAGGCCGCCGAGTTGGTGGTGGACCTGGAAAGCGGCGCGAAGATTGCCCTTGTCACCGACGCGGGTATGCCCGGCATCTCCGACCCCGGCTTCCGGCTGATCGCGCTGGCCATCCGGCATCATGTGCCGGTAGTGCCGATTCCAGGCGCGTCGGCGTTCCTGGCGGCGCTGGTCGCCAGCGGCCTGCCGACTGACTCGTTTCGCTTCAGCGGCTTCCTCCCCGCCAAGTCCGGACAGCGGCGGAAGCTGATCGAGAGCGTGAAAGATTCTCCGCGGACGCAGGTGTTTTACGAAGCCCCGCACCGGCTGCTGGAGACGCTGGCGGACGTTTGCGAGGTTCTGGGAAACGACCGGCACGTGGTGGTCGCGCGCGAGGTAACGAAACTGCACGAAGAGTTTTTGCGAGGGCGGGCGAGCGAAGTGCTGGAACAACTCAAGGCGCGGGGCGAGGTTCGCGGCGAAGTTACGCTCTTGATCGCCAAGGCTGAGAGCCGAGAGCCGAGAGCTGAGAGCTCCAGCGTGAGCGTTGCGCAGCGCGTTCGCGAAATCATGGCTTCAGAGAGGGTCGATGAGAAAGCCGCGCTGAAGAAAGTCGCCAAAGAGCGCGGGATTGGGAAAAGCGAGGCGTACCGGGAATGGCAGAGGAGCAAGTGATGTGCGCTAAAATCTTTGTGGTGATGCGACAATAGCTAAATCTCAAAGCTGTCCCCAAATGCCTGTTAACCGTGACCAGCCCGACCTTTGGAAGGAAGACATTGCCAAGTCCGTTGATATGTACAACGACTGGTTTCTCAAGTTTGCGCCCAAGGCGTTTCGTGACAGCCGCGCGAGAGCGACCAAAGAAGTCAAAGCGGCACTCCACCAAACCGCAAATCTTGCGGAACTAAACCAGGACGTTCTTCGGCGACATCCCGAGATGTTGCCGATCCTTCGAATGGCGACCTGTCCTCCGATCGCTCGTGATCGGCTGATCGGTCTGTCAAAGGTCTCTCCGAACTTGGTCAAATGTATGGAGATCGGTCGCTCCTTGCCTCTGAGAATGGATGGCGACCGGCTCTCGGCTGACCTCCAGCAGATGATTGCAATCATTACCAAGATGATCGACCCCGATATTTGTGTATGGATCGAACGAAGGAAGAAACCATCGGCGGAGGTTGTGCAGCGTGCCGCTACCGTCATCGCAGATCGGCTTTGTGGTGCGGTGGCTGACCCGATCGTGCGCAATGCCCAAGAACAAAGGCAGTTGGCTGCCATTGCCAAGTGGCTCCAGGAGCGCGGATATAGCCAGTTGCCACCTGGTAAGGCGGTGAGGTTTAGAGAAATGAAACCGGGCTCTTTTGCGTTTCGCGTGAACGTACCGGTCATATTGGAGGGTGGGACCCAAGTAAATATTCCAATAGATGTGGTGGCGATGCCGCCGCGAGCGAAACAGGGTACTTTGCCGATCTTGATCGAAGCAAAGTCGGCGGGCGACTTTACAAACGTCAACAAGCGAAGAAAGGAGGAGGCGATCAAGATGAGCCAGCTCCGAGCCACCTACGGCCAAACGATCAAGCTAAACCTGTTCCTTTGCGGGTATTTTGATAGTGGCTATTTGGGGTACGAAGCGGCTGAGAGGATAGACTGGATTTGGGAGCATCGCATCGACGATCTCGCCAAATTGGGACTCTGATATGGACGTCCGTGCAATAGAGAGGCAGCGCGTCGAGTTGCAAGCGAACTGTGACCGCCAACGCAGCCAAGCTGATAGAAACAAACTTGGGCAATTTGCTACTCCGTTTGAACTTGCCCGCGAAATTGCTGCGACGACGATATCTCTTGTTGGCGGCAAGTCAATACGCTTCCTTGACCCTGCATTCGGAACCGGTGCATTCTTTTCCGCCCTGCTTGATGTAGCCGGGGATCGCATCGAAAGCGCCATGGCTTTCGAGGTTGATCCACACTACGGCACTCCCGCCTTGTGCCTGTGGAATAGCACTGGCTTGAAACTACGTGTCGAAGATTTCACGAGAGCCAGTGTGGACCAGTCGCACGCGAATCTTGTAATCTGCAATCCTCCGTATGTCCGGCATCACCATCTTTCGGTAGCGAAAAAGGCAGCCCTACGCAGAACGTCGCATGCTCTTGGGGTGAAATTGAACGGTTTGGCAGGCTTGTATTGCTACTTCATGATTTTTGCTCATCAGTGGCTGGAGGCGGACGCGGTCTGCGCGTGGCTGGTTCCGAGTGAGTTCATGGACGTTAACTACGGCGAAGCGATCAAGCATTACCTGCTGAATACGGTCACCCTGGTCCGCATCCACCGCTTTGATCCTAACGAGACTCAATTCTCTGACGCGCTGGTTTCATCCGCTGTAGTTTGGTTCAAGAACCAGAAGCCCGACCCTACTGCTCTCGTCTCAATGACCTTCGGGGGAACCGTTACAGGTCCCAGAATATCTCGCGATATAACTCTTACAGAGATGCATTCCGAAGCCAAGTGGACTCGTCTTCCAGAAATTCTCCATCATGCGCGGGACCGAGCACCCGGTGTCCGGCTTGGCGACCTCTTCGCTATTAAGCGAGGTATCGCCACGGGGAATAATCAGTTCTTCATCTTGACGGAGGGGCAAGTCACAGAACTGGGTCTCACGCAGGCTTTCCTCAAGCCGATTCTGCCGAGCCCTCGCTATCTGAAGCAGGATGAGATAGAAGGCGACAAGGATGGTGCGCCTACCCTCGATAGACGGCTGTTCTTGATCGACTGTGCGCTCTCCGAGTCTGAGGTCGAAAAGATTGATCCAGGGCTGGGGCGATACTTGAAGTCTGGCAGACACACCGTTGCGCAAGGCTATCTCTGCAAATCGCGCTCCCCCTGGTATGCGCAAGAAAGACGCCCACCGGCGCCATTCCTTTGCACATATATGGGGCGAACTAACGAGAGCGGCAAGAACGCCTTCCGTTTCATCCTTAACCGCTCGAAAGCAACGGCCGCCAACGTGTATTTGCTTCTGTACCCAAAACCCGCGATCCGAGCTGCTCTTGAGGATGACAGGGTATTGAGACGAGTATTCCAACTCCTCAAATCAATTCCTGTAATGGACATGTCCACAGAGGGCCGTGTTTACGGCGGCGGTCTGCACAAATTGGAACCGGGAGAACTCTCCAACGTGAGGGCTGACCACGTCGGGAACCTTTTGCTAGGTGAGAATAGCCGCCCACGCGGAGAGCAGATGACGTTCTCGCTAGTCGGATAGGCCGCAACTACCCTCCGCTCAATTCCCTCTTCACCGCCTCGCTAACCACCTTCCCATCCACGCGCATCCCGGCGGCGGCGAAGCGGGCCATGGCCTGCTTCATTACGTTGCCCATGTCTTTCATGGTGGGGGAGGGGGTCATCTCGGCGATGGCGGCTTTCACTCCGGCTGCGATCTCCTCTTCGCTGGCGGATTTGGGCAGGTAGGTTTCGATCAGCTTGATTTCGGCGGCTTCTTTGTCGGCCATCTCCTGGCGTCCGCCCTTGGTGAACTGCTCGATCGAGTCCTTGCGCTGCTTGATGAGCGTGGAGAGCACCTGCTGCGATTCCTTGTCGTCGAGCGGCGCCATCTTGTCGATTTCGCGGTTCTTGAGCGCGGTCTTGACCAAGCGCAGGGTGGAGAGGCGGTGCTCTTCGCGCGCCTTCATGGCGGCGACAATGTCTTTCTGGATCTGGTCGATAAGGGGCATGGGCGAATTATAGAACGTCAAAAGCTCGAACCGCAGAGTGCGCGGAGGACGCAGAGAAAACCGGGAAGGCAGAAGTAAGAAGTCAGATTGCAGAAGTTGGCGCGCGAAGGGTTTTACTTCTGCAATCTGACTTCTGTAATCTCTTTTCCCAATTCCAGCCGCTTTCGAATATTCTGTGATCTCCTATTCCCATGCTGCGAAAAAACAGGCTCTTCACCCCCGGTCCAACGCCCCTTCTGCCTTCCGCGCAGACGGCGATGGCGTCCTATGGCGCGCATCATCGCACCGCCGATTTTCGAGCGCTGTTTACGCGTGTGCTCACCGACTTGAAGGAGTTCATCGGCACGCAGAACGACGTGCTGGTGCTGACCGCGTCGGGCACGGGTTTCATGGAAGCTTCGGTCTCGAACCTGACTTCCCCAGGCGACAAAGTTCTGGTGCTGACGGCGGGCAAGTTCGGTGAGCGCTGGGTGTCGGTGGCGAAGGCGTTTGGATGCGACGTGAAGACGGTGACCGCGCCCTATGGCGAGACCTTGTCGATGGACGACGTTCGGAAGCATCTCACGCCCGAAATTCGCTGTGTCTACTTACAGGCAACGGAGAGTTCCACTGGCGTGCGGCACGACGTCGAGGCAGTTGCGAAGTTGGTCCGAGCACTGCCCGACCCGCTGCTGGTGGTGGATGCGATCACCGGCCTCGGCACGACCCACTTTGACGTCGATGGCTGGGGCGTGGACGTCATCATCGGCGGATCGCAGAAAGCGCTGATGATTCCGCCCGGCCTCGCGTATGGCGCGATCAGCGAACGGGCATGGCAGCGCATGGAAACGACGAAGTCTCCGCGCTACTACTTCGATCTGCGCAAGGAGCGTAAGGCGGCGGCCAAAGCAGAGACCGCCTACACTCCAGCGACGGCCATGTTTGCGGGACTGGCCGCAGCGCTCGACTACGTTCGGCAGATGGGCGATGGGAACCTGGCAGCAGGACGGAAGGCTCTGGTGGAGAATGCGGAACTCTGTGCGGCGATGACGCGCGCGGGAGTACAGGCGCTGGGACTCAAGTTGTTTGCCGCACAATCGCCGGCGGCGGCGCTGACCGCCGTGGCTGCGCCCTTAGCGGCCGATTCGACCACGATCTGCAAGCGCTTCCGCGACCAGTTTGGCGCGGTGGTGGCAAACGGGCAGGCGGAAATGAAAGGCCAACTGTTCCGCATCGCGCACATCGGCTATTACGATTATTTGGACACGATTGGAGTGCTGGCGGCGCTGGAGCACGTTATCGCTGAAGTGACAGGCAAAGCAGTGGAGTTTGGGTGCGCGGTGAGGGCGGCGCAGGAGGCAGTAGTTCGGAGTTCGGAGTTCGGAGTTCGGAAGGGCGGCGGTTCGTAGTGCGCGAGAACTGCAGATCCATCGCTTCGCTCGGGATGACAATCCGGAAGATGGTTTGCTCTACCAGTGGGTGGCTATCGCGAACTACGAACTCCGAGCTACGAACTACGCGTCCAACCCCTCCCTACGCAGTTTGCGGCTTTCCGCCAGCAGCGCCATGGAGTGCATCAAGTTCTGGAGGGTGACGATTCCGACCAGGCGCTGCTCGTCGACGACCGGGATGATGCTGAGGTTGCGAGCCGCGAGTTTACGGAAGGCGGAGGCGAGCGACTCCTGCTTCGCGGCAACTTCAAAGATCTTGTTCATAGCCGACTGCACGTAACCGTTGCCGTCGGCGCGGAGCGCGTCGAGGATCTTCTGCTTGGAGATGACGCCCACCATGTCGCTGCCGCGGACGACGGGAAAATCGTCCTGCAGCGTATGGACGGCTTTGTCGAGCGCGTCTTCGAGCGTGTCGGCGGGCGAGAGCGTGGCGAAGTCGGTAAGCATCACTTCTTCCAGGCGGACACTCTGCAACACCGAGTGAAACACCGCCGAACGCTCTTCAAGCTGGGCTCCGACGAAGAGGAAGAAGCCGATCATCAGCAGCCACAAGCCGTCCGCACGAGTCTCCGCACGATTGCTGATGAGCATTCCCAGCATCATGAACAGGACGGCAAAGACGTGGCCGATGCGGACAGCGCGTTGCGTAGCGCGGATCGGGTCCATCCGGCGGGAGAAAAGCGCGCGCAACACGCGGCCGCCATCCATGGGATAAGCGGGAAGCAGGTTGAACAGGCCGAGATAGACGTTCGACCAGACCAGGCTCCGCAACAGGTAGCTTGGGTGCACGAGTGGCTTCGCCGCCAGGGAAAAACCCGGCAGTACGGCGATCAGGACGAGGGCGGCTGCGCCGGCGATGAACAGATTCACCAGTGGCCCGGCGACCGCAATGCGGATATCGCGCTTCCAGGTAGTGTCGGATTCTGGAATGGCCTGGGACTCGTCGAGGATGGTGATGCCGCCGATGGGCAGCAGGATGATGCCCTTGGCGGGCACTCCGGCGCGGCGCGCGACCAACGCGTGACCCAGCTCGTGCAGGATCACGCTGCCAAAGATAATCCCGACCAAACCCAGGGCGCGGAAGGCGGCAGTGGTGTCCTGGGTTGCCGAACCGGCGGTCAAGACGAAGATCAGCAGAAAAAAGAAGGTCAGGTGAATGCGGATTTCGATTCCGAAGAGCCGCCCCGCCGGGATGGACCAACTGCGCATGGACATGCCTGCCAGTATTCTATCTACTTAGACACCGGGCGGGGCAGTACCGCTGCAAAACGAAAGGGCTAGGGCAGGAGGGGGCGGCGGACAAAGCTTGCCCTGAGCGAAGTCGAAGGGAGTGTCCGCCCCACACGCCAGCAAATGCGAGTGATTGCGGGACAGTATCGGAGCCGACCGTTGCGGTCGTTGCGCGGGATGGATATTCGTCCGACGGCGGACCGGCTGCGCGAGTCGCTATTTAACGTGCTGTGCGCGGGGAATCCGCAGGCGCTGGCGCGATCGGTGTGGCTGGATTTGTATGCGGGGAGCGGAGCGGTGGGAATCGAAGCCCTGAGTCGCGGGGCGGGGATGGTGTATTTCGTCGAGTCTTCAAAAGCAGCGGCGGAGTTGATTGGTGAGAACCTGAAATCGTTGGGGATCGAGAGCGGATTCAGGATCGTGAAGGCAGAAGTTGGGAAGGCGTTGGCGCAGTTGGAGGCTCAGGGCGTCGCGGCCGATTTCGTGTTTCTGGATCCGCCGTACCGAATGCGCGAGGAGTATGCAAAAACATTGGGCATGCTCGCAGCGTCACAGTTGTTGCGCGAGTCGAGTGTGGTGATTGCGGAGCATGAGAAGCGGTTTGATCCAGGAGAAGAGTTTGCGGGCTTGCGGCGGCATCGCAAGCTCGGGCAGGGGGATGCGGGGTTGAGCTTCTACCGTGTGCACGGATGATTTTGCAATCCCTCCTGAGTCGGTGTGCCGAGGGGTTTACTTCTGCAATCTGACTTCTAACTTCTGACCTCGCTCATCTCGCTATAATCAGAGCGCATGACTAACTTTCCACCGGTTGACGAACAGCTGGCGTACATCAAGAAGGGCGCGGCAGAGATTGTCAAGGAATCCGAGCTGCGCGCGAAACTGGAGCGATCGCTCGCTTCGGGCAAGCCGTTGCGGGTGAAGGCGGGATTTGATCCGACGGCGCCCGACCTGCACCTGGGGCATACCGTCCTGCTGCGCAAGCTCAAACATTTTCAGGATCTCGGGCATACGGTCATCTTCCTGATCGGGGATTTCACCGGGATGATCGGCGATCCAACGGGGCGCTCGGCCACGCGGCCGCCGCTTTCGCGGGAGCAGATTGCGGAGAACGCCGAGACCTACAAGGCACAGGTTTTCAGGATTCTCAGCCCGGAAAAAACGGTGGTGGACTTCAACAGCCGCTGGTTTTCGAAGTTCACAGCGGATGATTTCGTCCGGCTGACGGCAAAGTACACGGTGTCCCAAATGCTCGAACGCGAGGACTTCCACAAGCGGTTCCGGGAAGAAAAACCGATTGCCATGCATGAACTGCTCTATCCGCTGGCACAGGGGTACGACTCGGTGGCACTCGAAGCCGATATCGAGTTGGGCGGCACCGACCAGAGATTCAACCTGCTGGTGGGACGGGAGATGCAGCGGGCTTACGGGCAGGAGTCGCAGGTGGTGCTGACGACGCCGATCCTGGAGGGGCTCGACGGCGTCAACAAGATGTCGAAGTCGCTGGGGAACGCGATCGGCATTCACGAACCGCCGCTCGAGATGTACGGGAAGATCATGTCGATTTCCGACGAGATGATGTGGCGGTATTACGAGTTGCTGACCGATGTGCGGTCAGAACAGATTGCGGCGATGAAGAAGGACGCGGCGAGCGGGAAGGCGCATCCGATGGCGCTGAAGAAAGACCTGGCGCGGATGATCGTGGCCGACTTTCATTCAGCGGAAGCGGCGGCAAAGGCGGGGGAGGATTGGGCGCGGCAGTTTCAGAAGGATCAGGTGCCGGAAGAAGTCGAGACGGTATCCGTCAGTTTCGCTGAAGTGGCCAATCGCGAAGGGGACGGAGTGCGAGTGGCGAAGCTCCTTGTCAAGGTGGGACTCGTGGCCTCAACCAGCGAAGCTGACCGGAAAATCAAAGAGGGTGCAGTGAGCGTGGATGGTGTGAAGGTGAGCTCTCCAGTCGTGCCGGCGCGGGCGGGCGCTACGCTGATGGCACGGCTTGGGCGCAGATTGAAGAAAGTCACGCTGACGGCGTGACGCGGCGTGGATATTGACGAGACAGTTGGTCCTTCGCTTTGCTTGATTGGATAACGACGTTGGCTCGTCGCAGCGAGTAGATTGGTTGCGATGAACAGACCAAGGCTCTCCGAGAAGGAGCCAACGTCATGCTGATTATAGGCTGTGATTTTCATCCTGGTTTTCAGCAGGTCGCGATCT
>JACQDD010000050.1 GCA_016201265.1 Terriglobales bacterium | reverse complement strand
TGCATGCCCGCCCGTCTTCGCCGCGCCTACGGCACCGGATATCTTCACTTCATCACCTTCAGTTGTTACCAGCGGCGTCCGTTGCTAGGCGCGCCACAGTGTCGCGACCTCTTCCTGCGCATCCTCGAAGAAACACGTATCCGCTACGGAATTGTCGTCGTCGGATATGTGATCATGCCCGAGCATGTGCATCTCCTCTTGTCCGAACCGGAAGAATCCAACCATTCTGTCGTCCTGCAGGTGCTCAAGCAGCGCTTCGCCCGCGAACTGCTGGAGAGGCTCCGAAAGAAACACACCCGTCCTGACGGAAGTCTGTGGAACACAGTGCTGGAGCAGGGCCATGTCTGGCAACGGCGCTTCTATGATTTTGTCGTGTGGAACCGGCACAAGCGGGCCGAGAAGCTGCGCTACATGCACGAGAATCCAGTGAGGCGCGGATTGGTGGCCTCGCCAGAAGAATGGCGCTGGAGCAGTTACCGCGCGTACGCTTATGAAGAGAACGGGCCGGTGCTAGTCAACGAACAACAGCCGGTCCGATTGAAATGGAAGGGTGTGCCGGTGGCGTGATGGGATTACGCTGAATTCCCACCCTTGCCAAGAACGCAAGGGTGGGGCAGCCTCAAAGAGTGAGTAGGAAGGAAGAGGGTGGGCCAGCCCGCCGGTTCCCACCCTTCGCACAGAACGCGAAGCGTGGGGCAGCCTCAAAAAAGTAGTGGAGGAAGGAAAGGTGGGCCACCCCCCCAGCGAGTTCCTTTCGTTGACTGGAGGCATGGAAGCCCGTCATCATAAAAGAAAGCTTGCGCTCGCGAAGAAATCGCCACGCGGCGAGAGTACCAGCAGCGAATCAACACCATGAAGAAGCTCCCACGCCATCGCGGTCAATATCCAGGAAGGCAAGATCGCCGGCAACCTCGCCTATCCCGGGAACTTTCCGTGCTCTACGAAGACGACGCTATCGTAGCCCTCAATAAACCAGCTAAGCTTCTGGCGGTGCCTGCGGAGAACTCCGGTGCACCATCCGCCCTGTCTCTTCTTTCTGAAGAGCTGAAGGAAAAGAGACAACGGGCGTTTGTCGTGCATCGTATCGATCGCTACACGTCCGGGATCCTGCTGTTTGCGAAAACCCGGCCGGATCGAGACGCACTCGTTCGGCAGTTTCTCGAACACACTCCGGTGAGGCAGTATCTCGCAGTCGTGCGCGGGCACCTTAGCACCAAAGAGGGGACACTGGTTCACTACTTTCGACAAGAAGGAACGTATCAGAAGTTGACCAGGGAGCGCGATCCGAAAGGGACTCGTGCTGAACTTCGCTATGGGGTCGAACGCATTCTCCGTGGCGCTTCGCTCGTCCGGGTTGCGCTGGTGACGGGATTGCAGAATCAGATCCGGGTGCAGTTTTCAGCGCTCGGCCACCCGGTCGTCGGCGACAGAAAGTACCATCCAGAGGAGGCATGGGAGCGGCGAATTACTCGCGTCGCTCTGCATGCAGCGCATCTGCAGTTCCTTCATCCCCGCTCGGGAGAGGGCGTGTCTATCGATTGCGAACCACCCGCGGACTTTCAATCGCTGCTGCATTCGTTGACGCCGCCAACCCGCGCCCGCCGATGAGGACGCCTACAGTCTTGATGTTCAGGACATCCATCCGCCGGGTGCCCCCGACAAGCGGGTGCCCCATCTCATCGCGTACTTTGTGATGAGTGGGTGTCAGCACAATCGGGAAGATCGTGAGATTACAACGACGGCCGTCCGCAGCACCGACACACATTCGCAAAGTGCACGAATGTGTGGGGCTATTGCCGCGGAGGATGGAAGTGGACAGTCTCACAAACTTGGCTTTGCACGTGTCGCGCTCCTGGTTCGCAGCCTGCAATGCGGCCTTTGTGCTTTCCAGTTGGGCTTCCACCGGGTTCTTTGCCAGTTCAGCGGAGAATTTCTGTCGCGCCGCTTTTTCAGCAGACTCAGCAGCCGCACGCTTCGCAGCGGGTATGAGGAACATGTAGGAGATCAGAATCGTGACCAGGCAGCCTGCGGCGAACCAGAGCACGTATTTCTGCCACGGACTCTTTTCCATCACATCGGTGGTTTCACTGGTTTCAAACATTTCCGCCTCCCCCTGAGAGAATCAGCACCGCGCAAATGGACAACAGCCCGACCTAGCGCTGAATGCGCTCACCGTGCCCTCCCGAAATCTGCGTGAAACAGGAGTTTCGCAGCCTCTTAGTTTCGCGCGCCCACTTCTTCTTTCGCCGCGTAGTGCGACTCGACGTAATCGTCGAGAATCCTGGTGAATTCTTCGACGATCTTGTCGCCTTTGAGCGTGGTGAACAGGCGGCCGTCTACGTACACCGGGGCCTTGGGTTCTTCGAAGGTTCCGGGCAGGGAAATGCCAAGGCTGGCGTGTTTCGATTCGCCGGGGCCGTTCACGACGCATCCCATCACCGCGACCTTCATCTCTTCGACGCCGATGTAGCGGCCCTTCCAGACCGGCATCTGGTCGCGCAGGTAGCTCTGAATCTGCTGCGCCATCTCCTGGAAGAAGGTGCTGGTGGTGCGTCCGCAGCCCGGACAGGCTGTGACCTGTGGGGTGAAACTTCGAATCCCCATGGACTGCAAGATCTGCTGCGCCACGCGCACTTCTTCGGTGCGGTCGCCGCCCGGAGCGGGCGTCAGCGAAACCCGAATCGTGTCGCCAATCCCTTCCTGCAACAGCACCGCCATGGCTGCGCTCGAGGCCACCACGCCCTTGGCGCCCATCCCTGCCTCAGTCAATCCCAGGTGCAGCGGATACTCGCAGCGTGCCGCCAGCGTGCGATAGACGTCGATCAGATCCTGCACGCCGCTGACTTTGGCGCTGAGAATGATCTGATCCCCCCGCAACCCGTACTGCTCAGCCAGTTTCGCGGAGTTCAGCGCGCTCACGACCAGCGCTTCCATGGTGACCGCGCGCGCGTCTTTCGGTTCCGCCAGGCGGGAATTCTCATCCATCATGCGCGTGAGCAGTGCCTGGTCAAGCGATCCCCAGTTGACGCCAATGCGTACCGGCCGCTGATACTTCACCGCGACCTCGATCATGGTACGGAAGTTGTCGTCATTCTTGCGCCCTACGCTGACGTTGCCGGGGTTGATACGGTACTTGGCCAGCCCTTCCGCGCAGCCGGGATATTTGGTGAGAAGGAGGTGTCCGTTGTAATGGAAGTCGCCCACGATCGGTACGGGCACGCCCATCTTCTCGAGTCCCTCGACGATGTAAGGGATGGCCTTGGCGGCGTCGTCATTGTTGACGGTCACGCGCACCACTTCGCTGCCTGCCCGCGCAAGGTCAGCGACCTGCTTGACGGTTCCCGGAATATCCGCTGTATCGGTGTTGGTCATGGATTGCACCATAATCGGTGCATCGCTGCCGACCCGCACGCCGCCAATACTGGCGGTCACAGTCTTTCTGCGTCGCATTTCAGCCATAGGGAAACTCTAGTTTATCAGGTCGGGACTAGGGGGTCACAGGCGGATGTGAGCTTCGAGCTGCGGGCTACGAGCAAGCGCGGAGACGTTACAGCAAGGATGGCGACGGGATGCCGCACCCTATGCGTCGGGGACCCCACCAAGTGCTAAGTGCTAAATGCTAAATGCCAAGGGCTAAGTGCCAAGTGCCAAGTGCCAAGTGCTGCCCTTCTAGCCCCCCAGCCGTTTCACGATGTCGTTGTAGATGACCATCACCGCAAAGAGCACGAGGAAGACGAACGCGGCCTGATAAATGCGTTCTTTGATGCGCAGGCTGATGTCTTTCTGCATCAGGCTTTCAATGAAGAGCAGAAGAATCACGCCGCCGTCCAGGATGGGAATCGGCAGCAGGTTGAAAATGCCCAAATTAAGGCTGATGGCCGCCGTGATCCCCAACAACGGGATCCACCCTTCCTCTCGTACGGCTCTCCCGACGGCGCCGCCGATTCCGATGGGGCCTTCCACCATGCGCGGCGATACCTTGCGCTGGACCATCTTCTGCACCAGTTCCAGGATCAGAAACGAACTGCGCTTGTTGTCTTCCAGCGACTTGCTCAGCGCCAAGGGAAAAGACAGGCGGCCACTCACCATGGGGTCGGAGTGGATGCCCACG
>JACQDD010000297.1 GCA_016201265.1 Terriglobales bacterium | reverse complement strand
TTACCGCGTCCTATCACAAGGTTCTCAATCCCAACCCGCGCATCGGATTTCTGGCGCACGCCCGGCAACTCGCCAACGAAGGAGCCAATGCGCGCCTGGTCTTCAACGACCGCCTGGACGCCGCGGTGGCCACAGTGCTGGTCGTGATGGTAGCGATGATCCTGATCGAATCGGCGTTGGAGTGGGCCCGGGTCCTCTCGGGTCGTAAGGCCGCCGAGGTGAAGGAAGTGCCGTTCGTGATGACGCAGTTGGCGCTGGAGGAACAGGGATGAAGCCCACCGCCGCCACCGCGCCCTCTCCAGTTTGTCATCCCGAGCGGAGCGCATCGCCCGCCAAGCGGGCGATGCGCGCAGTCGAGGGACCCCTACTTTCTGTGCGCGGATTATGGGAGCGAGTGAATGGTGTGCGTAAGCTGTTAGCGGCAGTACTCCGCGAGATCTTCGACGAATCCGCCTACGAACGCTTTCTGGTCCGGCGCCAGTTAGCTCCGAGCCCGGGAGCCTACGCCACCTTCTGCCGCGACCACGAACAAACCAAAGCGCGAAGGCCGCGCTGCTGCTGAGCGATCAGCAGCACTTAGCATTTAGCCAAAGACACCTCTGTCACGTCCTCTGGCAGCGGCCCGGGGTGGCTAAGTGCCAAATGCTAAGTGCCAAGTGCTGAATGCTAAACTCTCCCCATGCGCGTCCTCGGCATTGACTGCGGCACCGAGTACACCGGATACGGAGTCGTCGAGTTGCGGTCTGACGATCGCCTAGTGTGCCTGGACTGCGGCGCGATCAAGCTTTCCCCGCGCGAGGCGATGTCGGCAAGACTGTCGCGCATCTTCGACCGCCTGCAAGAGCTTATCGCCGAGCACCATCCCGACCGCGTAGCCATCGAAGATGTTTTCTATGCAGTGAACGTGAAATCGGCCTTGAAACTGGGCCAGGTGCGCGGTGTCGCCATGCTCGCCGCTGCCACCGCCGGAATCGAAGTTGCTGAATACTCCCCGCTCTCGATCAAGTCGGCGGTCGTAGGCTACGGCAGGGCCGAGAAGCATCAGGTGCAGCAGATGGTGGCGCGGCTGCTGCATCTCGATCAGATCCCCGAACCCGCCGACGCCGCCGATGCGCTGGCCATCGCCATCTGCCATCTGCACACCGCGGCAACCAAGGAGCGGCAGCGAGCCTAGTCGCCGGCGGAGCGACGCGCCCGCTCTCTTTACTTCTTGCCGAGCCCGGCTCCATGCACTCCAAGTTCCACATCCAGGTTACGGGCGTTCCATCCGCAAGCCTAAATAGTCCACGGATATTCGTTTGGGCACAAAGCGCAGACGAAGCAATCGCCCCGGGGTATTCTGATCGTGCCTGCATTCCCTCGAGAGGTGCATATTTCCGCTCTGGGAATGCGGTCTGGAACTCAACGAACTGAGGATCTCATGCGCCTTCCCCGCCTTGCTGTCGCAATGATTGCGTCACTGCTCTTGCTTTCTGGCGCCTCGTCCGCCGCCAACCAGGCCTCTTGCACGTTTACGACTTTCTCCGCGCCCGCAGGCTATTCGCTCACTCAAATCAACGGTGTCAGCGACGACGGCACCGTGGTTGGCCAACTGGAAGACAAGAACTCCGGCGCATTCGTCGCCTTCTCGCGCACCGCCGCGGGAAAGTTCGCCGTGTTCGCAGCTCCGAACTCCGCTTTCACCTGGTTCAACCACCGCAATCTCGCCGGGGTCAATGTTGGTTCCTACCTCGACAACTCAAACCCGCGGCACGTGCACGGTTTCGCCCAGTCGGGTCCGGACTTTGTAGAGGTCAATTATCCCCTGGCGACTCACACCTGGCTCTACGGCATCAACAGCGCAGGAACGGTGGTGGGGAACTTCCGCAAGGGTACGGCAACGAAGGGATTCAAGCTGGAGAACGGCAAGTACTCCGTGATCCGCTACCCCGGCGCGCTGGCGACCACCCCGCGAGCGATCAACGACAGCGGCCTGGTTGTCGGTTCCTACTCTGACGGCGTTTTGTTCCATGGCTTTGTCTGGCAGAGCGGTTCCTACAAGACAATCGACTCCCCCAATGCGCGCTTCGGAACGGTTCTCACCGACGTGAACAATGCCGGAATCATCGTGGGGAACCGTCTCTCGGCGGATTGGGCCTTCGGCTTCATCTACAAGAACAATTCCTTCGCCAGCGTCGTGTATGCCGGGGCCAAAGCCACCACTGCCGGAGGCATCAACAACAACGGCCTGATCGCCGGCCAGATCTATTTCTCCCAGACCAACACCCAGGGCTACACCGCAGTGTGCAAGTAGCCGTCAGCCCTCAGCCCTCAGCTAACCCCGGTTTCTCGGGAAAACCGAATGCCGCACGCTGAATGCTGCCCACTGGCCACTGCCCACTGGTCACTGCCCACTGCCCACTGACTTGACGAATCTCTCCCCCGTACCCAATCATTACAGCGGCCCATGGTGCGCGGATTTCACGTTGTTTGTCTGCTCGTTCTTCTCTCGGCATGTGTTCAGTCTCAGGCGAGCCAGGAGCCAGCGACAGTCTGGTTCACGCTTGACTTCCCCGGCTCTCAACCGGCCCACTACTCTGTGCAGGTTCGTTCCGACGGCAAGGCCCACTACGAGTCCAGCGGCAAGCCCTATCCCGAGTCTGACGAGAGCGACAGCTTCGCATACGACTTCACGGTCTCGCCTGCCACCCGGGAAAAGATCTATGAGCTCGCGGCGAAGGCCGGCTATTTTCAGAAGGACCTCGACTCCCACCGCAAGAACATGGCGTTTACCGGCAGGAAAACCCTCGCCTACAAGGACGCACAGCGCAGCGGGGACGCCACCTACAACTACTCCCCCGATCTCGCCGCGCAGGAGTTGACCAGCCTGTTTCAGGGATTGTCCGCTACTCTCGAGTTCGGCCATCGGCTCGAGTACAGTCTCCGCTACCAGAAACTGGCCCTCGCGGAAGAACTCAAGCGCATGGAGGAATCGGCCCGCAACACTCCGCCGGTCGAGATTCAGGCCATTGCGCCAATTCTGCAGCAGATCATCGCCGACCCCGGCGTCATCAACGTGAGCCGCGCCCGCGCCCAGCGCCTGCTGGAGCGGTCGCCGGCCACTCGTTGATCGCACCGGAACCATGTCCACATGGCCACCCGCTCCGGGGACCAACAAATCGCTTGACTTCGTCTCCCCGCCCTTCCACACTGGCAGCAGACCCAAGGCTGGTAAATTGATAGTAAGTTGTTGTTTTACAGTATTTTACGTGAGGGTGTCGCTTCCAAAAAGACGTGCAGAATTTTGTTCGGCGTAAGTCCAGGAATCTTGCGGCAACTAACTGACTGTCCAAGGGTTCTAAGCGTTTAGGGAGTACTCCGAGGAGAGGCATATGGCATTCGGCAGGATGGGAAAGACATTGGCGATTTGGGCCGTGCTCACGGGCGTGCTGTTGGTAGTCTCGGCCTCGGCCGAGTCCAAGGCCCGCATTGTGCGCCTGAGCGAAGTGCAGGGCAGTGTGCAGATGGATCGCAGCACGGGCGATGGCTTTGAGAAAACTTTCCTGAACATGCCGGTGATCGAGAGCTCCCGGCTAAAGACCGGCGACGATGGCCGCGCGGAAGTGGAGTTTGAAGACGGCAGCGCGCTTCGCATCGTTCCTCGCAGCGAAGTCGAGTTCACGCGCCTTGCGCTCGGCGACGATGGCCAGAAATTGAGTACCATGCAACTCGCTGCCGGCACGGCTTACGTCAATTTTCGCGGGAAGAAAGGCGACGAGTTCACGCTGAACTTTGGCCGCGAGTCCATCACTCTGACCGAGTCCGCGCATTTCCGGTTGCACCTGGCCAACGACGAGGCGAGTCTGGCCGTTTTCAAGGGCAGAGTGAACGTGAGTGGCCAGTCGGGGCCGTTTGAAGTCTCCGAGAAGCACACCGCCACTTTTGACATCAACAGCGATCGCTACGATGTCGCCAAGAACTACGATGAGGATCCCTACGACGATTGGGACAAGCAGCAGAGCGAGTATCACGACCGCTACGCGGCGAACGGCAACTCCTACAACGGCTCATCTCCTTACGCCTACGGCCAGAGCGATCTGAATTACTACGGCAGCTACATGAACGTGCCCGGCTACGGCATGGTGTGGCAGCCCTACTTCCTCGATGCCAGTTGGAGCCCATTCCAGGATGGCGGCTGGGTCTGGTATCCGGGCTATGGCTACATGTGGGTTTCCGCCTATCCGTGGGGCTGGATGCCGTACCGCTATGGCAGTTGGATGTTCGCTCCCGGCTACGGCTGGGTGTGGCAGCCCGGCTACTGGAACACCTGGTATGGGATGCCGCGGGTCGTGAATCCGCCCAGGCGGACGGCGGTTCCGGTGCCTCCGGTCCGTTCTCAGGGTACCGTGATGGTCGGCAAAGGCCTCGTCGTGAATCCGCCCGCCGGACCGCCTCACCGCCTTACCATTACTCCGGGTTCGGCTGGCCTCGGCGTGCCGCGCGGATCGGTGCGCAACCTCGACCGCTTTGCGCGCGAAGTGAACAAACACGATCGTCCGGTGGAAGTCAGGACGGAACCGCCGGGCCGCATTGCTCCGCCGCCGGCGCGGTCGTCGACTGGCAATAATGAGGCATCCGGCTCCGGTGCACTTCCAGCCTCGCCGGCGAGTCCGCCGCGACAGGTTTCGCCTCCGCGCATGACGCCTCCATCCGCGCCGCCGCGTATGCCATCGGCGCCACCTGTGCGCAGCAGCAAGCCACACTAATCAGTCAGTTTCTCCTGGACGAGGGCGACTCGGGGGCGCCCTCTTTTTCTTGCGCCGGACTTGCTTCACTCCACGATGATGCCTGCATAACCCACGACCATTTCCCGGTCGCCGGAGACGTCGCCCGAAGTCGCGTATTTGACCAGCGTGGCCGAAGTCGCCCCCAGCCGCTTGGCCGCCGTCAGCATGGCAGTCGCCGGCCCGAACCCACACATGCTGATGTCCTGCTTTATCACCACCTCCCAGAGGCCGCGCGCATCCAGCGCAAGTACGCGCTCGATCGCCTTGTGATCTTTGACCCGGGTGACGGCATCGGACTCGTAGTGGTTCATGTCGCTGGAGGCGATGATCAGGCTCTTCTCCGTCTGGCTGGAAATGACGTCGGCGAGGGCTTCGCCCAACTCGCGCAGCACATCAAAGTCGCTGGTCCCGACAGCGATGGGAACAAAGCTCAGGTCAGGGCGCCGCATTTGCAGGAAGGGAAGCTGCACTTCAATGGCGTGTTCGGCGCGATGGGCGGCACTGTCTTCGTGGAGCGAAGGGAAACGCTGCAGCAGGGCAGCTCCGAGCTCCGCGTCGGCCGCCACTTCCCCCAGCGGAGTCTGCCACGACGCGCGCGTCATCACCGCTAACGGATGTCCCATGCCGGTGTGGTTGGGGCAGAGAATGATCGCGCGCCGGGGAATCTCGAGCCGCGAGTACACCGCTCCGGCCACGTGCCCGGAGTACATGTATCCGGCATGAGGAACGATGCAGCCGATGGCGGCGATGCGGGTAGTTTCGGCAGCTGATGTGTACTCCTGAACCTCCCGGCGGAGCTCTTCAGCGCGGCGGGGATAGAATTTGCCGGCGACGGCGGGTGTTCGTACAGCGGAAGTCATGAGCGGCCTCCTTTCGGAGACGAATCGTGTCGCGCGGACCTGCCCTGAGAGGCTGTGACTAAATTAGTTTCCGTTCCAAGCGGCCAAGATTCTGGTCCCGCAGTGGATCGTACTGACGATCCGTCGGTTCGGCGCGGGACGCGTGGCCGGGTTGCCAAGGCCAAGCTTCGCCGCCGGGA
>JACQDD010000044.1 GCA_016201265.1 Terriglobales bacterium | reverse complement strand
TGCTGCGTTGCCTCTCGCACGCGATGCCGGAAGTGGGCGACTACCCGTTCACCACGCGCACGCCGACGCCGGGCATGATGCGGTTCGAAGACATACAGATTCAGCTCGTGGATTTGCCGCCGCTCGACCCGCAGTACGGCGAGACGTGGGTGCCGCAGGCCATTCGCGGCGCGGACGCGGCGCTGATTGTGGTGGACCTCGGCGCGGTGGAGCTGCTCGACGAAATTGAAATCAGCGTGGCCATGCTCGAAAAAGCAAAAATCGCCATCAACCCCGCGGGCGAAGTGCCGTATGGCTACGTGGCGAGGCCGGCGCTGGTGGTAGCCAACAAAGTGGACTTGCCGAAAGCGCGAGAGGACTTTGCGGCGTTCACGGAAATGTATGTCGGGCGCTTCCCTGCCCTAGCCGTGTCGGCGGCGACGGGAGAAGGACTGGATGCGCTGCGGCGCGCGGTGTTCGATCTGCTGGGGATTGTCCGCGTGTACACGAAGGAGCCGGGGAAAAAACCGGAGCTGACGTCGCCGTACGTGATGAAGGCGGGCGCGACAGTGATGGACCTCGCGGCGCGGGTGCACAAAGAAATTCTGGCGCACTTGAAACACGCGCGCATCTGGTCGCAAGACCCGACGCACGCAAGCCACGGGCACGTGGATGGACAGATGGTGAATCGGGAGCATCGGCTGGAGGATAGGGATATCGTTGAATTGCACACGTGAGAGGTGGCGATGGGCGAATTTGTGATTTAGCGATTTGTGATTGAGTGATTGAAGAGCGAGAGGGAAATAGAAGCGCCAGCTCATTTCTGCACCCTGGCAGGAACTGAGCTACAAGATATAATCGAAACCATGGAAAATCGAGAAGTGGCGAAAATACTGCGCGAGACGGCGCACCTGTTGGAAATTGACGGCGCGTTTATCGGGCGCTACCGCAGTTATGAAAAGGCCGCGGAACTCATCGAGTCACTCCCCACGCCGATCGCCGAGATTGCCAAGGACAACGAGCGGCTGACGAGCTATCCGGGAATCGGCGAGCGGCTGGCCGAACACATCCAGGAAATTCTGAAGACGGGCGACTACGCGCTGCGCAAAAAGCTGCTGAAAAAGTATCCGCATACGCTGCTCGATTTGC
>JACQDD010000298.1 GCA_016201265.1 Terriglobales bacterium | reverse complement strand
GCAGGTTCTGCTCGCCCGCCGCAACGCCAGCGACAAAGACCTGGACGAAAGCTCGCCCGATCATCTGGGCGCGAGTCTGGACCTGGCCGAAGCCGGAGAGACACCCGCGGCTCCGGCCCGGTCGAAATCGGCGGCGATTGCCGCCCAGGTCGTGCCGGCTGCACTGACGACCAAACAGCCTGTTCCGCAAACGGAGGCGACCACCGCCCCGCCTCAAGCGAAAGCTGGCGAATCGGCTCAACCGACGTTACCGTCGAGCGGGACTGTAGTTCTCGAGGTAGAAGAAGGCGGCATTTCCGTACCTTCATTCCTGGGAAAGAACATGCGCGCGGCCTTGGAAGCCGCACAGGACGCCGGCCTCGACCTTGCCGCGGTCGGCAGCGGCGTGGCAAAGGAGCAATCGCCCGAACCGGGCACTAAAGTAGCGGCTGGGTCGAGGGTGGTTGTGCGATTTGGGAGATGACTGCCAGGGCACGTCCTGCGAGCAGAGAATGGAAAGCAGTGCGGGCTTACTTGCGCGCCTGGGGAGACCTGGTGAGTTCCACAATCGTGAAGAAAAGTCCAAGCCCTCCGACAGGAACCAGAAGCAGCCACTTCCAGTGCCCGCAAAAAAGTGCAATCTCAAGGAGAATTTGTTCGTAGGCTGGTATAGGGCTTGTAAGATCGTGTTCCAGAGACGGGAGAATAAGAGCACGGACGGCCGCCGGCAGACCGAACATTACACCGAGTAGGACAAAGCACAGAACAGCAGCCGTTCTAGATCGCACAATATCTCCGCACTGCAATCCGGCGTTCCCTTTTCAAGATATGGGAAACTTCTCGCCTTGGCGTAGCAGAAAAACTGGCCTACGGTGACGTTCGTAATCGTCATTGTTGGGAACCGAGACGCGGCAAGCCGCGTCTCTACCCTAGCTTTTCTCCGTGCCTCGGTGTCTCCGTGGTGGATTGTTTCATCGCCCCGAATAGCGAGTATTTATAATTCCATCCAATGACCTTCCAACAACTGGTCGAGGGCGCGGAAGTGCTCTCGCAGAGCGGAAATCCGCCGGTCACCGGTGTGGAGTACGATTCCCGCCGCGTGGGGCCTGGTAAGGTCTTCGTCGCCATGAAGGGCGAGAGCAGTGACGGCAATCGCTTCATTGATCAGGCTATCGCCGCGGGCGCGGTTGCGGTCGTTACGGACTCAGCCGCCGAGGCACCGCGTCCGGGAGTGGCCTGGGTCCAGGTTCCGCACGGACGCCGGGCGCTCGCTCGTTTGAGCGCGAACTTCTACAAGCGTCCCGCGGAGCGAATTGCCAACACTGGGATCACTGGCACCAACGGGAAGAGCACGACCGCATTCCTCATTGAATCCATTCTGCGCGCTGCCGAGCGGAAGACCGCGCTCGTCGGAACGATTGAGTACCACGTCGCGGGCAAAGTGCTGCCCGCCCCCCACACCACGCCCGAAGCGCTCGAACTCAACCAACTGCTGGCGGAAGGCTTGGGCGAGGGGGTGACGGAATCGGTGATGGAAGTTTCGTCGCACGCGCTGGCGCAACAGCGCGT
>JACQDD010000296.1 GCA_016201265.1 Terriglobales bacterium | reverse complement strand
TGAAGAGCCCGAACCGTCCGATCGGATCCTTCCTGTTCCTAGGACCGACTGGTGGTGGTAAGACGGAAGTCGCCCGCACGCTGGCGCAGTTCATGTTCGGCAGCGACAAGGCTCTCGTCCGCTTCGACATGTCGGAATTCATGGAGAAGCATTCGGTCTCGAAGCTGATCGGCTCGCCTCCGGGATACGTCGGCTACGAAGAGGGCGGCCAGCTGACTGAGCGCGTCAAGCGCGCACCGTATTCCGTTGTCCTGCTCGACGAAATCGAAAAAGCGCACCCGGATGTGTTCAACATCCTGTTGCAGGTGTTTGAAGACGGCCAGTTGACCGACGGCCTCGGCAACACGGTCGACTTCAAGAACGCCATCGTGATCATGACGTCGAATATCGGCGCCCGGCACCTGATGAAGCGCGAGGGCCTCGGCTTCCAATCGACGAAAGAAGACATGGTTTCCGAGAAGATCGAAGACCTGGTGAAGGGCGAGGTCAAGCGCACCTTTAATCCCGAGTTTCTGAACCGCGTGGATGAAATCATCCTGTTCCTGGCGCTCGGCGAGAACGACCTGATCCAGATCCTCGAACTGATGGTCAACCAGTTGAACCAGAACCTGGCGCAGCGCTCGATCACGGTGACCGTGACCGACGAAGCCAAGAAGTGGATCCTGAACCAGACGCTCGGCGATCGCAGCTACGGAGCGCGTCCGCTGCGGCGCGCGTTGCAGAAGTACATCGAAGACCCGCTCTCGGAAGCCCTGATCCAGGGCACCATCACCACCCGCCCGGCGTTCATCGAGGTCTTCCTCGAAGACAACAAGCTGTACTACCGCCCGGTGGATTCGGAGAAAGCCGAAGGCGTGCTGCTGTACGAGAGCTAATGTTTGTGTAGGGACGGGTCTTTGACCCGTCCAAGCCGAGCGCAGCTCGGCAGCCTGTTCAGCCGTCAGCGCAAACTGGCGGCTTTCCTTTTGCGACCTCTGCGGTCAGAACTGAAACTCAAACAGCACCAACCGTAGGAGCACCATGTCCAAAGTCAACATCGCCGAAAAATTCGCCAAGATCACCGAATGCCGCAAACCCCGCATCGCCGCCGAGCTCAACGGGCAGCACGTGAAGTTCGTCAAGCTGATTGGCGAGTTCGTGTTTCATCATCACGAGCACGAGGACGAGATGTTCCTGGTCGTGAAGGGCCGCTTCCGCATGGACTTCCGCGACCGCCACGAATGGATCGAGGAAGGCGAGTTCATCGTGGTGCCGCGCGGGGTCGAGCACCGTCCGGTGGCCGAGAAAGAAGTCTGGATCGTGCTGTTTGAGCCGGCGACTACTCTGAACACCGGAAACGTCGAGAACGAGATGACGGTGCGCGAACTGGAGCGGGCATAAGAGCAGCCATCAGCCGTCAGCTTTCAGCCAACCAGTGAGCTGCCACTTTCCCGATTGGCGGATGACTTTTTCCCAGTTCGCCAGTCCATCTCGCCATGCTCCTCCGCAAAGTGGTGACTGCGACAGTGTTTGTTTGCTGTGTTGTCCCCACGCAGGGGCCTGGCGTCCAAAACCCGGTTCGCCGCATCTAATAACAGAGACATTTTATGGGGAATACTTTCAAAACCGCATTTCTCCTGACCGCGATGACGCTTTTGCTCATGCTTGCCGGCCGTGCCTTTGGCGGCCAGCGCGGCATGCTGATGGCGCTCATCTTCGCCGCCGTCTTGAACTTTGTTTCCTACTTCTTCTCCGACAAGATTGCGCTCGCCATGTACCGGGCTCAGCCCATCTCGCGCGACGACCTGCCGCGCGTCTACAACATCGTCGAGCGGCTTTCGCAGAAGGTCGGTCTGCCGATGCCCAAGGTTTATGTCATCCCGACCGATTCGCCCAACGCATTCGCCACCGGACGCAACCCGAACCACGCGTCCGTCGCCGTAACCCACGGCATTCTCGGCCTGCTCAATGACGAGGAACTCGAAGGCGTACTGGCCCACGAACTCGGCCACGTGCGCAACCGCGACATTCTGATCAGTTCGGTCGCCGCTACAATTGCCGGCGCCATTACCTTCCTCGCTCACATCGCCCGCTGGGGCATGATTTTCGGCGGCTACGGTGGCGATCGCGACGAGCGCCGCGGTGGCGGCGCAATCGGCGCCATCCTGATGCTGTTCCTGGCCCCGATTGCCGCCAGCCTCATTCAGCTAGCTGTCTCCCGCTCGCGCGAGTACGCTGCCGACGACACCGGCGCCCACTGGACCGGCAACCCCTACGCTCTGGCCAGCGCGCTCGGCAAGATCGACGCCTATTCCCGCCGGGTCCCACTCGTTGCCAGTCCCTCGACCGCCCATCTTTTCATCATTCAGCCGTTCCTCGGTGGGATGAGCTTCGGCAACCTGTTCTCGACACATCCCCCCACCGCCAAGCGCATCGAGCGCCTGACCGGAAGGCCAGCGGAATTCACGCAGTAAGTTCTCAGTTCCCGGTGCTTAGTTCTCAGTCACGCAAGTTTGGGACGCCTAACGCGTTCCCAGGCAGGGTCGATTCGATTCTGGCCGAGCCTGCAAGGACGTTCTTGACTGAGAACTGAGAACCGAGAACTGAGAACTGCTCACATGACATCGGTAACCGCCGCCGCCGCCACCCGCATAGTAAAATCGCCCTCAATGGCTCCCGAAACCCTGGTAGCAACCTCCCGCCGCGCGGCGGAACTGGAAAATGGTCTGCGCCGCATCATTCGTGGCCAAGATGACATCCTGCGCCTGGCGCTGGTTTCCATCTTCGCCAAGGGCCACTTGCTGATCGAGGGGGCTCCCGGAGTCGGCAAGACCACGCTCGGCCAGGCGCTGGCCCGCGCCATTGATTGCACCTTCCAGCGCGTGCAGTTCACCAGCGACATGCTGCCCTCCGACGTGCTCGGCATCTCGATTTACTCCGCCATCGAGCAGAAATTTGAATTTAAGCGCGGCCCCGTTTTCGCCAATGTCCTGCTCGCCGACGAAATCAACCGCACCACGCCCAAGACGCAATCCGCGCTGCTCGAGGCCATGAACGAAGGCCAGATCACGATGGACGCCCACTCGTATCCTCTGCCGCAGCCGTTCCTGGTCATTGCCACCCAGAATCCGATCGAGCACCACGGCACCTATCCTCTGCCGGAGTCGCAACTCGACCGCTTCCTGATGCGCGTGCGCATGGGATATCCCGAGGGCGACGCCGAGCGGGAGATCGTTCGCGCCGAGGCTGGCTCAGCGCAACTCGAGAACCTGCGGCCCGTGCTCAACGCCGCCGACGTGCTCGATATCCAGCAGGCCGTTACCCAGGTACACGTGGACGATGCGCTGATCACCTACGCGCTCGCCATTGTCCGTAAGACGCGCGAGTCCGACCATCTTTCTCTCGGCGTTTCGCCCCGCGGCTCGCAGATGTTCTACCGCGCCGCCCAGGCCATGGCCTTCCTCGACGGCCGCGATTACTGCACTCCGGAAGACTTCAAACCACTGGCCGTCGCAGTCTTCGCCCACCGTGTGGTGGTGAGTTCCCTTTACGCTTCTACCCTGAAAAAATCCGAGCAGGCCGAGCAAGTCCTCCGCGAGATTGTGGAGAACGTGCCCGTGCCGGTGTAGCGCCGGCGCCTCGCCGGCAACATCTTGGGACCCCAAGAACTTCAGTTGGTTTCGAACCCGTTTTTGGAAAGGGCACGGCTTTCAGTCGTGCCACAAATGAACCGGTTTCACTGAGAACGGAGAACCGGGAACTGAGAACTTTCTTTCGGCTGCAAACTCGACAACCGCGACATCGCCGCCACCATCATTCCCGACAGGAACTGCATAGTCGCGACATCGTGATGGTCAAAGGCGTTGGGGCTCGACGAAAGCACTTCGAACACGCCCAGCGTCCGCCGGAAGTGGCGGAGCGGCGCGACCAGGATCGAGCGCACACCCAGGTGCCGGCAGGTGGCCAAATCCACGTTGCGGCTCGACTCGGCGTCGTGGCAAAGCAGGACTTCGCCCGTGCGGACACACTCGGCCGAGAGCCCGCCGTCGGTCTGCAGGCGGCAGCCGATATCCGGAGCCGTGCGGCCGGTGCGCGCGCGGCAGACGATCTCGTTGCCCTTGCGCAGGGCAATGGCCGCCCCGGTGGCGCCCGTCAAAGCTTGGGCTTTTTCAGCAATGATGCTGATGCCCGGCTCAAGATCTATCTCGCCCGGGTTGATCTCGTAGCGCCGCGTTGCAGCTCCGCCCGCATGGTGCGCGAGCGCGGGCCCGGGCTGGCGCAGGCGCAGATGATGGCGGCTGGAGAACGAGGAAGCGAGAGGCTCGACTTCGTATTCGTGGGTGGCCGGGACCTGCGGGATACTGTGAAGAAGCGACCGCACCAGCCGGTCCAGTTCCGCGTCGGCGATCAGGTGAGCGGTTTGCTGGCCGCGCAGGGATCCGCCCAGGATGCGCGAGAGACTGAGAACCGCGCCGCTGCCACACGCCAGACAGTGGGGAGTGTTGTTTTCGCTGAGCAATTCGCACTCCACGCAAAATACTGCCAACTGCAAGGGCACAAAGTTGACATCCGTGGCAGCGAGCGAACGCAGCATTCGGCTTTTTTCCTCCGGCCAGAGTGGGGGGAAGGTAGAAGGTAAATTCCCCCGCCCCCGGGTGTAAGTGACAGCGCTGGTTCGGCCTGTGGATAAGAGGTTTGGAGCGTCGGAAGTCTTATAATTTCGCTATGTCATTTCTCCGGTTCTTGATGCTGCTGTCGCTCGTGGTGTGGCTCGGCGGATTGATTTTTCTCGCCTTCGTCGTCGCGCCCACCACATTCACACCCGGGCTTCTGCCAACCAGGCATTTGGCGGGAACCATCGTTGGCCGTTCGCTCGGCGCGCTGCATTGGATGGGAATTATTTCAGGGCTCGTCTTCCTGATCACCTCCATGATCTACAGCCGGATGACCGTGGGGAATACGCGCCCACTAGCCGGGCGTCACCTTCTGATTGTGCTGATGCTGCTGCTGACGGTGATTTCGCAGTTCGCCATCTCGCCGAAGATGCACGCCATCCGCGACGAAGTTGGAGTGATTGACAATGTGCCGCTCGACAGCCCACTGCGCGCCGAGTTCAACCGTTTGCATGTGTGGTCGGAAAAGTTCGAGCAGGGAGTGTTCTTGCTGGGATTGGTTGCGCTCTATCTGACCGCTCGCGCGCTAGAAGCACACCGCCGATACGAAGCGTTGGCCGCCGCCTTGATTTATTCTGGTATTGACCTGATACGTGACAACTGAGAGCTGAGACCTGATCCATGAAAACCGGCATCATCGGCCTGCCACAAGTAGGCAAATCATCGCTGTTTCGCATCCTGACCAGAGCGCATCTTTCCGAGCATGCGTTTTCCAACCCGCGCGAAGCGCACGTCGGCGTCGCCAAGGTTCCCGACGAGCGCCTCGACAAATTGGCCGCGCTCTACAATCCCAAGAAGCTGACGCACGCATCCGTCGAGTACGTGGATGTCGGCGCGATCGGCCAGGAGGCGCTGAAGGAGACGGCTTACGTCGGGCATCTGCGCAACGTGGATGCGCTCATTCACGTGGTGCGGGCGTTTGAGGACGATGCCATTCCACACGTGGGAGCGATCGATCCGCTGCGCGACATCAAGAACGTGGAATTCGATCTCATGGTCAGCGATTTGGGCCAGATCGAGAAGCGGCTGGAACGGCTGGAAAAAGATCTGAAAAAGATGCGAACGCCGGAGCTCGAAAAAGAAAACGACCTGCTGATCAAAGCGAAAGCTCATCTTGAAACCGAGAAGCCGTTGCGCGAAATGGAGATGACGGCCGAGGACAAGAAGCGCATCCGCGGCTTCATGTTCTTGAGCGAAAAGCCGATGTTGTACGTGCTCAATATCGGCGAGAGCACGGAACTCGGCAACGATCTGGAAGCAGCGGTCGCGAAGTACAAGCTGAGCGAAGTAGCGGCGCGTCCGAATGCGGGAGCGAGCGCGATCTGCGGCAAAGTAGAAGCTGAACTTTCAGAGATGAGCGACGAAGACGCCGCCGAATTCCTCGGCAGCTATGGCCTTACGGAAAGCGGCTTGACGCGGCTCATTCGCAAGAGCTATCACCTGCTGGGCCTGATCTCATTCTTCACGACCGGGGAAGACGAATGCCGGGCCTGGACGATTCCGGTGAACACGCGAGCCGTCAACGCCGCCGGCGCGATTCACTCTGATCTCGAAAAGCACTTCATCCGGGCGGAAACGATTCGTTGGGATCAGTTACTGGAAGCCGGTTCGGAAGCGAACGCCCGCGCCAAGGGCACACTGCGACTCGAGGGCAAAGATTACATCGTGCAGGACGGGGATGTGATGCACATCCGGCACAGTGGCTAGTTCTCAGTTCTCGGTTCTCAGTTCTCAGTCCCCGGAATGTTCGTGGGCGCCGTTCTTGCGCTCGCAGCGCGCCTTGATCCCTAGATCACCGTCAGGAATCCGCGCCCTCTGCCATTCCAGACTACGGTTTTGAAAATCTGGAAACCTTGGGCGACACCTGATAGGCTTGCAAATCCGCATGCATCCCATCACAACCAGTCTTCTACTTGGTCTGACGGCGGCGATCGCCAACGTATTTGGCGGAACCATCATCGTCCAACGCCGGTGGGAGCGCCGTTATCTGAAGTATTTCATCGCGCTCGGCGCCGGATTCATGCTCGCAACTGCCCTGGTGGAGGTCGTTCCCGCCAGCCTGGCATTGAAGGGCAAGGATGCCGCATTTCTCGTTCTCGCTGGTTACCTGATCGTCCATTTCTTCGAACACACGCTTTCGCCGCATTTCCATTTCGGCGAGGAGACCCACAGCGACGAATTCGTCCACGCGCATAAAGGCTATTCGGTGCTGCTGGGTCTCATCATCCACACTTTTTTCGACGGCATCGCCATCGCATCCGGCTTTTTGGTCTCGAACTGGCTGGGCTGGATCATTTTTCTCGCCGTTTTCCTGCACAAGATTCCCGAGGGCTTCACCGTCTCATCCGTCATGCTGGCCAGCGGACGCAGCCGTGCCATGGCGTGGTGGGCTTCGGCCCTGCTGGGAGCGGCAACCATGGCGGGGGTTCTTGTGATGGCGGTCTTTCGCACTCAGGTGAGTGCAGGGCTTCCGCTGGCGGCGGGCGTCACGATCTACGTCGCAGCGTCGGATCTGATGCCGGAGGTGAACAAGGAACCCGGCGTGAAGATGGCGCTGGTGGTTTTCTTAGGAGTAGGATTGATGTTTTTGCTGGACCATTTCTTTCACGTTCACTGAGCCGCTTACCAAGAAGTTCTCAGTTCCCGGTTCTCAGTTCTCAGTAAAACCGAACATTTTGTGTGGTTGCTGGTCACAGCGCCCCGACCAGGGGAGACTCCACAATCTTCTTGGAGGCACCATGGGGCGTTCTTACCGTGAATTGATCGCTTGGCAGAAGGCCATGAAGTTCGTGACCGAGATTTATGCGGTGACCCAGCAGTTCCCGAGCGAAGAGCGGTACGGAATTACCAATCAGTTGAGACGAGCAGCCGTTTCTGTTCCGAGCAATATCGCCGAAGGGCAAGCCCGTTTTTCCCAAAAAGAGTTTCACCACTTTCTAAGCCAGGCACGTGGTTCATTGGTCGAAATTGAGACCCAACTCCTCATTGCCAGAGATCTGAAGTACGTTCAACCGGCCAGAGCAGAAGCATTGCTGGCTGCCGCCGATGAACTCGGCCGAATCCTGAACGGACTGATCAGCTCAATTAAGAACCGGGCCGCGTGACCGGTGCTGGCCTTGACTGAGAACTGAGAACTGAGAACCGGGAACTGTTACTCCACCTGATGTTTGGCGGTATATCCGTCGCGGGCGTAGATGATGACTTTTACGTCTTTGCCCTTCTGGTCGTGAATCTTGAGCGGGCCGCCATCCGGACCTTGCAGCTCAACTTTCAGTTTGCGGTAGGTGCCGTCGAGCTTGGTGTTGGTGGGACGGTAGGCGATGGAGTACTGGTTGCGGATGTCGGCGGCAATGTTGTGGAATATCTCCGGCAGCTCCCCTTCGAAGCGCGGGAAGTAGGCACGTCCGCCGGTGATGCGAGCGAAAGTGTTGAGCTGGTTGTCAGCCTGCAGCCAGTCGGTAGTCACGATTCCGGACATGTATGGTTCCAGACGCTCGCGCAACTGGCGCCCGATGCTCACTGCATAGATGGTCGTATCGCGCGTGGATTTGACTTTCTTCAGAATCTGGTCGAGGTTGAGCTTGCTGAAAGTGTCGCGCCCGGAAGAAACCAGGATGACGTACTTTTTGCCCTCGATGCGATCGACGCGGTCGAGCGTATCGAAGAGGGCGTCGAACAGGTTGCGCTCGGAAAATCCTGGAATGCGGAGCATGTTCAGGGCGCCCAGGATGGCGTGCTTGTCCTGGGTAAAGTCCACCAGGATCTGTGGTCGCATGTCGTAGGAGACAACAGCGACCCAGTCTTCCTTCTTCAGCCCGCTGGCGAAAGTGTAGGAAGCGTTCAGCGCGTCATACATGTAGTTGTAGTTGGTGGAGGCAAACTCGATCAGCAGCACGGCCGTGATGGGCGCTTCTGACTGATTGAAATTCGCGACTTTCTGCTCCACACCGTCTTCCAGAATCTTGAAATTCCCCTTACCCAAGCCGGGGATAAACTGGCCGTCCTTGGTCGTCACCAGCACGTCGAGGTTGACCAGTGGGACGTCCACCTTGATCGAGTAATCGGGCATGCCCTCGATTTTCTTCGGCTTTTCGGGGGCGGGAGGAGGGGGCTCTTCTTTTTTCTTGGGGATGGCGTAGGGACCAACATCGGTTTGCGGACCACCGGCGGCGGGTGGAGTCTCCTGTTTGTTGGGGTTGGCCGGAAGCTGGCTTGCCGGAGGTTGCTGGGAGGCACCCTGGGCGCGCACCAAAGTCCCTGGGCCAAGCGTCATGAACAAGGCAAACGACAGTAGAATCAATCTCTTGCGGAGAGCCGCGAGGCTGGAGTTTTGTCCCCGAAACAGGCCTGATAACATGGAAAGTCCTCGAAAATTCCTGTGCTAGTATAGATGCAAGAACTCTGCGGTTGGAATATTTTGCGGGCCTTGAATATCGCCTCCTCTCCTGGCAAAACCAACGGACAAGACGCGGAGTGTAAGGGATCAGGCAGGCTGATTTTTGGCCTCCGAGGTTATCCATGAGTAAGGCTGCACTGTCACTCGCCGCCCTTTTGTGTCTCACGCTCACCGTCGGGGCCACCGCCGAAGAGAACCGATCGTCCGCAATCATGCCGCTGGATCAGATCCACGAGGGCATGCGCGGCACTGCGTACACCGTCTTCCAGGGCACGAAACCCGAGCCCATGGAAGTGGAAGTGCTGGGCGTGCTGCATAACGTGAACGGTCCGAGGGGCGACATCATCCTGGTGAGGCTGCACGGGACCAAGCCGGAATACACCGGCGTGGTGGCCGGCATGAGCGGCAGCCCGGTCTATTTCGACGGCAAGTTAGCCGGCGCAATCGCCTTCCGCATCGGAGAGTTTTCCAAGGAGCCGATCGCGGGCGTAACTCCCATCGAAAAAATGCTGGAGATTGACGCGCTGGATCAGCGTCCCGCACCCGGACCGGCGCCGGCTAACCCTACCGAACCGAGCGGAGCCACACGCACAGCAAGCCCGGGTGAAAACGCTACCCTCCCCCTGCAGAGTTACAGCAACTACCTGAAGCCGATCGAAACACCGCTGGTATTCAATGGTTTTTCGGAAGAGACGCTGCGGCGCTATGCGCCGCAATTTGCCTCAGCGGGCGTCATTCCGGTGATGGGGATTGGTTCGGCGAGCGACCGCAAACAGCCGGAGCCGATCGAGCCCGGGTCCGCGGTGAGTGCGGTGCTGGTGCGGGGCGACATGGACATCGCCGCCACCTGCACGGTCACGTACATCGATCCGCAGCGTTTGCTGGCCTGCGGCCATCCGCTGATGCAGTTTGGGCGTGTGGACCTGCCCATGACCAAGGCGAACGTGCTGGCCACTCTGCCTTCGCCGCTGAACGCATTCAAAATCGTCAACACGACCGAGTCGGTCGGCTCTTTCGTGCAGGATCGCCACAGCGGCATTCTCGGACAGATGGGACGAGAGCCGAAGATGATCCCGGTTACGGTCACGGTTCGCGGAGGGCAGGCGACCAAGGAATTCCACTACGAGATCCTCAACAACGCGCGGCTGAGCCCGGTGGCGATGATGGCGACCGTGTTCAACGCGCTCCATGGCACGAATGAATACGGCGATAACATCACTTACCGGATGAACGGTGCGCTCAGCGTAAAGGGATATCCCGAGGTGGCGTTGAAGAACATGTTTGCGCCGATGGACAGCGGGCAGCCGGCGGCGGCGCTGGCGGCGGCGACCATCGGCGACCGATTTGGACGCATCTACGACAATCCTTATGACGTGCCCGAGATTCAGGGCGTGAAGCTGGATTTCGACCTGGTGCGGGAGCGGCGCTCGGCGCGCCTGGAAGCTTCGCGCACGGATATGACGGAGGCTCGGCCGGGCGACCAGATCATGGTGGAGACGGTGCTGCGTCCGTATCGCGGGGAGCGGCTGGTGCGGCAGATTCCGATCCGGATTCCGACGTCGGCGTCGAAGGGAATGCTTCGCATCCTGGTCAGCGACGGCGATACCCTCGACCGCATGCGCCGCGGCATGCCGCTGGCGAACCGGAAGCTGGGGCTGGCGTCTACCATCGCGCTGCTGAACAAGGAGCATGCCAACAATCGCGTGTATGTCTCATTGTTTGAGTCCGACCCGGAGGCGATGGTGGCCGACAAAGTGATGCCGACGCTGCCGCTCTCCGTCATGAACGTGATGGACAACATGCGGGGCACGCAGGAAATGGTTGTGCTGAATGAATCGTCGGTGAACGAAGCTTCGACGGAGCCACTGGATTACGTGGTGGCGGGCGCGCAGATGCTGATGGTCACGGTGAAGTAGGCGGACCTACATCCAAGTCACGATCGCCGCATGATACGCTGCAAATCTCCATACATCTGGACTGAATCGAGGTATCCACTTGGCTCGTAAGACTTCTGTCTTGTTGTTTACGCTTCTCTCGACTATCGCTCTCGCTGAGGGCACACGCACCTGGGAACAATCGAAATTTGACGAACTGGTGAAAGGCACACCCAACGGAGTAGCCCTGCGCAGCACCGGCGGGATGGAACTCGCGCCGGCGTTTAAGACGGTCGCGACTCTGCCTTCGACATATATCTGGGCGATTGCATCCGATGCAGCCGGGAACATCTACGCTGCCGCGGGATCGCCAGCGCGCGTCTATCGCATCACGCCAGAGGGGCAGAGTGCGGCCATTTTTGAGCCGCAGGAGCTTCAGGTGCAGTCGCTGGTCGTGGACAAGAACGGCTCGGTGTACGCGGCCACCGCGCCCGATGGAAAGGTGTACCGCATCCAGCCGGTGAAGGACGCCGCGGCCAAGGCGGACGCGAAAGCTTCCTGGAGCGCGGCGCCGTATTTCGATCCGGGCACGAAGTACATCTGGGACATCGTGCTCGATAGCGCGGGCAACCTGTATGTCGCGACCGGCGACCACGGAGAGGTTTACAAGGTCAGCTCGAACGGACAGCACGCGCTCTTCTTCAAGAGCGATGAAGTCCACATTCGGGTGCTGGCGCTCGATCCGAAGGGGAATGTGATTGCCGGGTCCGATGGCAGCGGGCTGATTTATCGCATCGCGCCGAGTGGCGAGGCGTTTGTGCTCTACAGCGCGCCGAAGAAGGAGATTACGGCGCTAGCAATTGATGGGGCGGGGAACATCTACGCGGCGGGAGTTGGAGAGAAGCGTCCGGGTCTGATGGGGCCGGGGATGATGGGTACGACCATCGGAACTCCGGCGCCAACTCAGCCCGGGATGGCCGGGCCCATGATCACGATGGGCCCCATACCGGCTCCGGGAGTTTCCCCGTTTCCGGTACCAGGGCTGGGGGCAACTGGCGGCTCGGAGGTTTATCGCATTGCGCCGGATGGTTCGCCGGCGCGCCTGTGGAGCTCGCGCGAGGATCTGGTGTATACCCTGAGTTTCGATCAGCGCGGACGGCTGCTGGCGGGCACCGGGAATCGCGGACACATCTTCGCCATCAACGGGGTGGATGATTTCACCGACCTGGTGAAGGCCGGCGGCACGCAGATTACGGCGCTCGCGGGCGCGCCGGGCGGAGGACTGTACGCCTCCAGCAGCAACCTGGGCAAGATTTTTCTGCTGGGCGCGGGACCGGAGGCAGAGGGCACGTACGAGAGCGACGTTTTCGACGCACGCGTGTTTTCCCGCTGGGGACGAGCGAGTGTGCGGGCGGCTGGCAACGCTGAACTGTTCGCGCGCAGCGGGAACGTGGACAATCCGGATCGGAACTGGAGTCCGTGGATGCGGGTCGATCTGGCGGCCGGGTCTGAGCTCAACGTGCCTGCGGCGCGATTCGTGCAGTGGAAGTCGGTGTTGCACGCGGGGAATCCGGCTCCGCGCGTGGACAGCGTTCTGCTTTACTACTTGCCGAAGAATGTAGCCCCGCAGGTGGACGACGTCACCGTACAGCCGGGATATCGTTATCAGCCGATTCCGCACGTGACCGGGACCGAGCCGCCGGCGCCGGGACAGCCGCGCTTCGATCCCCCGCCGCCGAGCGTACGCGACCGGGATTCGATGGGGATCGGGTGGTCAGCGCACGACGACAATGACGATCAGCTCGAGTATTCGTTGTACTACCGCGGCGACAGTGAATCCCGGTGGCTGCTGCTGAAGAACCATCTCAGCGACCGCTACTACTCCTTCGACGCCAGCTTGCTGCCGGACGGCGGCTACACGGCACTGGTGGAGGCCTCAGATGCGCCCTCGCATTCGCCGGGAGAGGCGCTCAACGCGCAACGCGAGAGTGCGCGCTTCGAGGTGGACACCACGCCTCCGGTGATTGCCAACCTGAGCGCCATGGTTGAAGCAGGCCAGGTTCGGGTTCGGTTTCGGGCGAGCGACACGTTTTCGGCGATCAAACGGGCGGAGTACTCGCTCGATGCGGGCGACTGGCAGTTTGTGGAGCCGGCGGGAGAGTTGTCCGACGCAAAGACAGAAGACTACGACTTCCGGGTGCCGTTGACGGGGGCTACGACAGCTCCGGCTGGCTCTGCACCGGTTGGAAATGACCATGTGGTCGTGGTCCGTGCGTATGACCGGTTCGATAATCTGGCTACGGCGAAGGTTGTGATTCGAGGGAAGTAGGCGGATTGTCAGTGTGGGGGCGGGTCTCCGACCCGCCCGGCCGGGTCGAAGACCCGGCTCCACACTTGCTATCTCTCGGCGAAGATGATGGACGAATTCGTATTTGTCTTATCGAACATCACGAAATGTTGCACCATTGCTGAATTCTTCCGATTGTCGAGCTTGGGGTTGTCGAGCAGGTAAATCACATAATTGACAGCCCCGGGTTGAGTCAGATTGATGGTGCCGGTGCCGTCGAAGTTCACGGTGTAGCTCCCGGCCAGAGTCTGACCGGCATTCTGCCCACCGTCGGTCTCATCCTGCTTGCCCCCAACTGTGAAATCCGGCAGGTCGGAGGTGAAGAGCAGGTTCATGGCAGCCTCAATCACGCCGGACGTTACGGAGTTTGCGTTGGCCGCTGCGAAAGAGCCGGCAAGTTCCGCGCGCGCAAAGTTGGCGCCGGGCTGCAGATCCATCTGTCCGGTGTAGACCGCCGGGCTGGACTGATCCAGCAGGAAGCCGCGGCTGGCGGCGCTTGAGTAGAGGACAAAGTGAACCGGCGGGACGACCGGGTTCGCAGCCGGATCGCCCAGTAGGTCTAATTCGTACCGTCCCTTGCCGCTGCTGCTAGGTGGAGTAGCGGCATAGCTATAGCTGAAACTCTTGGCAGGAACGATCTGACCCGCATTGTTCGCGTCGTAGATGCCACTGATGAGGTGGGTTTGAGTGTTCCCGTTGCCCGCGGCATTGGTCAGTGAGACCAAAGTGTTGCCATTGCTGTCCACGCCGGTAAGACTGGAAACCGTGAAGCCGGTGAAATCGGAATCGACGTAGGCGGGCGTTGGGTCCTGGAAAACGATGGTGCCCGAGACGGCGGGACTGTTCTGGGGACCATCCGTGGAGATGACGAATAAGGTCAGCGGATTATTCGCCTTGTTGGTCTGGCCGCCGACCATGTAAATCGCGTAGTCGTAAGTGAGACCCGAGGTGTTGTTCGTCAGGGTCATGGTGCCACGGCCGTCCGACTGAATGTTGTAGGTGCCGATGACATCCGTGCTGGAACTGGCGGTGCCGCTGAGATTGATGTCCAGCCTTCCGGAACTGATGGCGCCCACTCCGTCTGGCCGAAAGAGACCCACAAAACCGGCGCGTTTCAGGACGGTATCTACGCCGGTCAGTCCGAACACGAACGATGATCCTGATGGGAGCGCACTGTTCTTGAACTTGGATGGAGTAGCTTGCGCGATCTCACCGGAGCCACGGCGGCCGGTACCGTCGAATTCGATCATCTTGCCATCGCCGACTGCGTTGAACACGACCTTGTAGGTGCGCGCTCCGGCGCTCGTGGTCAGGGTAAGGGTCCCGTGGACGTTGCTGTCCGCCGACAACGTACCGGCGGTAATGGTTCGGGTATTCTGCGTGTTCGAGGTCAGTTCGTCTTCGGTACCGCCGATGATCCCGCCGTTGGAGTCAGTTGCAAAGTTACCGGCCACAGCGATGGGGCCGTTCGCGTCGAAGCCGGAGAAACGGAAGGCATAGGTGCTAAGTCCGCTCAGCCGGGACTTCACAATTGTGATGTCGACCGTGTCCGAACCGGTCGAGTCAATCGTCGAAGTTGCGATTACGTGAGCTGTTGCCGGGTTCGGAATCGTGCTTGGAGCGGTGTAGAGGCCGGTGCCTGGATCCAGCGCACCGCAAAGGTTCGGGCCCGCATCGCATACAAGAGTCCAGGTGAAAGTCTGCGGCGCAGCGTCAGGTATTGCGATCGCCGTAAACTGCTGAGTGAGGCCCTTGCCGACTTCCAACGGATTGTTGAGCTTGGGTGTTACCACAACCGTGATCTGCATAACGGTCACGCTCAACGAGCCGGACCTGCTGGTGTCGGCCTGGGAAGTCGCGACAATCTTCACGTCCGCGGGATTCGGGGCAACCGTCGGCGCCGTGTACAAACCACTGGAATTGATGGTCCCACAAGCATTGCCGGTGCAGCCACTGCCACTTACGCTCCAGGTCACAGCGGTATTGCTCGTTCCGGTCACCGTCGCCGTGAACTGCACGGTCAGAGTCACACCCACGATGCTGACGTTCCCGTTGCTGACGGTTACCTGTATCCCTTGGCTATGACCGCCACCACCGGTCGCACAACCGGCACAAAGCGCTAAGCTCAGCAACGCCACCGCGAACAGCGAATTCTTTGTCATCATGAGATCTCGTTGACCCAACTGGTAAAGGAATTGGGCCAGACCGTTTCTCACCGCGTCCAAAGGAAGTGCGGTCCGACCCGGGAATCTCCCCGTTGAGGTGCAGCCAAAAGGCCAATGTGCCAGTCAAATCAGTAAGATAGAAATGTGTCTGAATCCAGAGCACTTGCCTCGAAGGGGGTGGGTCCACAGCGGGGGCTAGTATAGCTCCCTGCGCAAGAATTTGCACCTCTGAGCGAGAGTTCTACCTTGAATTTCCAGGAGTTTCGGCAGGCGTGCGCTTCGCCTTCTCGACGAGCGGGACGAGGTTGGAAACCGCGATTCCGAGCGTGCCGCCGGAGAAACCGTCAAGATATGCGGCATTGATGCCGACAACTTCCCCCCGGGTGTTCAGGACGGGGCCACCGCTGCCGCCCCGCGCGGTGGGTGCGTCATAGATGAGCTTGTCACCGGAGACGTCGCCGATGTGTCCGAAGGTGGCGGAAGGCCGGATGAGCGAGAGTGCGGCCAGTTCGCCGGCCGTGCCGGCATCGTCCTGATGCAGGGACAGGCGCTCGTAAACCGCAGCGGGCGACTTGGCTACCATGCCGGTCACGCCCATGGGGTATGCCAGAACGGTGATCGGCTCACCTACGTGTGGCGGCGCCGGGGCCAAAGGCAGAGGCCGCAATTTTTCCGTGAAGGCCGTTGGCTGAATTCGCAGCACGGCCAGGTCTCCATGTTTGGCCACCACTACCGGCTGCAACACGACTGGCAGAGGCGAGCCGGGGAAGTAGGCCTCCAGTTTTTCCAGCACCGGCGACGCACCATGGCGCAAGGCAATGGCGGCTTCGCGGTCGCCGTACCAGGGTTCGGCGACATGGCGATTGGTGGCCAGCAGGCCCGGCGCGACGATGAATCCGGTGCCGGCAACGCGGGCGTGAATGGGCGGTGTGCGAGCATCACCAGAGACGCGATAGACCCCGTAGATATAAGCCACCGATCCCCGTGCGTCGTCGACCGCGGCAGGGGAAAACGCGCCTTGCCGTTCCAGGTCTTCGACTTGGCGGGAGAGTTGGTGGACCTGCTGCTCGAGACTGGCGGTTTCGGGTGGAGCGTAATAGTGGGCCATGACTAAGGCTCCGATGAGCGCCAGCAGCCCTAGCACTCCCTGGACAAAGCGTTGCCAGGTTTCTCCGACCTGCGAATCCTTCGGTTCTGAATCGAACATGAACGGACTTCCGCTCCAGCCCGGGCGGCGGAGGGAGGATCCGGGCAGCCGATCTCTATGCTGCCGGATTCGGGAGCGGGGTTGTAGGGTACCGAAGTCGGGCAACCCTTGTGACGAACGTAACTGGCCGGTTGGGGCGGAGCCGGAAATGTAAGGGCAGGAGCACCGCCATCGATGTTGCGGCCGATCAGTCGCGAAGCGCGGCCGGCTTCATGGAAGAAGTGGTGACCCGCTGGCGCGCGCGTCGCGTCTGATCCCACTCTGTGAAATGTCTGGGCGAAGGTTCTGTGTACGCCTCCTGATGACTATTTCGCCGGCGCGCCGTCAGATGGGTGGATAGCAGTCGTTGAAGAACTACGGGTTCACAGAGGAGATGACGGATGAGGCGAGTCCTCGGGTTGTGGCTATTGGTGTGGGCGGCGAGTGCGGTGGACCGGAGCGTGGTTTACTTGGGCAGCATGGGAGGGGACTTGTATGCGCTGCAATAGGGGGAATTGGCCGGTCTTCTTTCTTTTTTTGTGCTCAGCACTGCTGCGCGCCCAACCGGCCCAGCATGATCGGGTCTTTTGGCGGGCGATTGCGCAGAATCACTACGCTGTCCCAGAAAATCAGTCCCCGGCTGCGCTGGCACAGGAGCTCAGTGGTTTTCTTTCGTCACCCGATCCGGAACTGCGGGACGACTTGGCCTATTCCATCCTGGCGACCTGGATCGCTCGACCGAACATACTTGCGCCGCCGACGTTACTAAGTCTGGCGGACCAGTGGCGCGCCAACCTCAAGAGCGGGATCGGGGAGACAGGGACGGATTCAGTCTTGAAGCGGTCGTTCTCAGCCCTTTGCCTGGCCTTGTTGGCGGAGCGGGAAGTGAAGGCACCGTTTTTCGGCGCGGACCGCTACCATCAGCTCGTGGCCGAGGCCGTGGGTTATCTCGGAGCGGAACGCGATCTGCGCGGCTACGATGCGACGCGAGGCTGGATTCACGCGACGGCGCACACAGCGGATTTGATGCAGGCGCTGGCGGGAAGTCCTTTGCTGACCGTCGAGGAGCAGGCGAGCATGATGTCGGCGCTGGGCGAGCGTCTTTCTTCGGCTCCGCAGGTGTACACCCAGGGCGAGCAGGATCGCATTGCGGCGGCCGTCGTCGCCGTCATTCGACGGCCGGATTTTGATGCGGCCTCCTTAGAGAGTTGGCTGGCGCGTTTGCAGGATGAAGATCGAAAAGTGTGGGCGAACCCGGTCACACCCGAAACGCTGGCGCGTTATCAGAACCACACTTATATGCTGCAGGCGCTGGCGGTGCGGCTTTCGTTGGAGCCGGAATCGCCGCGGATCGCGGGCTTCAGGCAGCAAGTGCTGGGGATTCTGCGAAACCGGTAGTGGCGAGCTTGTGCCGC
>JACQDD010000300.1 GCA_016201265.1 Terriglobales bacterium | reverse complement strand
GGTGGGGTTAGGTTGTCCGAAACAGGAACGATGGATTGCAAAGCGCCGCGACCGTCTAAATGTTGCGGTTATAGCAGGGATTGGGCAGGCCTTCGACATCTATAGTCGACGTACGCCCCAGGCACCCCAGTGGATGCGCGACCGTGGCCTAGAGTGGCTCTTTCGGCTCTTGCGGGAGCCGCGGCGCCTATGGCGAAGGTATCTCTTGTTCAACACAGAGTTCATCTTTTATCTATTTCTTCACGCGATTGGCCTTAGGCGGTCTGATTGAGAAGAGGAGCGTTGCGAGACCCTCGCAGAGGGGGCAATAACTGCTCAGCTTGATCTTTCCCGGCGGCATGGGAAGTACCAACAGTTGCAGAAGGCTGCCGGTCGCTTCTGGGCCGTCGATCCACAGCCCGGCCCATCTGAATCTCCTTGCCAATAGCGTGCACAACTTCTGAAAAGATTTGAATCGAGTAGCACACCTCAACTCCCCGTCGGGTGACATTTGGTCGGAAATACGTACAAGCTGTTGAATAACCCAATTTCGACCCTTTGGAATTAACGACTTACGGCAATTATGGAACAGCCTCTAAGTTATTTGACGCCTTGCTTGGCTGGCTGCTTGGCCGTGCTAGCTGCTGTTGGCTTTTCGTTTCTAAAACCAGGCCAAGGGATCACTCCAGCGAAGAGGGTACCCAATTGGCCGCGGACGAGCTGATTCAAATTGACGAGCGCCAAGCGACTGCTCTCATCGGGTTCACGATCATGGAGATCCGACGGTACTCACGTCTCTACGGGCTCAGGTGGTGATAAGCGACGGCAGAGAACGAACGGTTGTCATCTATGAACAGCTGCGCGGACTTTGTCTGCTAGCCGCACCGACCTCAAACTAACTTCTCGCACACCAGGGTTTCCTCCGGCCCCTCCGCTGTATAACCCCCCGGCCCCGGGTTTTCACCCCCCATGAAGCCCGGGGCCTTCCTCTTTCTCCCCCCAGGGTTGGCATTCCTCTTGCGCCTATCCTCCTCGGGCTGTAGCAAGATTGAGCGTTTTCTGCGCCCACAAATCCAGTGGGCACAATCAGGGCGGTGAGTTGGCTCCCTTTCGAAATCGAATCGTGTGTCCTCTTGACGTCCTCCGTGAACACTGATCCAGCCAGGGCGTGACGTTCCCGGCAGAATCCAGTACCTTCTAGCAGCTTGTTGAAGAATTCGGTTTGAAGATGATTCTTACTTCCATTTTGTGTTCGAGCGGTGTCAGAGCGAGGGCTAGGGGCTGGCGAGAGTGGGGTGTGCGGGCCGCCGGTGTACCCGAGCGGCGCAGCGGGGAGCCATTCGCGCTACTTGGCTCACGCCGCCTCCGCTTGCAGCCGACTCAACCGGTACAGGTTGTAGGCCGCCCCGACAAAGGTGAACAACCAACTCACTTTCTTCCGCCCTCGCAACTTCACCTTCTTCAGCATCCCGATGATCTTCATCCAGCCAAAGCTCTGCTCGATGCGTTTGCGCTTCTGCTGGCTGATCTGGTAGCCGGGATGCCGCGTGGTTCGCTCATCGATGGCGCTGGAACGATTCGTGTTGTTCTGCGCCACGTGCGGGGTCACACCGATCTTCCGCAACTTCCGCACCCACTCCCGGGTGTCGTAATTCTTGTCTCCTCCCACGGTGATGCGCTGGGTTCCCGCTCGCGGCTGGATCATCCGCAGCGCCGCGTCGCGCTCGGCGGTGCCGGTGGCCTGCGTCACGCGCATCTTCACCAGCAGCCCGTGGCGGTTCTCCATCAGGGCGTGGCCCAGATAGGCGAGCTTGGCCTCGCTGCCGGCGCTCTTCTTGTACAGCCGCGCCTCCGGGTCGGTGGTGGACTGATGCGTGTCATTGCTCCGCTTCTCGCCGTGAAAGTCCGCTGGGCCATCCTCGTCGCTGGGCCCAGGGCCTTCGTCCTTGCGGCGAAAACTCTTGTGGCTGGCCCAGGCCTCGATCAACGTGCCGTCCACGGTGAAGTGCTCATCCGACAGATACGGCTGGGCCTGCCCGAGCACGCGCTGGAAGAAGGCTTCGGCGATCTCCTCGTTCAACAGCCGCTCGCGGTTGTGGCTGAACACCGCGTGATTCCACACCGACTCGTCCATCGCCAAGCCCACGAACCAGCGAAACAGCAGGTTGTAGTCGAGCTGCTCCATCAACAGCCGCTCGCTGCGCACCGAGTAGAAAATCTGCAGCAGCAGCGCCCGCAGCAGGCGCTCCGGCGCAATCGACGGTCGCCCCACATCTGCGTACAGCTTGGCAAACCGCGGCGACATCTCCTGCAGCACCGTGTCCACCATCGCTCGGATCGGCCGCAAGGGGTGCTCGGCGGGCACCCGCTTCTCCGGCGAGAGATAACTGAACAT
>JACQDD010000295.1 GCA_016201265.1 Terriglobales bacterium | reverse complement strand
TGGAACGCGACGGCGGCGGCGGCGCTGGCGGCGGACTATGGAGTCCCAAAAGAGGTGATCGGGGAGGCCCTTCGGACATTCCAGAGCGTGAAGCGGCGGCTGGAAGTGAAGGCGCAGGTTAACGGGATCACGATTATTGACGACTTCGCGCACCATCCCACGGCGATCGAGCAGACGCTACAGGCATTGCGTTCGCGGTATCCGACGGCGCGCCTATGGGCGGTGCTGGAGCCGCGCTCGAATACCATGCGGCGCAATGTGCTGCAGGATGCGCTGGCGCGCAGCCTGGCGCTGGCCGACGAAGTCATTGTGGCGAACGTTTTCAAGTCGGAGGCGATTCCGGCAGCGGAACGGATGGATCTGAATCGGGTGGTGGAAGAGGTC
This sequence comes from Terriglobales bacterium, assembly GCA_016201265.1. Classification (GTDB taxonomy): domain Bacteria; phylum Acidobacteriota; class Terriglobia; order Terriglobales; family Acidobacteriaceae; genus Acidiflorens. The sequence goes on along the minus strand of JACQDD010000295.1, from coordinate 13,495 downwards.
CAAAAGCGTGGACGGCGGGCGCAGGTGATTGCCGACGCCGATGCCATCGTGAGCGCGATAGCGCCCGAGTTGCGTCCGGGGGACGTGGTTGCCATCCTGTCCAATGGCGGATTCGGCGGAATTTATGAGAAGCTACCGGAGCGCTTGCGCAGTCTTGGGGTGGGGGCATAGAAAACATCTCAAACAAGTCGTCGGTGGAAACGGCCGATTCGTCGTCGCCTAGTGCAATTGGAATGGCGTCCGAGGGGACGTATGCAAAAGGGAGAGGTGCCTCGGCGTTCCGCACCGTTCTCATGCTCGTATTCTGGGCGGTGGCCCTGCCGATCGCGGCCCTGCTGGGATTTCCCTGGACGTATCTCACCAAGAACGTCAGTTTCCTGTACCGCACCTGCATGTTGGGAGCGTGGACGGGAGTGCGCATCGCTGGCGTGCGGGTGCAGACTCTGGGCTTGGACAAGATTGATCCGGCGCGCACGTACATCTTCATGTCCAACCACATCTCGAATCTTGATCCGCCGATTACTCTTCCACTGATCCCGCGGCGCACCTCGGTCATGGTGAGGAAGGAACTGTTCAGCTATCCGATTCTGGGCAAGGTCATGCGGATTGGTTCGCTGGTGCCGGTGGACCGGGGAAACCGCGATGCCGGCATTGCAGCGGTGCGGGAATCGGTCAAGGCGATTCAGCAGGGACTCAACATGACGATCTACATCGAAGGGAAACGTTCCTTCGACGGCCGCCTGCTGCCCTTCAAAAAGGGACCGTTCTACCTGGCGGAAGAGTGCAAGGTGCCGGTGGTTCCCATCACAATTTCGGGCACGCAGGAAGTGATGCCGAAGGCGCGGTTTGGAATTCAGCCGGGGACGGTGACGGTGCAATTCCATGATCCGATTGAGCCTGCGGATTTCGGTGATCGCGACAGCCTGATGGCGAAGGTGCGGGGCGTGATCAACGGCGGGCTGCCGGAGGAGTTGAGAGATAGTCAGTAGCAAGTGTCCGCGATACGGAAGAGTTCGAGGTTGCAGCGATCTCTGCGAATCGGAGGTCGCTAGCTGTTTTGCTTCTTCTTTGATAGCCACTCACCTCCATCAAGCGGACGACCGCGCTGTATAATGCCGGCACTCGTGGGGGTGGAACGATGGGTATTCCCAAGCTGCTATTGCGGCCCCAATCTCTCCGTCTGGCTCGCTTGATCTTTGTCGTGGCCGGCTGCGGATGCGCGGTCGTGACGGCCGAGTCTCCTGACAATGGGGCGCGCATCGCCGCCAACTCCAACCAGGCGCCTGCCGGCCGCTTAGGGAACGGCGTCTTGACGATCCGGCTTGAAGCGGCAATGGGGGACTGGTATCCGGAAGAGGCCGAGGGGCCCGCTTTGCGGGTTGCGGCCTTCCGGGAAGAAGGCGGCGCCCTCTCGACGCCGGGGCCGTTGATACGCGTGCCGGAAGGAACGGAAATCCACGCCACAGTACGCAATCGGCTGGACCGGCCGCTGACGCTACATGGTCTGCACGCGCGGCCGGGAGATGCGAAAGATGCCGCGATTATTTCCCCGGGCGAAGTGCGCGAAGTGTTCTTCCTGGCCGGTGCTCCAGGAACGTATTTCTATTGGGGGAGCCGGAACGGCGCGGAAACATTGGCACAGCGCCGGGCAGAGGACGGAGAGTTGAATGGAGCGCTGCTGGTAGATCCGAAGGGCGACGGCGCGAACGCCAAGGAAGATCGCACGCTGGTGATCACCAACTGGCTGGTGGTGGACGATGACACGACGCAGCCGCCGCGCCTCCGCGAAGTGCTGGGGATCAATGGCCTCTCGTGGCCCCACACGGAACGGCTCACATATCGTTTGGGCGAGAGCGCACACTGGCGCGTGATCAATGCCAGTTCTGTGATCCATCCCATGCACCTGCACGGTTTCTACTTTCGAGTGGACAGCATCGGCGATGCGGAACGCGACACGATCTATGGCGAAGATCAACGGCGCATGGCGGTCACTGAGCTGCTCCGCCCGGGCCGCACGTTCTCGCTGACATGGACTCCGGAGCGCAGCGGCAATTGGGTGTTTCACTGCCACGTCTTGCCGCACATCTCCCCAGAGCGCAGATACTGGCGTACTGCGGCCGTCGCCCCGGGGCACAACATGGCTGAGCACGCGCGCGAGGGAATGGCGGGACTCGTCACGCAGATCACTATTTTACCGTCGAAGGCGCCGCGTCGTGCGTCGGTGAAATCGATTTTGCCCACCCGGCACCTGGAGCTGGTAGCAAGCGAGCTGCCGGGTTTTTTTGGAAAAGAGCCGGGCATGGCGTTCGCCATTGCGAAGGCACCGGGCTTGGCGCTGGAGCCGAAGATTCCAGGCCCCCCGCTCTTACTGACGCAAGGAGAGCCGACGGCGATCCGAGTCGTGAATCGGCTTCGGGAACCGCTCACCGTCCACTGGCACGGTATCGAGCTGGAGAGCTACTTCGACGGTGTGCCGGGGCTGAGCGGCTCGGGACGACGGCTCCTGCGGCCGATCGCACCCGGAAAGTCTTTCGTGGTCCGGTTCACTGCGCCGCGGGCAGGTACGTTCATCTATCACACGCATATCGATGACGTGAAACAGCTGAGCTCCGGTCTCTATGGCCCGCTAATCGTACTGCCGCCGGGGGAGAGCTTCGATCCGGAGTTCGATCGCGTACTGGTATTAAGCAAAGCCGGGCCGGGTGCGAGGGCGAAGCCCATTTGGCTCAACGGCAGCCAATCTCCGGATCTGGGCGGCCTCAAGGCGGGTCAGACGTATCGGATACGAATCATCAACATCCTGCCGGGGAACCCCCCGATCGACGTCGCATTGAAGGCAGCAGGGACGCCAGTGGAGTGGCGGCCACGGGCGAAAGACGGCGCCGACCTTCCTAAAGGACAGCGGGCGGTTTGTCCTGCGCAGGTCACCGTCAGTGTCGGGGAGACATACGACTTCGAATTTCGGCCTGATAAGGCAGGTGAATTGACGCTTGAGGCGGTACGTCCGTCCATTCTGTTGACCGCCCAGGTCACGCCATCGCAAAAACCTGTTGAGCTGGGTCCAGAGAGCAGGATCGCCGTGAAAATTGTTGTGCGGGAGTAACTCCGTCGAGACATAGACCTCCGAGCAACGCCAGCTTTGTGTTGCTGGCGGAAAATCCCCATTTCAAGTAACGACGGGATACGCATCAGGAAGCAAGTAGAGTGCCTCAGTCCCGATCCGAAAACCTCCTTACTGCCTTGGCAATATCCGGCAGCTTCGCGTACACAGCGCAGCACTTCAGCCACAGCTTGAAATCGATAGCAGGAGCGCCGCTGATCATTTTGCCGGCGGGGACGTCGTGCGGGATGCCGCTCTGGGCGATGGCGATGACTCCGTCGCCGATCTTGCAGTGGCCGGCGACTCCGACTTGTCCGGCCAGGATCACGTTGTTTCCGACGTCGGTGGTGCCCGCCAGGCCGACCTGCGCGCAGAGCAGGGTGTCCTGGCCTACGGTGCAGCTATGTCCAACCTGAACCATGTTGTCGAGCTTGGCGCCGCGCGCGATGCGAGTCTCTCCGATGCTGGCGCGGTCGATGCAGGTGTTGGCCTGTAGTTCTACGTCGTTTTCCAGGACGGCGGTGCCGGACTGAACGATTTTGTGCCAGTGGCCGGAGTCATCCTTGGCGAAGCCAAAGCCGTCGGAGCCTACGACCACGCCGTTTTGCAGCAGGACGTTGTCTCCGAGCTGGCAGAACTCGCGAACCACAGCATGGGCGTGGGCAAAGAAGTTGTTGGCAATTTTCGCGCCGCGATAGATCACGACATGGGCCAGCAGGACGGCGTTGTCGCCGATTTCGACGCCTTCATCAATCACTACGTACGGTCCAAGGTGGGCATTCTTCCCGACCTTGGCCGTGGGATGAACGACCGCTGTGGGATGGACACTCGGCGCGTACTGGGGCGGCCGGTAGAAGAGTTCGAGTGCTTTTGCCCAGGCGAGGTAGGGGTTCTTGCTGCGCAACATGGCCGACGGGATGGCAGGGAAGTCCTCGGCGACGATAACGGCGGATGCTTTCGTGGTCTTCGCGGCCGCGGCGTACTTCGGGTTGGAGACGAAGGTGAGTTGGCCAGGGGCAGCGTGTTCGATTCCTGCGACGCCGGTGATCTGCGTTTCGGGCGAGCCGCTGTCCAAGCGAGCATTGATTGCGGAGGCGATGTCAATGAGTTTCATGGCGAGTCTCGGGGAATTGTAACGGATCAGGTCTTAGGCCTCGGGTGTCAGATCTGAGGAAAGGCTTTCAGCGGGTGGAGCTTCTTTGAGCGACGCGGCGAAAAGCCTTTAACCGCGGACGTCGCAAAGGATTCGCAGAGGACGCAGAGAAGAACGCTTGGCTTCCAGTGATTTTCCTGAGACCTGAGACCTGCTTTTTCACTGCTCGAACAGCGTGACCTGGCGCGTATCGGGAACGCCGCCCTTGCGGCGGCGGCGCGCGGCGCCGATCACAGCGATCACGGTTAGCGAGGTCAACGCTGCGCGCGGCACGAAGACGCGCTGCGTGTTCGAGCGCAGGTCGGGAGGGTTGATCAGGAACCCTTCGGCAGGATTCTGGGCGAGGTCATTGGGCATGATGCCTTCGATCACTTCGTTGTCCTTGAACTTGAGGCGTACCCACAAGCCTTCTGTTCGCGGCCGGGTGGTGAACGTCTTCCGGCTCATGACCTCGGAATCGGAGAATTCCCGGACAAAGTAGACGGCTTTGATGTCCCGCAGATCGACGGCGACGACGTTGCCGGAGGTGTTGAGCAGCTCGAGCTTGCCGTCGACCACAAAATTGGCGGGGGCCACGTATCCGCTGACGGAGTCGCGGTCCAGCTTGCGCACGATGACTTTCTTGTGGGTCGAGGGCATAGGGCCGGGGACGCTTTCAAAGTCCGCGCGGAGAGCGGAATCCGCTACCGACTTTGAAACCGTCAAGTGGGATTTTCGCACTTTCCCGCTGAGTTGGGCGAGTTTGTCCGTTCACAGTAGCCAAACGGTAAACCTTGTGTTATTTTCTGTAGCTTGCCGTAATTCAAGGTTCGCTGTATAAGTCTAATATCTAGAGGGAGTTAGATTCCGCGGGTGGGCAGTCTTCCAGGCCCGACCAGGTCCGCCTGTGGAAATCTTGTGGATAACGCCCCGCTCCAGCCACGGCACGGCGACTAGGAAGGCATGGCCGATTACATCTACACCCTGGAGACCCGGCTCACGCCGGACCAGCAAAAAGCAGTCACCCTGGTGCAGGACGCCGCCAAAGCGGCGGAGATGAACCTTTACCTGACCGGCGGTGCTATTCGCGACATCATCACCGGTTTTCCCATCCGCGATATTGACTTTACGGTGCAGGGTAACGCGCTCAAGCTGCAGAAAGAACTGGAGCGAGCGGGCGCGGTGGTGGGCGACGCGGACGACGAGACTAAGTCGCTACTACTGACACTGCCGGGGAACGTTCGCGCCGAGATCGCCATGGCGCGCTCGGAGCGGTACGAGAAAACGGGAAAACCGCCCCAGATTACGCCCGCCACCATCATCGAGGACCTGCGCCGCCGCGATTTCACAGTCAATGCCATGGCGCTTTCCCTCAACGAGGGATCGCGCGGCTTGCTGATGGACCCGTTCAATGGCGCAGCCGATATTGAGGCCAAGCTGGTGCGCGTGCTCCACAACTATGGGTTCATCGAGGATCCGTCGCGGCTGATCCGCGCCACGCGTTTTGCAGCCCGTTTCCACTGGCCGCTGGAAGAGCGGACCCAGCAACGCTACAACGCCGCGAAAGAAAACGGCTACATCGAGTACATCCGCAATGCGGCGATCGGCCATGAGATCGAACAATTGGCCTATGAGGACGATCCGCTCAGCATCCTGAAGGCGTACGAAAAAGAGGGATGGCTGAAGGTATTGAACGCGCACTGGAGTTCGGCCAAGGTGGACACGGTGGGCTTGAGCGCGCTGATGAAGACCCGGCAGCAGATGAATGAGCTTGGGTATACGCCGGAAGTGGCCCCGGCCGTACTCTATTTTCTGACATCGCGCCTGGGCGATAAGGATGTCTCCGACATCCGCAAGGCAATTCCGCGCAAAGATCTCGTGGAGGCCTGGAAGGATCTCGAGGACAACGCGAAAGAACTGTCGAAGCGGCTGTCGGGCAAGGAAGCGGCCACACCGTCGCGAACCTGGCAGCTGTTGTCGTCGGCGCGGCCGGAGATGATCTTGTTCCTGGCGGTCACGGCACGGCAGCAGGCGGTGGTGCAGAAGATCAAGAACTTCTTTACCAAATGGCGTCAAGTGCAGCAGAAAATCCCGCTGCCGGAAATGACCGAGCTGCATATCACAGCGCAGCTGCCGCAGTATCCCAAGATCGCCAACGACGTTTTCCTCATGCTGCTGGACGGGAAGCTGCGTTCGCGGACAGAGACCCTGAAGTATCTGAAGCCGCTGGCGCCGCCTCCGCCACCTCCGCCACCTCCGCCGCCGGCGAAGCGGGGACGGGGAGCGAAAGCAGCGGTGGCTCCTGCTCCTGCGCCGACGGGCGCGAAGGGCAAAGGAAAGGCTGTGGCTGTGACGGCTCCTGTCGCTCTGGCGCAGGCGAGCGCCAAGGTCAAGGGAAAGCCGGCCGCTCCAGCTGCTCCTGCTCCGCCGAAGCCGGAAGCGGCGACGAAACTGACCGCTGCCGAAAAGGGCAAACAAGGCAAGGCCCCGGCCCAGAAAAACCCATATAAGCCTGCCAAGCCGGCGGTCAAGACGAAGAGCAAACCCAAGGGTAAGAAAAAGAGATAGGCGCCAAGTGCCGATCCGGTTGGGCTGTCCTTCCGGGAGCGGACTCGTTTCTTCGCTTAGCCCCTGGCGGGGCTGGCATAGCCATGGAGTTGGCCTTCAGGAATTTCGCAGAGGTTTCCTCAGGTACGCTCCGCCACCTTCAAAGTGCACCATTCTCCGGCGTTGCGCATCCTCGACGAGCCGATAGAATGGAAGCAATGTTTGGCCCAGGTCCGGTCCCCGCATGAGCTCTCAATTCGTCCACCTGCATCTGCATACCGACTACTCCCTTCTTGACGGCGCTTGCGACGTCGAGAAGCTTGCGCATCGCGTGAAAGAGCTGGGGATGCCGGCCGTGGCCATGACCGACCATGGCAACATTTTTGGCGCGGTGCATTTTGTCAATGCGGCCCACAAGGAAGGGGTCAAGCCCATTGTTGGGTGCGAACTTTACGTTTGCAAAAAAGACGACCACAACATCGAGCGGACACCGCCCGAAGGCGATACCTATAACCACTTGCTGGTTCTGGCCGAGAATGAAGAGGGCTACCGCAACCTGGTCAGGATCACGTCGGAGGCGTCGCTCCACGGTTTCTACTACAAGCCGCGGGTGAGCAAGAAATTTCTGGCGGAGCACTCCAAGGGGTTGATCGGACTGTCGGGCTGCCTGAAGGGCGAAGTGGCTGAGCGCCTCATGGAGAACAAGTACGACGCGGCGCGGGAAGCAGCTGCGTTCTATCGCGACCTGTTCGGCAAAGAGAATTTCTTTTTGGAGATCCAGGACCAGGGGCTGGAGCAAGAGCATCGCATCCGTTCCGGCTTGCTTCATCTGGAAAAAGATTTGGCGCTGCCGCTCGTCGCCACCAATGACAGCCACTATCTCTGCGAAGAGGACGCCCATGCGCAGGACGTGATGCTCTGCATTCAGACGGGCAAGTCCATCCAGGAAACGAACCGGATGAAGTTTGAGGGCACGCAGTTCTACGTCAAGAGTCACGACGAGATGTACCGCGTGTTCAAGGACACTCCCGAGGCGCTAGTGCGCACGCTGGAGATCGCGGAGCGCTGCAATCTGAGGCTCGAGAAAGTCCCGACCCCATTCCCGCATTTCGAAGTTCCCGCCGGATTCACACTCGACAGTTATTTTGAGCACGTGACGCGGGAAGGATTTGCGCGGCGCATGGAAGTCCTGCGTGGGTTGTCCGCGCAGGGCAGGCTGAAGCACCCGCTGTCCGACTACGAGCAGCGGCTATCGCGCGAGCTTGCCATCATCCAGCAGATGAAGTTTTCCGGGTATTTCCTGATCGTGTGGGATTTTATTCGCTACGCGAAGGAACGCAATATTCCGGTGGGGCCGGGGCGTGGATCGGCAGCGGGGGCGCTGGTGGCGTACTCGCTGGGGATCACCGACATCGATCCGTTGCAGCATGCGCTTCTATTCGAGCGCTTTCTCAATCCCGAGCGCATTTCAATGCCCGACATTGACATTGATTTCTGCATGAATCGTCGGGACGAAGTGATCAAGTACGTTACCGAGAAGTACGGGCGCGAGAACGTGGCGCAGATCATCACCTTCGGAACGATGGCGGCGAAGGCGGCGATCAAGGACGTGGGGCGGGCGATGGACATGCCCTACAGCGATGTGGACCGCATCGCCAAGATGGTGCCGGCGACGCTCAATATTCAGCTTGAGGATGCGATCAAAGAATCGGCCCCGATGCAGGAGGCGTACGACAAAGATCCGCAGGTGCGGCAGTTGCTGGATACGGCGCGGAAGCTGGAAGGGCTGGTGCGCAACTCCGGAGTGCATGCGGCGGGCGTAGTGATTTCGCCGCGGCCGCTGATCGAACTGGTGCCGCTGCACAAGACCAAGAACGACGAAATCGTCACCGCCTTCGACATGGTGGCCATCGAGAAGATGGGCCTGCTGAAGATGGATTTTCTTGGCCTGACGACGCTTACCATTCTCGACGACACGCTGAAGCTGATTGCGCTGGCTCAGGGGAAAGAGATGGCGGGCAAGAGTGCCCGCCCCACACTCACCTCGCTGGACGATATTCCGCTCGAGGACCAGGAGACCTACGAGAAGGTCTTTCACAGGGGACTGACGTCGGGGGTGTTCCAATTTGAGTCGCACGGTATGCGCGACGTGCTCCGTCGCTACCAGCCGAATTCGATTGAGGACCTGACTGCTCTGAACGCGCTCTACCGGCCGGGGCCGATCCAGGGCGGCATGATTGACGACTTTGTCGAGCGCAAACACGGTCGCAGAAAAGTTGAATACGAGCTGCCGGAGCTGAAAGAGATTCTCGAGGAGACGCTGGGAGTCATCGTCTATCAGGAACAGGTGATGCAAATCGCCAATCGGCTCGCGGGCTATTCCTTGGGAGACGCCGATCTGCTGCGCCGGGCCATGGGCAAGAAGAAGCCGGAAGAAATGGCAGCGCAACGCGAGCGCTTCGTGCAGGGCGCAGTGAAGCACGGTTTCCCGCAAAGAAAGATCGAAAAAATCTTCGACCTGATGGCGCAGTTTGCGGGGTACGGCTTCAACAAATCGCATTCGGCGGCCTATGCGTTGCTGGCCTATCACACCGCGTACTTGAAGACGCACTACCCTATCGAGTTCATGGCGGCGCTGCTGACGTCGGTTACGGGCAGCACTGATGACGTGGTGAAGTACATCAACGAGTGCCGCGAGATGGGGATTGCGGTGGAGCCGCCGGATATTAACGTGAGCGACGCGAACTTCACGCCGCATGGGCAGGCGATCCGGTTCGGACTGGCGGCGGTGAAGAACGTGGGCGGAAATGCGATCGAATCGACCGTCGCAGCGCGCAAGAAGCTCGGCCGTAATTTCCGTTCGCTCTTTGAGTTCTGCGAAGAAGTGGACCTGCGGCTGCTGAACAAGCGCGTGCTGGAATCGCTGATCAAGAGCGGCGCCATGGATTCCATGGGCCGCCGTGCGCAGCTGATGCAGACCCTGGACAAAGCGATGGAGCGTGCGCAGAAGACGCAGCGCGACGCCGAGTCCGGCCAGCACGGACTGTTTGGGGTATTTGCAGACGAACCCGCGCACCACGAGAATGACGCGCTCCCGGACACTCCGGATTGGGATGAGCACATGCGACTGGCGGCGGAGAAAGAAATCCTCGGCTTCTTTATTACCGGCCATCCGCTGGAGAAATACAAAGACAAGCTGCTTGATCTGAGCGCACTCTCGACGGAAGACATCAACGGCATGAAGCGGTCCACCGGCAAGGATGACAACATCACGGCTGCCGGTCTGATTACGAACCTGCGGGTTGCAAAATCAAAACGAGGCGAATTGTGGGCACAAGGCGCGCTGGAAGATATGTCGGGGAAGGTGGAATTGCTGGTGTTTCCCGAGGCCTTCAAGAAACTTGGGGAGAAGGTGAAGCTCGAGGTCCCAGTCCTGATCCGGGGCGGTGTACGAGTTGAGGAAGGGGCGAACGCCAAGCTGACGGTCAACGACATCACCCCGCTCGATGAGGCGAAAGTCCCGCTGCCCAAGGCGCTGCGCATCCGGATACTGGCGGAGAGCGCGACCGAAGATACGGTGAGCGCCCTGCACGCGTTGTTCCACGAGCGCCCGGGAGAGGCCAAGGTGCTGTTCGACGTGGAACGGCAAGGCGATTTCATGGTGGTGATGGAAGCCGAAGGCTATAATGTGATGCCGGACCGGAACTTCATTGGCCGCGTGGAGGAGTTGTGCGGACGCGGCAGCGTGCGCGTCATCAGTTGATCCCTACCCGTTAGCAGGTTCGGTCGATGAGTCGAGCGAAAATGAAGCAAGCAAAACAATCCGAGGGCAGCGCCGGGAATCCAGCCATAACCGGAACCGAATTTCTGCTCTCGATTGTGGAAGCGCATCACACCCGCAGGAATGGGAACGTCATCAAGATGGACTCTGGCCTTAAAGCGCAACAGGAACTGGAAAAGATCGAGCAGCAGATCGAGCGTCTGCAAACACTGGAAGGGCAGAACGAAGAAACGCGCCGCCACATTCAGCAATTGCACGACCGGGTGAACGACTTGCGGCGGGAAATCTCTTCGCACCTGAATGCCTGGGAGCGCACCGAGATGGCGCGCCATCCGCAACGTCCCTATACCCTGGATTACATCGAGCGCATTTTCACCGATTGGAGCGAGATTCACGGCGACCGCGGTTTTGCCGACGATCCGGCGATCGTGTGTGGCATGGCCCGCTTCCACGGGGAGGAAGTGCTGGTGCTGGGGCATCAAAAGGCGCGCGATACGAAGCAGAAGGTGTATCGCAATTTCGGTATGCCGAATCCGGAAGGCTACCGGAAAGCGCTCCGCGTCATGCAGATCGCAGCCAAGTTTCGCCGGCCGATCTTCAGTTTCGTGGATACCCCCGGAGCTTATCCCGGGCTGGGCGCGGAAGAACGCGGGCAGGCTGAGGCCATTGCTTACAACCTGCGCGAGATGGCGCGGCTGGAAGTTCCCATCATTGTGACGATCACGGGAGAAGGTGGCAGCGGTGGCGCGCTGGCGATTGCCGTAGGCGACCGCGTGCTGATGATGGAGAACTCAATCTATTCGGTCATATCTCCCGAGGGATGTGCGTCGATCATGTGGCGCGATGCGATGAAGCGGAACATAGCCGCCGCCGCCATGAAGATCACGCCGAAAGATCTAAGCGAGCTGGGCATCGTTGATGCCATCGTGCCAGAGCCGCCGGGAGGCGCACACGCCGATCACGCCGAGGCAGCGGCGTTGCTGGACGGGGTTCTACAGCAGCACTTGGCAGAGCTCAAACGCTTGCCCGTGAAGGAACTCCTAGACGCGCGTTACGCGAAATTCCGCAACATGGCGCAGTTTTTCCAGGCGGAAGGGTAAGGCCCCGGCTCGTCAATTGCCTTCAGTGACTTCACTTGGCATGCAAATCCCCAACCAGGATCGGCAAGTGCAGACAGGGGTGCACCAGGAAATCCAGGAGAGCAATTTTCTGCAGTGCCTGCTCAACCAGCGATGCTCGGCATTCCTCCAGGGTGATGAGGAAGGGCAGGGCGGATTTTGAACAGCCGGGTTTCTGAAGTACTGCCTCGATGTTGATGTCGTACTCGGCAAGAATCGTAGCCAGGGTTGCGATGATGCCGGGCCGATCCTTGACCAGAAAGCGCAGGTAGTGCCGGGTGGCGAAATCGGCAGTCACCTTGGGGGTGATCTCGGCTGCGTGGGCCTCCTCACACACACCCGCCTGCTTGGAGCGAGCGATGGCCAGAATGTCGGATACGACCGCGACCGCGGTTGGGTGTCCGCCCGCGCCGTGGCCTCCAAACACGGTCTCGCCGCCATAGGTTCCGGTGGACATCACCAGGTTCTGGCTGCCTTCGACGCGTGCCAGGGGTGAGGAGAGTTCCACCAGGGCAGGCTGTACCGCGGCAAACAGCTGGTCGCCCTTCAGTTCCGCCATGGAGATCTGGCGGATCGTGCAACCCAACTGGTTTGCATATTCGAAATCCACCGAATCGATCGCGGAGATGGAGCGACAGAGGATGCTCGCCGGCTGGACATTGCAGTGCAGTCCGACCCGCGCGAGGATGGCAAGTTTAGCGCGCGCATCGAGGCCGTCAATGTCCTCGGTGGGATCGGCCTCGGCAAACCCGAGTTTCTGGGCTTCGCGCAGGGCCGTGGCGAAGGAGACGCCGTTGCTCTCGATCTGGCTCAGGATGTAGTTGCAAGTGCCGTTGAGGATGCCACAGATCTTGAACAGGTCGTCGCCGGCGAGGCCCTCATGGAGCCCGGAGATCACCGGCACTCCGCCGGCTACCGAAGCGCCAAAGGCGATTTCCTGATGCATACTGCGCGCCAGGCTAATCAGTTCTGGACCGCAGCGTGAGATCAACTGCTTGTTGGCAGTGACTACCGACTTCCCGGAAGCGAGCGCGCGGCGGATCCAGTCTTCGGTGGGCTGGAGTCCGCCCATGACTTCGACCACAATGTCCACGTCGGAGGAAAGCACGTCTTCGAAGCTCTCGGTCCACTGTACCGATGGAGGGAGCCAGTCGACTTTCTTGCGTGCAACGCTGCGATTGCAGATGTGGGTCAGACGCAAGGGAGAAGGCGCTCGCTCACAAAGAATTCTGGCGACGGAGTTCCCCACCGTACCGAAGCCAACGATGGCCACGTTCCAGACCTTTGCGTCGTGGGTAGCAGTGCCGGCATTCTGCTTGCCGGTGGCATCGAATTTGGAAGTCCCTGACATTCCGTCTCTCCTGTGTTTCGTATTCCGGTCGGACGACCACTTCCTGCCTTGATCCGTCGCGGCGGTCAGGTAGCCCGTAGTGTCCTGAGTTCCTCAACCACAAAGGACATGAAGTCACACAATGGACTGGACCCCTCGGCTGAGACAACCAGTTAAGCGACATTTCGCCGTTCGCTGCCGAAGCATTGTCGGGCGAGGTTGATAGTTGGCAGTATAGCTCCGGCTGGGGAAGAGGACGCGGGCTCTGCTGGAGAGCAACCTGCCAGGAATACCCAGCTGGAGACTCATCCACGGCGATGAGCGAGGGCACGGTTGCGAGATCGTGCCCTCATCGCATGGATAGATTTCCCCCTGCCTCAGAAAACTCATACGGCCTCCTGCGCCAGAACCGGTGTCAGCATCCGCGGCGACGACTGCAGGCGTTCAAACTCGCTGTGCGGACAATAGCCGAGAGCGGAGTGGAGTC
>JACQDD010000289.1 GCA_016201265.1 Terriglobales bacterium | reverse complement strand
GCGCGAACAGAGATTGGCCAAGGTTCATGGTGATCGCAATTCAAATCGATCACCGCCCTTTGCGCACCTAAGTTCCGATATACCATCGCTTTATAACCGTTCACCAAATCCTTAACCGGACACTACTGGGTGGGGAAGATATGACCATTCCGACTCAACCAGGCTGCTAAGCTAGTAGCTAGGAGCTGACTCTCATGCTTCTCTCCGGCATCTTCCCTCCCATCACGACGCCGTTCTGTCCCGACGGCCAGGTCTATCACAAGAAGCTCGAGTCGAACGTCGAGCGCTACTCGCGCTCGCCCGCTGCCGGTATTGTCGTTCTCGGCTCGACCGGCGAAGCCATCCTGCTCTCCGACCAGGAGCGCCGGGACGCCCTGAAGACCGCGCTCGCCGCTGCCGCGCCGAACAAAGTCATGATCGCTGGCACTGGCATCGAGTCCGCGATCGAGACTCTGCGCCTTACGGAATACTCCGCCGACCTCGGCTACGACGCCGCCATGGTCCGCACCCCGCACCACTACAAAAAGCAGATGCTTCCGGCCAACATCCTCGCCTTCTACCGCACGGTGGCCGACCGCTCGCCGCTCCCCATCGTCATCTACAACTTTCCCCAGGCCACCGGATACGACATTCCCGCAGAGGTCGTCATCGAACTGGCCGATCACTCCAACATCATTGCCATCAAGGAATCGAGCGGGAACCTCGACAAAGTAAAGAAGATGGTCGACGGCACGCGCCACGTGAAGCGCTCCGCCACGGTGACCGAGACATTCGACGCCGTTACCCCGCGCATGTTGAAGGCCGCCGCGACCGACAGCTTGAACGGTGGTCAATTGGTTTCGGTCGAGGTCCTGGCCGGGGCGACGAAGCCTTCATCTTCCGCTGTAACAGTTGTCGGTAAGCTCAAGACTCGCCAAAAGGAAGTCGGCTTCCAGGTAATGGTAGGCGCCGCCCACCAACTGGAACCGTCGCTCGCGCTCGGAGCCGTTGGCGCCATCCTCGCCTTCGCCTCCCCAGCACCCACCGCGTGCTACGAGATCTATGCTGCGCTCAAAGAAGGCGACAACACCCTCGCCCGAGAGAAACAAGACCGCCTCAAGCTGCCCGCGCAACGCGTCGTCAGCGAACTCGGCGTTCCCGGCGTCAAGTACGCCATGGACCTCAACGGCTACTACGGCGGCGCCTCGCGCCTGCCGTTCCTACCGCTGACAGCCGATCTCAAAGCCGAAATCGAGAAGCTAATGGCCGGAATCAAGAGCTAACCGGTGTGGTGTGGCGCGGGCGCCCTCGCCCGCGGGGCCGTGGCGGTCGTCACCGGTGCAACATGGGCCGGAAACCATTGCGACATCGCGATCCGTATGGGAGAATTCTGCGAATGCTCCGCGCCCACGTTTGCTCACTCGGACTTGTTCTTGCCCTGACGGGCTTCTTAGCCGCCAAAGATGCGCCCACCCAGGTGATCAACTGGCCGCAAACGGGTTCGCCCGTCGTCCGCGTGACCCTGGGGAAATTCAAAGAACTCAGTTCCGTTGCCGGCCAACACAACTACGTCATCGACACCACCGCAGAAAACCTGTGGAGCAAGAAGATCTCGCACCTTGGCTTTTCGCTCTACCTGTACGACAAGAACAAGGTTCGCATCGGCGACGGCTGGATTACCCTCGATAACGTTAGTCCGGGCCAGGCAGTCAAGTTCCAAACTACGGTTCATGCTCTGGGGACGCCAGTGTCGGTCGAACTTGCTCCCAACTCTGTGCCCGCCGAGCTGCAGCCGCTGGCCCCGCCAAAGAAGATCTCCATGACTGTGAATTCCGTCCCGCAAGGGGCAAGGCTCTTGGTCGATGGCGCCGAGGCCGGTACCACTCCCAAGCTGGTTCAATTGGCGGTCGGCAAACACAGTCTGGACTTCAGCAAGGAAGGCTTCAACGCTGGTAAGTTTCCCCTGGAAATCGGCCCCGATGACGTTTCCGGGGGCAGCGTCAGCTATGAGCTCGGAACCTCCGCGCACGACACCTTCGAACTCCGCGATGGAACGGTACTGACCGGCGACCTCGTCTCCGTGAGCGGAATGGAGATCCGGGTACGCGTCGCAGGAGTAATACAGACCCTCGATCGCAACAAGGTCAAGCGAATCCTGCTCACCGAGCGCGATCCGGTTTCACCATAACTTTCGCATCACACCCTCTTGTGATCAACCGCACAAGATCGTATAATTAATTAGAACGAACGTTCGAATCCAATGGCCCGCTCCGCAACGACTCGCGCCCCCGGACGCCCGCGCCGGTCCGCCAGCCCCAGTGCCGACGCCCGCTTCCACCGCCGTCTCGGCGAAGTGCTGGGCCACGCCACCGAAGTCTTCTGCGAAAAAGGATACGAAGGCGCGTCCATGCGCGATCTTTCCCGCGCTTCGGGAATGTCGCTGGCCGGGCTCTACCACTATTTCGGATCGAAGGAGCACCTGCTCTACCTGATCCAGAAGCACACCTTCACGACGATTCTGGAAAAGCTCAAGACGCGCCTCGACAACAGCGCCGAGCCTGAGGAGCGCATCCGCATTTTCATCCTGAACCATCTCGAATACTTTCTCGTAAACCAGCAAGGCATGAAAGTCCTCTCGCATGAGGACGAGGTTTTGAAAAACGGCCTGGGATCGGAAATCGCGGCCATCAAGCGCGAGTACTATCGCATCTGCGTCGGGCTGATGGACGCCCTCAAGCGCGAGCGCGGCCTCGACTTCAGTTCGCGCACCGCCGTCATGAGCCTGTTCGGCATGATGAACTGGATTTACACCTGGTACAACCCGCGCGTAGACGGCGGCGCCGAGGAACTGGCGCGACGCATGGGCGACATTTTTCTCCGCGGAGTGATTAGCGGTAGCGCGACCCGAGTTGAAAGGGCGCGCCTTCAGGCGCGCCGTAGGCAGCAACGCTAGATATCAGAACCGGCTTCAGCCGGCGACACCAACAGCATCACGAAGGAGCAAACTATGGCCACCACAATGCAGCCGGCTACCGGCGAAACCACCAAGCAGCTCATCAACTACCGCGCCGAAGCGGGCGTCGCCGTAATCGAGATGAATGATCCGCCGGCCAACACCTACACCTACGAGATGAACCGTCAGATCGACGAGGCCATTCTCAAGGCCCGCATGGACACTAACGTCTATGTGATCGTTCTCACCGGCGCGGGCGACAAGTTTTTTTCGGCCGGCGCGAACATCAAAATGCTGGCCAGTGTGGATCCGACCTTCAAGTATTACTTCTGTCTCCACGCCAACGAAATGCTGCTGCGCCTCGAGCATACGCCGAAGCTCGTCATTGCCGCGATCAACGGACACTGCGTCGGCGGCGGACTCGAAATCGCCATGGCCGCCGACATCCGCATCGCCCGCAAAGACGCCGGCAAACTCGGCCTGCCCGAAGTCAATCTTGGCGTGCTTCCTGGCACCGGCGGCACGCAGCGCCTCTCGCGCCTGGTAGGGAAGAGCAAGGCCATCGAACTGATGGTCACCGGCAACACTTTCTCCTTCGAGGAAGCGAAGGACCTCGGCATCGTCAACGACATCTTCGAGCGCGAGGGCTTCATGGAGAACGTCATGGAGTACGCCCGCCAGTTCACTCCGCCGAATAAAGCCGCAAAGGCCGTGGGACGCATCAAGCGCGCCGTGCAGACCGGATGGGAGATTCCGATGGAGTCGGCGCTGGCGGTAGAGCGTGAGAACCAGCAGCTCCTGTTCCAAAGCGAAGACGCCAAGGAAGGGCTTGCCGCTTACGTCGAGAAGCGTCCAGCAACCTTCACAGCAAAATAGAAACCGGCAGTTGGCACTTGGCACTTAGCCGTTAGCTTGGATCTTCCCGAGCGCCGAATTAGCTAAATGCCAAGTGCTAACTGCTAAGTGCTCCCGCACCGCGCGGAAAGAGGATCAGAGTTTATGCCCGGCAAAGTAGCTAAAATCGGCAGTTTCAGTGACTGGGTCGGCCTATTCAACGAGTGGCGCAAGGAAGTCGGCGTCAACAAGGACGACGTCGAATCTTTTCACTTCGACACCCTCTACGGCGCCGTCGAAACCGGCGACATCCAGTTCGGCTCCTACAAAGGCCGCAAAAAGTGGGAGAACCTGCGCCAGATCCCCACCCAGCAGATGCGCGACGCCCTCATGAACATGATCATCTACCAGGGCGACACCGAGTTCGCCTCGGTCGAGCAGCAGCGCAACCTGTTCGCGTCCGCGCCCACCGACTGGGACCGCCGCGCCCTCACCCGCGTCATGATCGAAGAGATGCGCCACGGCTGGCAGATGTGCGCCCTGCTCATCGACTTCTTCGGCTACTCCGGCAAAGTCGAAGCGCAGAAGATGCTGGAGCGCCGCGCCTTCGAAAACAAGCGCCTGCTCGGCACTTTCAACGTTGATGTCGACAACTGGCTCGATTTCTTCACCTACACCGACTTCGTGGACCGCGACGGCAAATTCCAGCTCCAGATGCTGAAGTACTCTTCGTTCGCGCCGCTCGGCCGCTCCACCTCTTATATGTTGCGTGAAGAGGCTTTCCACATGGGCACCGGCAACGACGGACTGCGCCGCATCGTCGAAGCAGGCGTCATCCCGCAGTGGCTCATGCAGAAATATCTCAACAAGTGGATTTCGAGTTCCTACGATCTGTTTGGCACCGATCATTCCTCGTCGGCGCACTGGGCCTATGTCTGGGGCATCAAGGGCCGTTATGACGAGCCGCAAAACGAGCAGGCCGCCGATCTGGACGACCTCAACGATTACAACCGCCAGTTGTACCGGCAAGAAGTCGCCGGCCTGGTCGAGCGCCTGAACACGTTCCTGCAGCCGGGAGGCAAGAAGTTCTACACGCCCCACATCCAGTTCAACCGCAATATCGGACGCTGGGCAGGGAAGAAGTTTCACTGCGAGACTGGCGAACCGCTCGACGATCGCGCTTACCAGCAGCACTGCGAAGAGTGTCTGCCGACCGCAAGAGATAAAGAGGTCCTTCTCGACATCATCCGCAACGAGAAGAAGTGGATCAAAGAGAAAGAAGGCGCGCGCGACCCGCTGTCCACCATCGCCGAGCCGCGTAAATCGGCGATCAACATCTAGATTGTGGAGGGACGGACGCCCTCGCCCGTCCAGGCGGAGCGAAGCCTCCGAGTTTGTTTTGGCCAACGACCAACGGCGAAACGACCAACGACTCTTATGCCAACCGCAGCCTTGCCACCCGCGACTTACACTCTCTCTGAACTCATGGTCGCCGCCGCCGCGCGCGAGATCCGCGACGGCGAAGTCGTCTTCGTCGGCATGCGCCTTCCGCTGATTGCCTTCGTAGTCGCCAAGCGCACCCACGCTCCGAATGCTGTGGGACTGTTCGAGAATGGTGTGATCCGGTCCACGCCCGCTCCCGAATTGATCTATACGATGGCCGATCCACCCAACATCCTGGGTGCGACCCAGTGTCTCGATATGCTGGGCGTTATGAGCCTGCTGCAATCCGGACGTGTGCATCTCGGTTTTCTCGGCGCCGCCGAGGTGGATCGCTTCGGGAACCTGAACTCGACCGAGGTCCGCGGGCCCAAGGGAATGGTGCGCCTGCCCGGCTCCGGCGGCGCCTGCGACATTGCTTCGCTCGCGCAGCGCTACGTCGCCGTGCTCGAACATTCGCGGCAGCGGCTGCCTGAGCGCGTCTCATTCATCACCAGTCCGGGCAACGGAGAAGGTTCCGGATGGCGCAAGCGCGTCCATCTGCCCCGCGGCGGCCCGTCAGCGGTCATCACGACGAAAGCTGTCCTGCGCTTCGGCGAAGATGGCGAAGCGTATCTGGCGTCTGCTCATCCGGTCAGTTCGGTCGAAGACGTGATCGCCCACACCGGCTGGAAGCTGCGTGTGGCCGAAAACGTCTCGACCACGCCCGAACCAACTGCCGAAGAACTCAAAGCCATTCGCGAGTACGATAGGGAGGGCTTCTGGACAAGCTGATCTCGTGTGGGGCGGGCACTCTTGCCCGCGAGAACTGAACCTACCACGGAGGCACGGAGAAATCAGATGGGTTTGCCCTGTGATACCCTGTGCCCCCTGTGGTAAAGAAAAAAGCCGAAACAAGAAATGCCCACCGTCTCCACAACCCGGCTAGCCTTTGACATCAAGGCGCCGCTGGCCCGCATCAACCTCCACAACCCTCCGCTCAATATCATCGACATCCCGATGATGCAGGAACTTCACCAGGCGCTCACGGAACTCGAATCCCACCCCGAGATCTCGATCATTGTTTTCGAAGGGGATTCCCGTGCTTTCTCCGCTGGCGTCGACGTCAAAGCGCATGTGCCGGAGCAAGTCCGCGAGATGCTCACCAGCTTCCATGCTGTGATCCGCTTCATTGTCGCCTCGCGCAAGATCACGATCGCCGCCGTTCAAGGCGCATGCCTTGGCGGAGGCGCAGAGCTTGCCGCGGTCTGCGATATGGTTTACACCGCACGCGACGCCGCCTGGGGCTTTCCCGAGATCAAGCTCGGCTGTTATCCGCCGGTTGCCGCGGTCGCGCTGCCCGCGCTCGTCGGCCAGAAGCGCGCCGAGGAACTGATCCTCACCGGACGCCAGATCTCGGGCGACGAAGCCGTCGCCATCGGACTTGCGAACCGCTCCGCCCGCGCCGACGAACTCGAAGGGGTCGTGCAGGAAACGCTCGCCCAGCTCAAGGCACTGAGCCCCGTTGCTCTCGCCCACGCCAAGAAGGCTATTTACGCCTGGGATGCGATTCACTTTGACAAAGGACTGGCCCGGGCTGAGAAAATCTATCTTGAGGAGCTCATCGCCACCGAGGACGCGCGTGAAGGCATTGCCGCCTTCCTCGAGAAGCGGTCACCCAAATGGACAGGCAGATAGAAAAGCCGGCCACTCCGGCCGAAACCAAGCGGGCCGATAGGTCGGGCCACGTCATGTGCCGCGCCACGCTATGGGGCATCATGGGTTTCCTGGCCTGCGCCTACTTCGCATGGATTTCATTCAGCCACATCCTGCGCAACGACTATGACTGGCCGCACGACGCCTGGACTGCGGCTACCTATATCGTCTGGGTGCTGGTGCTGGCCGGGTTGATGTTCGATACCCGCTGCCTGCGCGAACGCCTGTTCTTTGGTGTGCTGCTCGTGAACTTCGTCATCGGCTTCAGCCTGACGCTGTGGCGCACGGTCCCGTCTGCCCAGGTGCGCACGGCACGCATCGGCACGGGCGCCCTGTGGGCGCTGGCGGCGCTGGTCAGCCTGACCACCATGGGACGCGCCAGCTCTGTCGGATCTGAGGAGACGCACGCATAGCCATGTCCAAGCTGCTCTCTATGTCCGACGCCATCGCCACGCTCATCCCCGACGGCGCCTCGGTTGCCTTGGGCTTACAGCTGGAGCAGATGATCCCCTTCGCCGCCGGGCACGAGATCATCCGCCAGAAAAGGCGGGGCCTCACCCTGATCGGCCCGATCTCCGACATTCTTTTTGACCAGCTGATCGCCGCCGGATGTGTCGAGCGCGTCATCGCCGCCTGGGTCGGTAACGTCATGATGGGTTCGGCCTACAACTTCCGCCGCGCCGTCGAGCAAGACGGATTGCGCGTCACCAACCTGACGAACTTTGCCGTGGCGCTGGCTCTTCAGGCCGCCGCCATGGGTGTCCCGTTCCTGCCTACGCGAACTGCCCTCGGCAGCGATACGGCACTAAACAACGAATTCTTTACGGAAATGGAGTCGCCGTTTCACGCCGGTGACAAGCTCCACGCCGTTCGCGCCCTGGCCCCCGACATCGCTATCGTTCACGTGCAGCGCGCCGATCGCAACGGTAACGCGCACTGCTGGGGCAACTTCGGCGTGATGGTGGAAGCTGTGCGCGCGGCGAAGCGCGTGATGATCGTCGCCGAAGAGATCGTCGATCCCGAAGTGATTGCCAGCGACCCGAACCGCACCATGCTCCCGGGATTTCTGGTGAACGCCGTGGTCGAGTGCCCGTACGGCGCCCATCCGTCTCCGGTTCAGGGATACTACAAGCGCGACGACGCCTTCTTTCGCCAGTATCACGAGCAGACGAAAACAAGAGAAGAGAGCGCCGCCTGGCTCAAGCGCTGGGTGTATGGCGTGAATGACCGTCGCGATTACATGAATCAACTCGGCGCCGGCCGCGTCGAAGAGCTCGGCGTCAAGCAGCACGCGTATGCGGTTCAGACGGATTATGGGTACTAAGAACTGGCACTTAGCACTTAGCCGTTGGCACTTGGCTCGAATCTCAGCGTGTCCGCTCCGCGGATGGACCCGCAAGGACTAAATGCTAAGTGCTAGTTGCTAACGGCTGAATTTATGGATCTCGAAATCTCTTCCGGCCAGGTGAAGTCGCTGCAGAAGCGCGGCGAGAGCTTTACGCTGCTCGACGTGCGCGAACCTTGGGAGTGGGAGAAGTCGCGCCTGGAAGGTGCCACATACATCCCGATGGGCGACATCCCATCGCGGGCGCACCAGGAGCTCGATCCCGACGATCACATCGTCGTCATGTGTCATCGCGGTGTGCGCTCGCTCAGCGCGGCCAACTGGCTCCGCCAGCAGGGATTCGAGAAAGCGCAGTCCATGCGCGGCGGCATCGACGGCTGGGCGCGCACGGTGGATCCGAAGGTGCCGTTGTACTGAGGGCAGCCTTTAGCCATTAGCTTTTAGCCTTTAGCTCTTGAATGGGCGGGGTTGAGCTAAAGGCTAAAAGCTAACAGCTTTCATGAAAAAAGAACTCGTAGCGCTGACCATCAACGGCCTCACCCACGAACTCGCCATCGAGCCGAACGCGCTGCTGCTCGACGTGCTCCGCCGCGACCTGAACCTCACCGGTTCCAAGCGCGGCTGCGACGACTCCTCCTGCGGCACCTGCACCGTGCTCGTGGACGGCACTCCGATGCTGGCCTGCACCCTGCTCGCCGCCAGTTGTGAAGGCCAGGAGATCACGACCGTCGAAGGCGTCAGCGAACACGGCAGCTTGGCCGCAATTCAGAAGGCTTATGGCGACTGGGGCGGCGCCCAGTGCGGATTCTGCACTCCTGGCTTCATCATGGCGGTTAAGCATCTGCTTTCGGTCAACGAGAATCCGACCGAAGACGAAATCCGCGCCGCCCTGAGCGGCAATCTCTGCCGCTGCACCGGCTACACCCAGATGTACCAGGCGATCAAAGCAGCGATCGATGCCGAGAAGCAGGGAATGGCGATGTCGAGATGACACTACTTCCGCGCCAATCCCCAATTAAATTGTCATCCCGAGCGAAGCGAGGGATCTGCATTGAATGGCGACGCACTGAGAACTGAGAACCGGGAACTGAGAACTGCAATGGCCAACGACCGACGACCAGCGACCACCGACTTCTCCATCATCGGCAAATCCATCGCCATGGTCGACGCCGCCGGCAAGACCACCGGTTCCGGCAAATACACCGACGATCTCTCAGTCCCCGGCATGCTCTACGGAAAGATCCTGCACTCGCCGCACCCGCATGCCCGCATCAAGAGTATCGACACCAGCCGCGCCGAAAAGCTCGACGGAGTTGTAGCGGTCGTCACCGGCAAAAACGCGCCCAACCCGTTCGGTATTCTTCCCGTCGGCCACGACGAGTACGCGCTCGCGCTCGACAAGGTCCGCTACGTCGGCGACAACGTCGCCTGCGTCGCCGCTGTCTCCGAGTCGATCGCCGAGAAAGCCCTCGAACTCATCGAAGTGGACTACGAACTCCTGCCTGCCTACTTCGACCCCGAAGAATCGATGAAGGCCGAAACCGGCCTGATCCACGACAACAAGCCGAACAACCTCGAAAAGGACTACCACCACGCCTTCGCCGATCCCGACAAAGCCTTCGCCGAGGCCGACTACATCGCCGAAGGCCGCTTCCTCGCTAACGAAGTTACGCACGCCGCCATGGAGCCGCACTCCACGCTGGCGTCATTCGAGATTGATCCCCACATCGGCAACCCCGGCCGCCTGACCGTCTGGTCGTCCACACAAGTTCCGTATTACCTGCAGCACAAGCTGTCCCTCGTTCTCGAGATGCCGATGCAGCAGATCCGCGTGATCAAGCCGCTGGTGGGTGGCGGCTTCGGCGGCAAGAGTGAAGTCATCCCCATAGAGATTATTGCCGGCATCGCCGCTCGCGCCGCCCGCAAACCGGTCAAGATCACTTACACCCGCGAAGAAGTTTTCTGGGCCCATCGCGGACGCCCGCGCACCATCGTGGACCTCAAAACCGGTGTGAAGAATGACGGCCGCATCACCGCCGTCAAAGCCCGTGTCGTGCAGGACGGCGGCGCTTACTGTTCCTACGGGGTCGTTACCATCCTTTATTCCGGCGCTCTGCTCGGCGCGCTCTACGATATTCCCAACATCCAGTACGACGGCTACCGCGTGCTCACCAACAAGCCCGCCTGCGGCGCCATGCGCGGACACGGCACCGTCAATGTTCGCTTCGCCTTCGAATCGCAGCTCGATGAAATCGCTGCCAAGCTGAACATCGATCCCGCCGAAATCCGCCGCCGCAATTTGCTCCAGCCGCCCTGCATCACTATCAACGGCCTGCGTGTGCTGAGCTACGGCCTGCCGGAGTGCATTGACCAGGTTGTCACTCGTTCAAGGTGGAACGAGTGCAAAGGCAAACTCCCCAAGGGACGCGGCCTCGGCATCGCTTGCAGTCACTACGTCAGCGGCGCGGCCAACTCCATCATCCGGTCCGACATGCCGCACTCCACCGTTAACATCAAGATTGACCGCGACGGCGGGGTAGTCGTCTACACTGGCGCCTCCGACATCGGCCAGGGCTCCGACACCATGGTCGCGCAGGTCGCCGCCGAGACTTTCGGCTGTTCGTTGAACCGCGTGAAGGTCGTCGCTGCCGACACCGACCTTACGCCCATCGACATCGGCTCCTACTCCAGCCGCGTGACCTTCATGAACGGCAACGCCACGCTGCGCGCCGCGCAAGAAGTGAAGAAGCAAATTGCCGCCGCGGCCGCGAAGAAGATGAACTGTGCTCCGGACGAGCTCGTCTTCCGCAACGACACGGTGAACAGGAAACAGCTCGCGGGCGAGGGCGCCCGCGCCACACAAGCCCAGCCCATCGTCTCCGGCCGCGTCGAAGGCCAAATCCTCCGCGGCTCCCTCCAGCAAAAGCGCAAAGACGAAGGCCCGAAAGATTCCATGACCTTCGAGGAAGCCGTCGTCGCCGCCATTGATTTCCACGGCGCGCTGAGCGGCACCGGATCCTACGCGCCTCCGGCGGAAGCCCGCGGCGGCAAGCACAAAGGCGCCGGCGTCGGCCCCTCGCCCGCCTACTCCTACTCCGCGCAGGTCGCCGAGGTGAGCGTGGACGAAGATACCGGCGAGGTCACCGTCCACAAAGTCTGGGCCGCGCACGACTGCGGGCGCGCCCTCAACCCGGTTTCCGTCGAAGGCCAGATCATCGGCTCCGTCTGGATGGGCATGGGCCAGGCGCTGACCGAAGAATTGGTCTGGAAAGACGGCCTGTTGATGAACCCCGGCCTACTTGAATATCGCAGCCCGTCGTCGGTCGAGTCGCCCGAAGTCGAGCCGATCATCGTGGAAAGCATCGACCCCGAGGGTCCGTTCGGTGCTAAAGAATGCAGCGAAGGCTCGCTGGCCGCGACCATTCCTGCGATTGCCAACGCCATCTACGATGCAGTCGGCATCCGCCTGCACGAGTCGCCCTTCACACCCGAGCGCGTGCTCGCCGCCTTGCGAGCGAAGAAGAATGCCAAGCCGCTCAACCTGACCGAAGGCGTGGACCCGACTGCGCCCACAAAATTTCGCGAACACGGCGGCTCTACGTGTTTCAAGGGTAAAGGTCCGCAGCGGCATGAACTCGATCCAGCGCGCCAAGCGGCGCAGCCGGGAGACACCGAGTGAGCCTGCCCGAATTCAAACTTCTACGCCCGCGTAACCTCGCCGACGCCGTCGGCCAGCTCGCCCAGCACGCGGGCAGTATCCGCATCCTCGCCGGCGGAACCGATCTTCTGCCCTCGATGCGCCAGAAGCTCTTCGACTCGCAGTACCTGCTCGACATCCGCCACCTCGCCGAACTGAAGGGCATCCGGCCGCAACCGGATGGCTGCGTCGAGATCGGCGCGCTGACCGCGCTCACTACCATCGCGCATTCCGATTTTCTACGCCAGCACTATCCCGTGCTTCCCGAGGCTGCAAAAACCGTGGCCTCGCCGGTGCTCCGCAACATGGGCACGATCGGCGGCAACATCTGTCTCGACACCCGCTGCCTCTGGTACAACCAGTCATTCCAGTGGCGCAAGTCCTGCGGATTCTGCATCAAGAAAGACGGCGACCTCTGCCACGTCGCTCCCGGTGGGATGAAATGCTGGGCAGCCTTCTCGGGCGACACGCCTCCCGCGCTGCTCTGTCTGAACGCGGATATTGAAATCGCGAGCCCTGCCGGCGTCCGCCGTGTGAAGCTTTCGGACTTCTACACCGGCGACGGCGTGATCCACCGTAAACTTCAGCTGAACGAACTGGTCACGCGCGTCTTCCTGCCTGCCTCGTCTTCTGGATACCGCGGCGTCTATCGCAAGCTCCGCATCCGCGGCTCCATTGACTATCCGCTCGCCGGAGTTGCCATCGTCCTGAAGCGCTCCAACGGCCACATTGAAGACGCCCGCATCGGCATCACCGCCGTCAACCCCGCGCCTCTTCTCGTGAAAGGCGCGACCGAACTCCTAAAAGGGAAGAGCCTGACTGAAGACCTCGCCGAAGCTGTCGGCGATCTCGCCGCCCAAACCGCCAAGCCTCTCACCACCTCCGCCTTGACACCCGAATATCGTCGCGAGATGATTCGCGTGTTCACGAAACGCGCGCTGATCGCCGCAGCTGGTGACTAGACGCGCCGATCAAATCAAACCACAGAGGACACAGAGGTGCACCGAGCCACTTCCTCTGTGATCCCCTGTGTCCCCTGTGGTTAATGGTTTTTTCTACTTCGCCGTAGCCGCCGCCGTCTTCGCCCCCATCAGCTCATCCGCCAGCGCGCCCGCTCCATAAATCTTGCGCAGCGACTCGATGATGCCTCGCGAATCCACGTGCACCGCTCGCCCCTGGCGATCGTCGAAGAAGAAGTTCCACACCAGCGACTGGATATTGCCATCGAAGATGATCCCGACCACCTCGCCACGCTTGTTCACCGTCGGGCTGCCCGAGTTGCCGCCAATAATGTCAGCCGTCGAAACATAATTCAACGGCGTCGTGAGCGTGAGCTTCGACTTCATTTTCGTCCAGCTCTCCGCCAACTTGTACGGAGGCTGGCTGCCGTGCTCCTCGGCATGCTGATACGCGCCACCCATGGTCGTGAAGTAGGGAATCTTCTTTCCGTTTTCTTCATACCCCTTCACGGCCCCATAGCTAAGCCGAAGCGTAAACGTCGCATCCGGCGGTTGGTTGAAGCCGCTCAGCGCGAACCGCGCTTTGGCGATCGCCGCGCCGTCGCGCCGCTCTACCGCATCCACTTCGTCGTCAAACCGCTTGCGCACCGCCCGCGCCGCAGGATCCACATTGCGCATCAGGACAATCAGCGGATCCACACTCGCCTCCACCGCTGCCTTGCCTCCTTCGTAGAGTTGTTTGCGAACCGCCACTTCTTCGAGCTTCGTACCGCCGATCAGCTCTTTCGCCGCATCTTCCGTTGACTTGCCACCCAGTGCCGCCTTCACTGTCGCGTTGTCGGCTCCCAGGTTTTCCTGCAATTGCGCCAGCGAGTCTGCCAGGGTCACGGTCTGGAAGTTTTTG
>JACQDD010000055.1 GCA_016201265.1 Terriglobales bacterium | reverse complement strand
TTGCGGAGTCCGATGACGTCCGCCTTCCAGCTGGGTGGAATGCGGTACGGCGCACTGCAGCCGAGCACCGCCAGCCCCGCAACGTTCCAAACCTGCCCGTAGACGATGTCTCCTTCCCTCACCGTCTGGGTGGCCGAGTGTTCGATCACCTCAGTTTCCCCGCCGGTCAGGACGTCTCGTAACGCCATGCGCTCTCCGGGCTTGCACCATAAGACTTCATAAAAACTCACGGGCTGCGTGCTGGCCTGCTCCAGAAACTGACGATCCATTTCTGAAAGTTGGCGTTCCTTTGCGAGCCTGAACGCCAACGCGACCATTCCATAGTCTCCGGGCCGCCTCCACCGGGAGAGCCGATCCGGGTCCCAGAGGAACAAAAAGTACGGCATGAAGATGCGGCCTTCCTCAGGGTAGCGATCGATTGGCGGAGGGACATCGAGCAGGTTGAAATCGCACCACGCCTCTCCAAGTTCTTCGATAAACCTGCGTTCGGCAAAGCGCAGTATGTCGTGGGTGAGCTGCTCCGAGGCCTCGTGCTGGCTTCTCCAGCGGCTTTCCTCCGAGAGCGGCTGGGCCGACAGGCAGCAGTGCTTGTACTTCTTACCGCTGCCGCATGGGCAAGGGTCGTTTCTGCCGGTCTTTTCACGGGGATGAGATCTCACAGTCCGTGACAATAATTCATGGACCTGCGGAACTGCAAGCAATCCGGTGGGAGCAGTAGACGGTCGCCATCGCTGCCCGAAGACTTCGTTCTTTATCTCGCGAAAATCTTCGCAACTGCAAGCCCGTTCTCGACGCTCTCGTCCAGCACGGCGTCAAGTACCGGCGCCTGGCAAGTCACTCCTTGTCGTCGTAGCGCCGGCATCTTGCCGGCTGTCGCGAGGGCATCCCGCCCTCGCGTGTGGGCGCGAGAGACGCCCTCACGACCGCCGCCGGGACGGCGGTGCTACTTTCCTACTTCCTCGCCCTCGCCTCAATCACGCTCTCCGCCAGCGCTGGACCGATACCCGGGTGAAGATGTCGAGCGGTAAATGGGAGCGTGTCGCCAGCCAGCAGACTTCGACGTCGAAGGGATCGACGCAGAACGCCGTTCGCCAAGACCTGCCAGTCTCAGTCCGATGGCGACAGCACTCGTGATCGCCGTCGCCTGCACACGTCCACCGGTCCCGTCACCCCCGTAATCTTCCGCCTCATCCCGGCTGGTGCTGCAATGGGCTGTAGCATGCCGGAGCGTGTCCCATGAACATGACGGTATTCCTGGCGCTGGTGGCGGCGCTGGCGACGGTCTTCATGCTGAAGCGCGTGTTGGAGTACCTGCTGATGCGCCGGGCGGGCCGGCAGGCGCTGGTAGAAGTCGGCAAGCGGGCGCTGACCAAACTACCGGAGTTTGTCTCCCTTTCGCGTGTGCAATCGCCGGCCTGGACCAATGAAGAGCTCGTCCGGCAGCAGGCCGACCCGCTGCTGCGTTGCGGATTTCAAGACGCCGGAGTGTACTCCGTAGACAGGATGCCGGGCGTATTGATCCGCATGCTGTGCCAGCCCCAGGCTGGAGTGGCGGCCCACGTCTACGATCATCCCAGGGCGGGCAGTTGGGTCGAAATGGTGACTCGCTACGACGACGGCAGCACCCACTCGGTGAGTACTTTACCGCCGAACGGCATGAAGCATCCGGACTGGTTTCGGAAAATCCAGGCCGACAAGGCAATGCCGACCGGCCGGATCTACGAGCGGTTTCTTCCGCTGCGGCAGCAGCATGGAATCAAAACCGTGGCCACCGGGGACGTGGTCCGGGAGTTTGAAGAGGTCTACCACAAGCTGGCTCTCTGGCGGCAGGAAGCCGGCATCTCGCCCCAGGAAGTCGCCCATGTCGCGGTGAAGTGGATGAAAGAAAAGCAGGCGAATGCGGCGGGAACGATCGGCTGATCGCAAGAATTTGTCGCGCCATTTTTCACTTTCTGGTTGGATCGTGTTACCCCAGTAACTTCGCGCGCGTGACCCCTCTCCATTACTGTTGACGTTGACGACACTATCTCTCCCCGTGTGTACCGGCGCGGCCGTTGACCGCCTTTCAAAGCGAGTGTTTGTGCACGATAACGGAAAACCAGAACCCGCGTACCAGGAATTCCTGAGTCGGCCCATTCGCGATCTCGGCCTCAAGCTCGAGGGCTCCCCGGTCGAGCGCTTCGTCGAGCAGCTTTACCGGGAACTCGAGGCGAAGGGGCTAACCAGGTTCCGCCCGCTGTGCTACCTGACCGACGAGTGGGGATGCCCGTCGGGCGAACCGGTGATCGGCATCCCGTTTTACCTGGCGCACGCGGCGCTGGCGCAACTGGAGAAGGAAACGCACGATTTGGAAGACGCGCGAGAAATCATGATGTATCTGCGGCACGAGGCCGGTCACGCCTTCACCTATGCGTACCGGTTGCACAATTCGCCGGAGTGGAAGCAATTCTTCGGTCCGTTCCGCCGCCCGTATCGGGATAACTACCGGCCCGCTCCCTTCTCGCGCGAATACGTCCGCCACTTGCCGGGCTGGTATGCACAAAAGCATCCGGACGAGGACTTTGCCGAGACCTTTGCCGTTTGGCTTACGCCGCGTTCGAACTGGCGCCAGCGCTATCGCGGCTGGAATGCGCTGGAGAAACTGCGCTACCTCGACCGTCTCGCGCGCAAACTGGGCCGAAGCGATCCTCCGCGGCGGCGCGGACGCACTGACATTACCGTGGACGAAATGGAGACCACGGTCGCCGAGTTCTACCACCAGGCGGCGCGCGAAGAGGTGGCGGTCACAGAACTTGCGCCCGACACCGATCTGCGCGACATCTTTCGCGTCTCCAAACGGCGCAAGGACGCCCGGCCAGCGCAGGAGTTTCTGCGCCAGCACCGCAAAGCGGTCATCGACAAGGTCGCGCAGTGGACCGGAGCACAACGCCCGCTCATCAAAGCCCTGGTCGAAACGATGGAAGAGCGGGCCGGCAAACTGGATTTGCGCGCGGACCAATCGCGTCAGGCCGAGCACCTGGCCGAACTGACGGCCTACACGACCGCGTTGGTAATGACATACGTGACGAAAGGAAAGTTTATTCAGCCGTGAAAAAGCAGGCTCTAGGCTCTAGGCTTCAGGCTTTAGCTGACTACTGGCTACTGACTACTGACTACTGGTTTCAAGGAGCGCAATGATCGGCGCCAAACTGAAAATCGCGTTGCTGTATGACGTCTGGAACGAAGATCCCGTCGCCGCGGCGGCGAGGGAAGACGCACCTTCTGCGCCCAAGGCTCGCAAGAAGAACAAGAAAACGAAAAAAGTCGAGAAGACCGACCGCGAGGAGATCTTCGAGGCCCTGCAGAGGCTCGGGCACGAGCCGTCGTACTTCGAACTGGATGGCCGCCCGACGTCTCTCCACTCCCTTTCCCGTTGCGATGCCGACCTTATCTTCAACCTGACCGAATCCTTCGACGGCGACGATACCAAGGAAATGAATGTGGTCGCTTATGTCGACCTGCTCGGGTTGCGTTATACCGGCGCCGGCCCGCATTCCATCCTCCTGGCCCAGGACAAAGCGATTGCCAAGAAGATCTTCGCCTTTCACGGGATCAAGACACCGTTTTTCGCCACCGCCTATCGCGGACGCATCGAACACGCACACGACATTTCTTTCCCGCTCATCGTCAAGCCCGCCTGGGAGGATGGCTCCATCGGCATCGACGCGGGCTCAGTCGTGAAGAACATCAAGGAGATGATGGAGCGCGTGCAGTACATCCAGGACGAGTTCGACTCTCCCGCCCTGATCGAGGAATACATTGAAGGGCGCGAGATCTACGCCGGAATTCTCGGCAGCTACGAAACCGCCCAGGTGTTGCCGCTGGTGGAATTGGATCTGTCACGCCTGCCCGAGGGCACACCGAAAATCGCCAGCTACGACGTGAAGTTTGAGAAAAATACCGAAGTCTACAAGCTGACCAAGTCGCAGGTCGCGGAAGATCTGAACGAAGAGACCGTGAAGCAGCTCTCCGATACCGCGCTGGCTGCCTATCGCGCGCTCAAGTTGCGCGATTACGGCCGCATTGACATGCGCCTGGCGCCCAACGGCGACGTGTACGTCATAGAGGCCAATCCCAATCCCTGGCTGGCGAGCCGGCAGGAGTTCGCCATGGCCGGGAGAGCTTCCGGACGCTCGTACACCGAACTGATCGGAGAGATTGTCGAACTAGCGATGAGCCGCTATCCCAGTGCGGGCCTTGCCAACGCCGCAGCGACGCACTAACCGTACTCAGCGTCCTCCGCGGCCTTTCTCAGCGATCTCAGCGGTTAAGAGCTTTTGAACGCAGAGTCCGCAGAGGCCTCGCAGAGTTCGCTGAGCAAGACCTTTACCGCCCAGCCCCCTTCGCCGCCGGCTTCAGTCTTTCGAAGATTTCCTCTGCCCGCTGGATCGCCTCCTGCACGTTGTCGCAGATGTTCTCGGGCCCAATCAGCTCTTGGAACTCCGACTGCTCGATCAACCGCAACGGCTGCTCCCGTGCCCCGCACAGAATCAGCGCTCGCCCGCTCGCCTGCAGCGTGCGCGCCACTTCCTCCAGCGCGAACAGCCCGGTGGCATCCAGCGCGTTCATGTTTCGCAGTCGCAAAACCACTACCGGCGGCAGCTTGTGGATCTTCTCCGTCACCACCGAAATTTTGTCGGTGGCGCCGAACAGAAACGGCCCGTGGATGCGGAAGATGGTCGCGTAGTACGGAATATCCTTGTCCTGCAGGATGTGCACGCGGCCGTCTTCGATGTAATCGTCGGTGACCTGCGAGACGGTCGTGGTCGCGGCCACCCGGCTGATGAAGAGCAGCGCCGCCAGGATCATGCCCGCCTGCACGGCAACGGTCAGATCGGCAAACACGGTGAGGGCGAGGGTTACCAGCCACACGCTGACGTCGGTCTTGGTCAGCTTGAGCAGCGACGGGATCTCCATCCACTCGCCCATGTTGTACGCCACGACCATCAGGATTCCCGCCAGCACCGACATGGGAACAAAGCTCACGACCGGCGCAGCGAACAGAAGAATGGCCAGCAACGTGACCGCGTGAATTATGCCCGCGACTGGCGACTGCGCTCCCGAGCGGATATTAGTCGCAGTGCGCGCGATGGCGCCTGTGGCCGGCAGGCCTCCAAACATAGGAGAAACCACGTTGGCAAATCCCTGGGCCACCAACTCAACGTTCGGGTTGTGGCGGTCGTTGCTCATGCGGTCGGAGACGACCGCCGACATCAGCGACTCGATTGCGCCCAGCATGGCCACCGTCAGCGCAGGTCCCAGCAGGCCGTGAATCAGCTCGGGACGAAACGCTGGAATCTCGAGATGTGGGAGTCCGCTCGGAATTCCCCCGAAGCGCGAAGCAATGGTCTCTACCGGTAAATGGAAGATCCGTACTGCGAGCGTCCCCACCGTCATGGCCACGATGGCTCCGGGGATGCGGTTCGAAATCCCGCGGCAGATCGCGATGATCAACACCGTCCCCACCGCGAGAGCGGCGGCGTCATACGAGAGTGTGTGAAAGCTCTGCGCCAGCGCTTTCATGCGCAGCCAGAACACGCCAGGAACCGTTTCCAGCTTGAGGCCGAAGAAATCTTTCACCTGCGTGCTGGCGATCAGGATGGCAATGCCATTGGTGAACCCAATGACGATGGGCCGCGGAATGAACTTCACGGCGGAGCCCATGCCCGTGAGTCCCATGATAACGAGCATCAATCCCGCCATCACGGTGCACATGAACAGCCCGTCCACGCCATGCGCCGCAATGATCCCGGCGATCACAACCACGAAGGCGCCGGTGGGGCCGCCGATCTGGGTCTTCGACCCACCCAGAAGCGAGATCAGGAAGCCGGTGACGACGGCACAGTAGATCCCGGCCTGCGGCGAGAGGCCGGACGCAATGGCGAAGGCCATGGCCAGCGGCAGCGCCACCAGGCCCACCGTGATGCCCGCCACCAGGTCGCGCAGAAATTTGTTTAGGTTGTAATCGCGCAGGCAGAGGACTGACTTCGGAAGCCAGGCTTCTGATGGGAAAGAACGAGCCAGCATATTAGCTATTATCGCAGGGGACGAAACAAAAGCCACCGAACCAAAGGACACGGAACTAACGGAAAAAGAAAAGCCGCCTGAACGCCGGGCGGCTTCCCTGCCTCATCTTCGCGCGGGCGAGGGCCCCTTCGATTGCGCTCAGGGCAGGTCCGCGCCACATGGTCTAGAACAAATTCCACAGGTACTGGTTGTACACATCGTGGTGGTACTGCACCTCCGGCGCTTTCACGAATGTGCCCAGCAGATGCGGGCAGCGATCAGCCGACGCCTGTTTCAGATCGGCGTACCGCGCTTTTACATCTTCGCCCATCAACTCCGATGTCCAGTCCGCCTTCCGGAAGTTTTCGATCGCGGTGTAGATATTGTCCGGCAGGTAGCGCTCCGCCTGGCGCAGGTTCTTGATCTTTGCTGTCTTGCCTTCGAGCCCGGTCCTGAAGATCGAGAGCATGACCAGGTAGGGATTGGCGTCAGGAGCCACGGAGCGGACTTCAACCCGCATGCTCCGCTCATTGCCGATCGGAATACGGATCATCGAACCGCGGTCCACCGGCGACGCCTTGAGCTGGTTGGGCGCCTCGAAATGCGGATCGAGCCGCCGATATGCGTTGACGCTCGAATTGAGCAGCAGGCAGATGTCGTTGCCATGAGTCAAGATGCGGTCCAGGAATTCCCAGCCCATCTTGCTGAGCTTCTCCTCGCCCTTGGCATCCCAGAACAGGTTCTTCCCATTCTCGCTCACCGAAACGTTGGTGTGCATCCCGCTGCCGTTCACGCCCACCACCGGCTTCGGCAGGAAACACGCCGTGAAGCCCATGTTGCGGGCGACCTGCCGGCAAATGAGCTTATAGAGCTGAATCTGGTCCGCTGCCGCCACCACTTCCGCATAGTTGTAATTGATCTCGAACTGCGACGGCGCCACCTCCGGGTGATCCTTCTCGTTCTGGAAGCCCATGGCGCGCTGCACTTCCGCCGTCGTGTCAATGAAGGTGCGCAGCGGGTCGCCCGGAAGCGAGTGGTAATAGCCGCCCGTATTCACGTACTCGAACTTGACCGTCTCATGGTAGGTGCGCTCGGCATCCGGCCCCTTGAACAGGAAACCTTCGATTTCATTGGCCGCATTCAGCGTGTAGCCGTGTTTCTTGTGAAGTCCGTCGGCGAAAGTCTTCAGTACGCTGCGGATATCGGCGGTGTACTGCTCTCCACCCTTGTCAATGACCTCGCCGAACACCAGCACCTTTCCCGGCCCGAAGACGTCGGCCGGTGCCCAGTAGAACGCGCTCCAGTCAATCCCCAGCCGCAGATCGCTTTCCCGCTGCGCCGTGAAGCCGCGGATCGAAGAACCGTCAAAAGTCAGGTTGTCAAAACTTTTCAGCAGGAACTTCTTGTCGTAGTCCAGCATGTGCAGCCGGCCTTCGAGATCGCTGAACAGCACGGTCAGCGCCTTGATGCGCTTCTCGTCCGTCAGGTACTTCAACCGTTCTTCCTGGATCTTGTGCGCCGCCACGCGGTCCAGGCGCTGCTTCTTCGCCTTCAGATTCATCTCTTCCAGTTCGTCGTAAGGTATGGCCAGAAAGTTCCGCAGTTCGCTTGACATGCTTCTCCTTGATTTTCCAGGCGCAGTCCAGAAGTGGGTTCCACTACCTGGGGGACGACCACATAGGTTATCGCGCAGATCGGACGAGGACAAATAAAAAGGACTTATGCGAACGATCACCTCTATTTATCAGCCTCTGTGATTGCCTCAGTAGTGGTGCAACTGCCAGGGAAGGCTCGGCCGACAGCACTCGGCGGAGTGCGGCCCTCCAGCCCACTTTTTGGCCACAATTCGATCGGTCCTGTAACATTTCGGTTGGCTGCGGGCTGCTGCCGTTTTCACTGCGCAACCCCAGCCGCGCCGCCTGGATCAAATTAGCTATGCAAAGACTCTGCCTGACGCTCCTTCTGCTCTTGTTGTCGGTTCCGGCAAGGCCCCAGGTTCAGGGGATCAACCCCTCGGCGTCCTCGGTCACCGTACGGGTCCTTAAGTCCGGGCTGTTCTCCGCCTTCGCGCATGATCACACCGTGGCCGCTCCGCTCGGCGCCGGCCATCTCGACCTGGGAAAACGTTCCATCGAGCTCTCGTTCCGCACCCACGAAATGAAAGTCACCGACAGGGATGTCAGCGATTCCGACCGTTCTGAAATCGAGCACACGATGAAGAGCGACAAGGTGCTCGACGTGGAGAAGTTCCCCGAGATTACCTTTGTTTCTACTTCCGTCGAGGCGGGCAGTCTTGGCCATTTCCAGGTGCGCGGAAACTTGAGCCTGCACGGGAATGTTCGCCTCATCGAGCTGCCGGTTTCCTTGCGGGACGGCTCGTACTCCGGTTCCGTCAAGTTGAAGCAGACCGACTATGGCATCACGCCCATTCGAATCGCGGGCGGTACCGTGCGGGTGAAGGACGAGATCGAGGTGGCTTTTGTAATCGCCCCGGCCAAATGAGCCTTCCGGAAATTGCTGCCGCGGCCGCCTCGGGCTGCTCTTCGCCCGGCTATGAAATAATCGAACTCGAGGAAAAACCGCGTGAGCTGTGCGCTTTGCGAGCTGCGAAAGGAAAAGCGTTTCTGCCCGGCCGTCCATGGCCGAATCTGCGCCCAGTGCTGCGGCGAACAGCGCGAGGTCACGCTCGACTGCCCCGGCGAATGTCCCTATCTTCAGCAGGCGCGGGAACATGAGAAACCTCGCGATCTGGGAGAACTGGATCGGGCGGCGCTATTTCCCGCCGTCGAGATTGGCCAGCAATTCATCTACGAGCACGAGCACCTGATTCTGGGCCTCAGTTTTGCGCTGTCGAAAAGCGCGCGCGCCAGCCGGGCCTTGGCGGATCGCGACCTGATCGCCGCCCTGACTGCACTCGCCACCAGCTACCAGACGCTCGTCAATTCCAGCCTGATCTACGAACAGCCCACCACCAATCTTGCGCACCAGGCCATCGCGGCTGAAATCGGGAACATGGTCAAGGAGTATCGCGAAGCCGAACAAAAGCACGTCGGCTACGCCCGGCTGCGCGACTCGGAGGTCCTGAAAGCCCTGGTCTTCCTCCTGCGCATGGGCCTGGGGCGCACCTCGGGGCGCCCGAAGTCGCGTGCCTTTGTCGATTTCCTGCTGGCGCAGTTCCCCGAGAAACAGTCGGCCATCGCCTCGCCGGAGGAAGCGGGGAGCCGGATCATCGTTCCTTGATTCGGCTTTAGGCTCTGGGCTCCAGGCGGCGGACCGTCTGCCCCGGAGGCAACGCGGTCAGAAGTTCACCGGCAGTTTTCTTGAGTCCAGGATGGAACGCTTCGGGAGCGATCTCTGCCAGCGGTTCCAGTACAAACCGCCGTTGGTGCATCGCCGGGTGGGGGATCTTCAACCCCTGCTCCTCAACCACGCGATCGCCAAACAGCACGATATCGATGTCAATCAAGCGCGGACCCTTGTCTTTCATGCGCAGCCGGCCCATCTCTTGTTCGATGGCCAGTAGTGCTTTGAGGAGCGCCCCCGGGGACTGGCCGGTCTCCAGGGCGGCCACGCAGTTCAGGAACCAGGGCTGATCGCAGAGCTCCACCGGCTCGGTCTCGTAGAAACCGGAAACTGCCCTGATGGGACCCGCTACGCTCAGCCGCTCGATCGCGGTTCGCAAGTTAGCGGAGCGGGCACCGAGGTTCGATCCCATCGAGAGATAGACAAGTTCCGCCAACTATGTCACCTGAAACCGGGATGGCCCATTCTACGTGATCGTCCCACCCGGCTCGGTACCTTGGTTACTTTCACCGCCCGCCCCGGCGCCGCTACTATCGAACAAGTATGACCCTGGAATCCCTGCTGATCAGCCGGGACGCAGCCTTGCTTGGAGTGTTGCGCCCGACGCTGGAAAAGATGTCGGTGAGCGTCGAGGTTTGCTCGGGCGCACAAACCGGCGGCGAAATGCTCGGCAAGCGCAAGTTTGACGCCGTCATTGTGGACTGCGACGACCTCCAGGGCGGGCTCGAGATCCTGAAGGCCCTGCGCAAGACCCAGAGCAACGCCTCCTCGGTGGCCTTTGCCGTCCTCAATGGCGCCACCACCACCCAGCAAGCATTCCAGTTCGGGGCCAACTTCGTTCTCCAGAAACCGCTGACGCCACTGAACGCCACGCGCTGTTTCAACGCCGCCCTGAATTTCATGGTGCGCGAACGCCGCCGCTA
This sequence comes from Terriglobales bacterium, assembly GCA_016201265.1. Lineage (GTDB taxonomy): Bacteria > Acidobacteriota > Terriglobia > Terriglobales > Acidobacteriaceae > Acidiflorens. The sequence goes on along the minus strand of JACQDD010000055.1, from coordinate 25,167 downwards.
CTTCCGCCATCCCGTGGAAATGCCCGTCCGAATCAGCCTTCCGGAAGGCCTCGAATTGAACGCCACCACTACCAACCTCAGCGAAGGGGGAATGGCTCTCCGCGTTGTCGACAAACTACCCAAGAACATCGAGGCCCGGCTGCACTTCAGCCTGCCCGGTTCCAACACCTCGCTCGAGCTTCGCGGCAACATTGCCTGGGCCGACGGCACCGGTAACGTCGGCATCAAGTTTGTCGAGGTGCCCCAGAGCTCGCAATATCAGCTTGAAAAATGGCTGACCGACCGCCTGCAGGACGAACTGCCCAGCCAATTGCACGGTGCCTTGGGCCAGCTCTAGCTGGCTGCGGAAAAACTCTGTCCACGCACGATCCCAGAATCCACCTTGAAACTTTGCCCGCCTCCGGCAATGTGGCAGTCTGGGAAGAGTTCCTAGAGAGCTCTCCCAATGATCACCCTCGACGAAAGAATTGCCAGAACCCAGCGGCTGCTCCGCCGCCTGGAAGACGACCAGCCCTATCTACGTGTCCGGCTGTCCGCTCTCGGGCCTGAACACCGCCAGGACGCAAGCGCATATGCCGACCGGGTCCGAGCCGAGGCTGAGGCTGAATTGCAGCGCCTGCTCACCGAACGTGGGACACCCTACGATTGGAGCCTGCCGCAACCGGCGGACTGATCTGCATTGTTCACCGGCTCGCCCGAGTAGGCGCGCAGGAAAGGGCGAAAGCGGAGGGCCTTAGCCGCTGAGTCACCGCAAACCACCTACAGGCTGAGGCTCGCTTCGGAGTTGATCGCAACCTCGGAAGAAGTCTCTTCCAGAGTGGTTTCTTCCCAATACGACCGATCCCGCAAGATACGCGAGACCAGCGCCGTGTGCATGGCGTGACCCGCACGATCGGCGACGACCGACCCCAGAATCTGCTTCCCAATCAGCGCCAGGTCCCCGATCAGATCCAGTACCTTGTGGCGCACGAACTCGTCCGCAAAGCGCAACGGGGGATTGAGCACCTCGTCCCGGTTCAGTACGATCGCATTCTCGGTGGAGGCGCCGCGGATCAGGCCCTGCTGGCGCATGGCTTCCGCTTCGTGCATGAATCCGAAAGTGCGCGCTGGCGCGATTTCCCGCAGATAGCTGCCGTTCGTAAGCTGCACACAGAAGGTTTGGCGGCCGATCTGCGGGTGCGGGAAATTGATGGAGTAGGACACCGAATAGGTGTTCCCCGGATACACCGCGATGAACTTGTCGCCCTCGCGCAATTCAATCTCACGCACGATGCGGAGGTAGGTGCGAATCTTGCGTTGCCGCCGGATGCCCGCTTTCTGGATCATTTCCACGAAGGGCCGGGCGCTGCCGTCGAGAATGGGCAGTTCCAGATTGTCGAGTTCGACGATGGCGTTGTCGATCCCGGCACCGATGAAGGCCGACAGCAAGTGCTCGGTGGTCGAGATCAGCACGCCCTTCTTCATCAAGCTGGTGGCGTAGCTGACCCGGGCCACATTGCGTCCGCTGGCTTCAATCTCAAAACCGTCAAGATCGGTCCGGCGAAAGACGATGCCCGTTCCCGCCGGGGCCGGCAGAATACGCAGCGTAACCGGTGCGCCGCTGTGGAGACCCGCCCCTGCGCAAGTTGCGGCGGCACGAATTGTCTGCTCGTGCGTCAAGGAGAGACGAACTAAGTGTTTTACTACTCATTAGCTTACCGCCCAGGCCAGATATCTGTACGTGGCAAAAAAACCACAGTCCGTGGCAAATCCAAGCCAACAATCCCCTAACCTGTTCAGAGAAAGGCAGATCTTTCGGGGTAGCTCGGCGGGTTCTAGCCCTTTGGTGCAGGGAATTGGCGGCGCTTTACCGCTTTTTCAGCGGCTGCCTAGGGTCGTAGTCGACGCTGGCTTCGAACATGGTCTCCGGCAGCGGCAGGTTGTACTTAGCCACGTTGATGAACCGCTGGTGCGACATTTCCCCGTTGAAGGTGCGAGTAATCGAGTGTGGCGTCATGATCCCCTGCACCAGCCGGTAATTGTCGTAGACCTCTTCCTCAACGTTCTTCTGTTTGTCCTCGGGATCACGCCACGTAAAGCTGGTCTTGAGTGGCAGATGCGTGTTCTGGTCGAGGTAAACGCTGACCGAGTCGTTCTGGTTGTTGAGCAGTGTGACCTGATCGGTCGGCTTGCCATCCACAATCGCCAGACCGTCGTTGAAATACTCCATCGTCGGATCGCTAATCCATTTGCGAAGCACTTGTTCCAGCGAGTGCTGGCGTCGTCGCAGATAGGCCGTGAGATCCTCTTTATCCTGCGCCGCCGTGCCCTTGTAGGTCGTCTCGTATCCCTTGTCGCCATTGTGGATGATCACGATATCGTTCTTGTTTTTTTTCTCGTGACTCACCACGATGATGCCGACCAACGGAAGCGGGACTACAATGTTGCCTCGCCCGATGATTTCGAGCCGGTCCTGGTCTGGAAAACGGTTGAACTGCCGATACTGCACTCCGGCCCCGCGGCTTTGGCCGTGGTACAAGCTGTACCAACGACCTTCTTCCCCTCGAGTCTGAGTTGTGAGGTAGGCTTGGCCGCCGAGCGCTTGCACGGCTCGATCAATCAGCGCTCGCGCCTTCTTCCCATTCTCGTCTTCTGGAGCAGCAGGCTTCGCCGTCGGCGCGGGAGTCTGAGCGACTGCCGAGGCAAACAACAGAATTAAGGCAATAGCGCGGATTATTGGTTCACGGCAAACCAAGATATTCTACCTACAAGCCGTTAGATGCAGGGGATTGGGGAATAACACCCCGATCAGCCTACTAAAACGGCTCCTCCATTCACGTTAAAAATCTCCCCCGTAATGAATCCGGCATACGGCGTGCAAAGAAACAGGATGGGCGCCGCGATCTCTTCCGGCTTCCCGACCCGGCCCAGAGGGATGGCGCTGAACACCTTTGCGCGTGTCAGAGGATCGTTCAGCGCCGGAGCGGCCATGTCGGTATCCACCCATCCCGGAGCCACGCTGTTGATGTAAATGTGGTCGCGCGCCAGTTCCGTCGATAGGCCCTTCACCATGCTGATGAGGGCACCTTTGGTGGCTGCGTAGTCGCAATGGAACGCCTCGCCGCGCTGTCCGGCGGTCGAACTGACCAGCACGATGTGACCGGCAGGGTCGCCGCCCTGATCCTTCATCTGCGCGACCGAATGCTTCACCAGAGAAAACACGCTGTCGAGATTGACGGCGATCGTGCGGTGCCACTGCTCCTCGGACATGCGGTCGATGGGCGCGTCTTCCGGCGGCCAGATGCCGTGGTTAGCCACAAGAATGTCAAGCCGGCCAAAGGCAGCGATGGCCGCTGAGACCAGTTTCTGCGCCGCTGCGGTGGTGGAAAGATCGCATTGCACCGCGCGGCAGTTTGCCGCACCGCATTCCCGGACGAGGTCTTCCGCCTGGGCCTGCGCCGACTGATAGTTGAAAACAACTTTGGCGCCGGCCCCGGCAAACATCCGCACCGCAGCCGCGCCGATTCCGCGGGAGCCTCCGGTAATGAGAGCAACCTTCGAGTTCAGAGACAGGTTCATAGGACGCTCTAGTATGGCGCGAAAGCACGTAAACAAGAAAGTGCCGGGCGAATCGATAGGACCGGCGCACGCTGCCGTGCCGAGGCCAGCCGCCATGCAACAAAAGAAAGGGCGACCCGCAGGCCGCCCTCGAATCACCAACCACTAATCACTAACCACTGCTCCTACGCCGTTGCCGGCCGTTCCCCACCTTTGACCGGAGCGCGTCCCGGATCGGGCTTGATCACTTGCTGTACGCCGTCGTCGGTCTTGGCCGGCAGCGGTTTGATCGGAGGAAGATCTTGCCCCTCGACCAGCATTTTGACTTCGGAAGCGTCGAGCACCTCGCGTTCGATGAGGGCTTTCGCAATCCTGACCAGCGTGTCGCGGTTGTCGGAAAGGATTTGTTTCGCCGTGTTGTAGCCGCCGCTGACCATCTTGCGGACTTCTTCATCAATCTGGATGGCAGTGGCTTCACTGTAATCGCGGTGCTGCGCGATCTCGCGGCCCAGGAAGATCTGCTCTTCTTTCTTGCCGAAGGTCACTGGCCCCAGTTCGCTCATACCCCACTCGCAAACCATCTTGCGAGCCAGTTCCGTAGCCCGCTCGATGTCGTTGCCGGCGCCGGTGGACATGCAGTTCAGAAAAAGTTCTTCCGCCAGCCGCCCACCCATCAGGATGGCGATTTGCGTGTCGAGATAGTTCTTGTAATAGTTGTGGCGATCGTCCGTCGGCAACTGCATGGTGAGACCAAGCGCCATTCCGCGCGGGATGATCGTGACTTTGTGTACCGGGTCGGAGTATGGCATCTTGGCCGCCACCAGAGCGTGTCCGGCCTCGTGATAGGCGGTGTTTTTCTTCTCTTCGTCGGAGAGCAGCAGCGACTTGCGCTCCACGCCCATCAAGACTTTGTCCTTGGCAACCTCGAAGTCATACATCAGCACCGCTTTGCGGTTCTGGCGGGCAGCAGCCAGGGCCGCTTCGTTGACCATGTTCGCCAGGTCGGCGCCGGAGAAACCCGGTGTGCCGCGCGCGAGCACAAACAACTCCACATCGTCGGCCAGAGGAATCTTGCGGGTGTGCACGCGCAGGATTTCTTCGCGTCCACGCACGTCCGGCCGATTTACAACTACGCGGCGGTCGAAGCGTCCGGGGCGGAGCAACGCAGGATCGAGCACGTCCGGCCGGTTGGTGGCGGCCATCAGGATGACGCCTTCGTTCGATTCGAAGCCGTCCATTTCGACCAGCAATTGGTTTAGAGTCTGCTCGCGCTCGTCGTGTCCGCCGCCCAGGCCGGCGCCGCGGTGGCGGCCGACCGCGTCAATTTCGTCGATGAAGACGATGCAGGGGGCGTTCTTCTTGCCTTGCTCGAACAGGTCGCGAACGCGGCTCGCGCCCACGCCCACGAACATCTCGACAAAGTCCGAACCTGAGATCGAGAAGAAGGGAACATTCGCTTCCCCTGCCACCGCACGGGCCAGCAAGGTCTTTCCCGTTCCCGGCGCTCCAACCAGCAGCACGCCCTTGGGAATGCGTCCGCCCAGCTTCTGGAATTTTTGCGCTTCGCGCAGGAATTCGATGATCTCGCGCAGCTCTTCTTTGGCTTCATCCACGCCGGCCACGTCCTTAAACGTGACTTTTTTCTGCTGCATGGAAAGCAGGCGGGCGCGGCTCTTGCCGAACGACAATGCCTTGTTTCCGCCGGTCTGCATCTGGCGGATCATGAAAAACCACAGCGCCGCGAGCAGGACGAGAGGGGCCAAGTTCAGGATCCAACTGGGCCAGGTGCCGTTGCTGATGTCCTTGACGTTGATGTTGACGCCCTTTTCAAGCAACGGCTTGTAGATGTCGGAATAGTTCAGCGGAATGCTGAGATGGAAGCCGGAATTGTCGTTCTTATACTTGCCGCGAACTTCCTGACCCGCGATGGTCACCTCGCGGACGTTGCCTTGGTTCACGTCCGACCAGAACTGGGAGAGATTGATTTCCTTGTCCTTCTGGCTGTTGCTGCCGGTGCGGACCACCTGCCAGAGCAGGAAAGCCGAGACAATAATCACTGCCCAGAACAGCACCGTCTTGACTGTTGAATTCACCTAAAACTCCTCTAAATCGAGCGCTTTGCCCGCCTTCGGGGAACAAGCTGCCCTACCCGCTATCCCGATTAGATGCCGGAGGCCGAAATTCGGACTTAGGCAAAGCTCCGCATCCTCATTCTAGACCCTTTCGGGCGAAAACGGGGGAACCGGAGGGGGTGACAGAAGTCACGGGCCGAAGCGGGGTCGGGAGTCCGATGAGGGTGTCGAAGTCTGGCCAGTGGCACGAAGCCGGTTGCTTTTTTGCATCTGCCGAATCATGAAAAACCACAAAGCGGCCAACAGAACCAGGGGAGCCAGGTTCAGCACCCAGGTTGGCCAACCCTGTTCAGGCGATTCGCGGAACCAGATATCCACTCCGTGCTGCTGCAATGCGTCCAGCATGGCAGATTGGTTCAGGGGAGCAATCACGCGGAAACTGGCACCCTTGGGGTCATGCCCACGAACCACGCTACCCGCGATCGTCACCTTGCTAACTTGGCCGTTCGCAATTCTTGCCAAGAACGCGGAATAGCTGATCTCAGGGTCCGCTGGCGCTGAGCCGCCGCTTCTCACCACCTGCCAGAGCAGGAATGCACTGACGACAATGACAACCCAAAAGACCGCCGTCTTAGCCGTCGGCATAGAGATACCGCCTTAAGTCGTCGCCGCCAAGTACGGCAGGTTCCGACCGGTCTGCTCCGGCCGGCCCAAGCCGTAGCCACACAGGAAGGCGTCGTCCACCAGGAAGCCGAAATAGTCGGGTTGCAGCGCCACGCGTCGGGCCGACTGGCGGTCGAGCAAAGTGACCAGTTTCACCGAGGCCGCACCCCGGGCGCGCAGGTCACTCATCAAGAATTCCGTGGTCACACCGGAGTGGACCAGCCCTTCCACCAGCAGCACGTGCTTGCCGACAATGTCCAGCTCGTGGCTAAAGAAAATCTCGAGCAGCGCGGCTTCCCCCTGCTTGGTCTGTTTGTAGCGGGGCTTGATGAACGTGCAGACCACGGGCACGTCCATCGCGCGCACCAGGTCGCTGATAAACATGAAACCGTTTTCCAGGATGCCCAGGGCGATCACCGTTTCACCGCGGTAGTCGTCGGAGATCTGGCGTCCGAGTTCCCGAACCCTCTTCTGGATCTGGTCGGCCGAGATGACCTGGCGCAGCGCAGCATTCGGCGAAGCGGTCATGTTGGAGTTGGCGCCTCCGGAACGAGGAATAGTAACAGCACTTGGCACTTAGCAGTTAGCACTTAGCTGGTTGGCCCGGAGTCGTGAGCCCTAGGACTACTTCGTCTTGGCTTCCTGGATCCAAAGCACCCGGCTGGCGCCGGGAGCGGGCTGCAAATCGGCTGGCACAACGAAACCCCGCATCCACACCAGGCCGATACCCTCCGCCACCGCCACCGGCCAAAGCCTCTTTTCTGGCCCCGCGATGTGCCGGTCGGAGAGCAGTTCCTTCACTTTCTTGGCGGCCTTCGTATGCGCCGGCCAGAAGCGGTCTCCCGCCCGCCAGTTGCGCACCGTGAGTTCCCTCGGCAGGCGCGCGGGATCAAGCAACCGGTTGCGCTCGCTTGGCGGGACGCTCTTTCCATCGGCCAAGGCAGCCTCGATCCGAAGTCCAAGTTCTGGCACCTCAATCTGCCCGGGGACGGGCAGGCGATATTCGTACTCTTCCGCTTCGCGTTCAGCGCTCGGCGGTTCGAGGCGAAGTTCCCGCTGGGTGCGGCGAACGGCACTCCCACCCGGTAGGTCAAGCCTTCTACCCGCCGGGCCGCGCGACAGTTCGAGTACCTCTTCGATCAAACGAAACGAGACGCTCCAGTCCCGGCCACCGCTTTCCAGCCATCCGCGGACCATGCGCCTCCGCGCCGCCAGGGGCAGCGCCAACAGCGCAGCCACCGTGAGCGATCCCTTCTCCGCCTCGCGGGAAGCTCCGTGACCTGGCGCACAAACCTCAGGATGAGAAGAGTTCCAATGTTCCTCTTCGGCGCGCGCGATTTCCGCGATGTCGGCCAGGTTCTCCACCGCCGCCGGCCCAAAGTTCTCCTTCAGCAGCGGCAGCACCCGGTGGCGCACCCGGTTGCGCAGATAGACCGGGTCGCGGTTCGAAGAATCTTCCCGCCACGGCTGACCTCGCTCCCGCAGGAACTCTTCGAGTTCCGCACGCCGGATCCCCAGCAGCGGACGAATGACCTCACCAAAAGCGCGCCCTTCCTCCTCGAGCACAAGCCGGGGATGAATGCCCGCAAGTCCCCGCAGTCCGGTGCCCCGCAAGATCCGGAGCAACACGGTTTCAGCCTGGTCATCCAGCGTATGCGCCGTCGCGATTTTCGAGACACGGCCTTCGCGCGCGAGTTGGCGAAAGAAAGCGTAGCGCAGCTTGCGAGCCGCCGCTTCAATTCCGGAAACCGGCTTCTGATCCAGCGGGGCAGCACAAGAGTGGAGTGCAAGATCCTGGCTCCGGGCGAGTTCGGCGACGAACCGCTCGTCCTCGTCAGATTCTTCTCCGCGCAGCTTGTGGTTCACGTGGGCGACGGACAGCACAATCCCCAGTTCAGAACGCAGTTCGAGCAGCAGGAGCAGCAGCGCCACCGAATCCACGCCGCCCGACACCGCCACGGCCACGCGGTCTCCCGCTTTGACCATCTCCTGTTTGCGAATTGTCCTGAGCAGCCGCTCTTCTAGCCCATGCACGAGGAAATGGTACAGGAACCCAGTTGTCAGTACCCAGTTGCCAGAGGTTGCTCGCAGCCCGTAGCTCGCAGCTCGTAGCCTGTAGTATCCTTTCCGCAATCTGAATGTGGGGCAGAACGAGAGCTTCCGCCGAAAGGTGCCGCTCAGAGCAATGCGTCGCTGGATTGCCAGGCTGCTGGTATTGGTCGTGCTCGTCCCGGCCTTCGGGCCGCTGGCGTTAGCCCGCGCCTCGCAGCCCCCGCACTGTTTGCGCCAACCCGCAAAGCCGGCGATGCAATGCCACCACGGGATGACAATCGCGCCCCAGCCGCAGTCGTCCGAGGCGTCGTTCCGTGCGGTGGACAATTGCTGCCAGAACCACGATTGCTGCCGCGGTCTCGCAGCCCCGAGGTGGGCGCAACCGCAATCCAGATTTTTTTCGTATCGTAGTCGGCTGAGCGAAACGGCGCCTTCCGCAACGGATGCGCAACTGACGCCGATCGCTCCCTTCGACAGCGATTCCGCCCGCGCTCCGCCCCGCAGCTGACTCTCCACTCTTAGACGCGGCAAGCCGCGTCTCTACCTGCGCGCACGTGCTGGTGCCCGCTTGTCTTTGTGCGTTCGCCCGTGCACGCCAGAGCGGACGATCCGTTGTGAGGAAAGAAATGAAGAAACTTCTTAGGGCGACTTTGCAGACCGGAAGACGCCGCGTGCCTGCGATCGCGGTTTTGATCCTGACCGCGGCCGCGATTGCTTTCGCGACGATCCTCGGTTCGGTGCGCGGCCTGATTCACGACCCGCAGCATCGCCCCGTGACCGGCGCAATCGTGCGCTTGCGCGCGGTCGGTTCTGCATTCGAACAAACGGTTACCAGCAACGACGCCGGGGAATTCGTTCTCGAGAAGATCCCCATCGGCGAATACACGGCAACCGTCCAGTCCTCCGGCTTCCGCCTGGAAGAGCAGAGACTGGCCCTCGCCTCGGGCCGCGATGTCCGGCTGCACTTCTCCCTGAAACTGGCGACGGCTTCCGAGACGGTCGAAGTCACCGATGAGCCCGTCACCGTGAATCCCGCCTCTTCTACCAGCGCCACCCTGATCAGCCGCGCCGACATCGCGCAAACGCCGGGCGCCGACCAGACGAACTCGCTGGCCATGATCACCAGCAGCGTACCCGGAGCATCCGTGGTGCACGACCAGCTCCATATTCGCGGCGGACACCAGGTCTCCTGGCTGCTCGACGGCGTGCCCGTCCCCAATACGAACATCGCCTCCAACGTGGGGCCGCAGTTCGATCCCAAGGATATTGACTATCTCGAAGTCCAGCGCGGCGGCTACAACGCCGAGTATGGCGACCGCACCTACGGCGTGTTCAACGTCGTAACCCGCTCGGGATTTGAGCGCAACCGGCAAGCGGAGCTGGTCGCCAGCTACGGCAGCTTCCACAACACCGACAACCAGATCAGCTTCGGCGACCACAGCGAACGGCTGGCGTACTACGGAAGTTTCTCGGGCTATCGTACCGACCTCGGCCTGGAAACGCTGATCGCGAGGGTGGTGCACGATCAGGCCGCGGGGCTCGGCGGTTTCGGATCCATCATCTTCAACAAGAGCGCAAACGACCAGCTGCGGCTGGTGACATCGCTGCGCGGAGATCACTACCAGGTGCCGAACGATCCCGCCGATCCCGCCAGCGCCGACAACCGCGACCGGGAAAACGAACGCGATGCCTTCGCCAATTTTTCCTGGGTGCACACTGCCCGGCCGGGTCTGACCCTCACCCTCTCGCCCTTCTACCACTTCAATCGCGCGCACTACCTCGGTAAGTTCGTCGGAACATTCGACGGGAACCCCGATGATGCGGTGGCAATCCCGGAAGACGACCGCGGCTCCACCTTCTTCGGCGGGACGGCAATGGTGTCGGTCCTGCACGGGAAGCACAATGCCCGCGCTGGAGCACAGGCCTGGGGACAACGCGACAATCAGCTGTTCGGTGTGGTCAGCAGCGATCCGTCCCAGATACCCCTGCATGAGAGGGTCACGGCTCATGGTTCGGTAACTGCTGTCTTTCTCGAGGACCAGTATCGCGTGACGGACTGGCTGACCCTGAACGCCGGCGTGCGCCTGACACACTTCGAGTCTTCCGTCAGCGAGAATGCGGCGGATCCCAGGGTGGGCGCGGCCGTGCGCATCCCCAAGCTGGGCTGGGTCGCGCGCGCGTTCTACGGACGCTACTACCAGGCGCCACCGCTGCTCACCGTCTCTGGGCCACTCATCGAGCAGTGCAACGCGGCGGATTGCACCTTCCTCCCGCTGCACGGCGAACGCGACGAGCAGCGCGAATTCGGCCTGGCCATCCCGCTGAAGGGTTGGACCTTCGACGTTGCCAACTTCCGCACCGGCGCGCGCAATTTCTTCGACCACGACGCCCTGGGCAACTCCAACATCTTCTTTCCGCTCACTCTGGAGCATGCCCGTATTCGCGGTTGGGAGGTGAGCGCATCCTCGCCTCGCCTGGCCAACCGCGTCTCCTGGCGTCTCGTCTACTCCCATCAGTACGCGCAATGGAACGGCGGGATCACGGGCGGGCTGACGACGGGCGACTCCTGCGAGGATCCCCTTTGTTTTCTTGACCACGACCAGCGCAATACCCTCTCCACTTCACTGAATGTAAGCCTGCCCTGGCGAGTGTGGGCCGACTTCGGCGGCAACTACGGCTCCGGCTTCGTGGATGGAGACGGACCGGCTCATCTGCCCTCGCATACCACGTATGACCTGTCCTTGGGCAAAACTTTCGGTGAGAACTGGAGCTTACGCTTGAACGGATTGAACCTGGGCAATCACCACTATCTGCTCGACAACAGCAATACCTTCGGTGGAACCCACTTCGCCAATCCGCGCGAGATCAGCGTGCAGGTCAAGTTCCGGTTCCGGTACTGAGGGATTGCAAATTGAGGTCAGAGGTCAGATTGCAGAGGTGGAAACCTTCGGCATCGAATGCCTCTCACCTCTGCAATCTGACCTCTGACCTCTGCAATCCGGTTTGACGCTGTTCCCATACGCTCCGTATAATCTTTATCGTTCACACCCACGAAAATCTGGGTGGTCACCACGCTCGAGGTTCGGCGTGAAGACCCGGGTAACCGCGGTGCCCTTGCGCGTTCGCTGCGGCGGTCTGATCGGCCCGGTTGCGATCTGTCGTAGAGCCCAGCGAATTCCGGAACCAATCCGAAGGAGTCCAAAGGATCCAATGACCAGCAAGTTTGTGCGAATTCTTGTGGCCACCGTGTTCGGCCTGTCGCTTTCCGCACTGGCCCAGACCGCCCCAGCCACCAACGCCGCTTCCCAGGCTGCCGTACCGAACGCCCCCTCGGCTGCCTCTGCCGTCCCCGCTGCCACCGGCACCAGGGTCGGTACCATCAACATTGAAGGCGCCATTTTTTCCTCCAACGAGGGACGCCGCGATTTAGACGCCCTGAGCAAGAAGCTGGAGCCCAAACAGACGGAGCTCAAGGGCATGAGCGAAGAAATCGACGGCCTCAAGAAGCAGCTCAGCACCCAGGGCGATAAGATGAACGATGACGCCAAGAACGCCCTGGTCAGACAGATCGAGTCCAAGCAGAAGGTCTTCGAGCGCTCCATGCAGGACGCCCGCGAGGAAGCGCAGGGTCAGCAGGGCGAGATCATGCAGCGCGTGCTGGGCAAGATGGCTCCGGTGATCGTGAAGTACGCCAGCGAGAACGGCTTCGGCATCATCATTGACACATCGCAGCCCTGGCCGCAGGGGCCGGTGGTCTGGTACGGCCAGTCGGTGGATATCACGCTACCCGTCGTCGAGGCCTACAACGTGAAGTCCGGTGTACCGGCGCCGCCGCCCACAGCCGCGGGCGGTGCCAAGCCGGCCGGCGGCGCGGCGCGCCCGGCAACACCGCCCGCAGCCAAGCCCGCGACTCCGCCCGCTACCAAGCCCCCGGCAACCACTCCGCCGAAGCAGTAGCGACACCAGTTGTATCAATTTTGTTCCCGGAGGCCGCGTTGAATACGCGGCCTTTTTCATTCCCCGCATAGCTCAACTCTCAGGAGCAAATTCCGCGGGCCAGGTGTCTTTAGGGATAACGGGCCCGTCCTGCCATACGCCCTGGCACGCCGCGCTCGTTATAATCGGCAACGTGAACGCGCCGCGCCTTGACCGCTCGCCCGCCGTCAGCAGTCCGACCTGGGCGGAGGTCTCTCTCGACGCTCTCCGCCAAAACTTCCGCGCCGTGCAGAGGCATGTCGGCGAGAACGTCAGCGTCTGCGCCGTCGTCAAAGCCGACGCCTACGGCCACGGCGCGGCCCCGTGTGCCCAAGCGCTCGAGTCCGAAGGCGCGCCCTGGTTTGGGATCACCGGCACCGAAGAAGCGATGGCCCTCCGTCGCGCCGGCATCACCGCCCGCCTTCTACTCATGACCGGCATCTGGAAGGGCGAGGAAGACGAGGTTGTCGCCAACCGTCTGACCCCCGTGGTCTGGGAACCGTGGCACGTTGAGAGGCTCGAAAAAGCGGCCCAGCGGCGGAAGACGTTGCTTCCTGTCCATCTCAAGATCGACACCGGCATGACCCGCCTGGGCGCGTCGAAAGAAGCGCTGCCGAACCTGTGCGAAACCATCGCTTCCAGCCAGCACCTCCGGCTCGAAGGCGTGAGCACCCACTTCGCATCCGTTCGCGACCCGGAAAAAACCCGAAAACAGGCGGCCCTGTTCGAAGAATGCCTCGTCGTCCTGCACGCCAGCGGCCTCTGGCCTGCGCTTGTCCACATGGCAAATTCTGCCGCTATTCTTGCGCGCTCCGAGACTTGGAAAACCATGGTCCGGCCCGGCATTGCTCTCTACGGATACTCGCGGACTCCCGTCACAGGCTCCACTCAACCCGGCGATGTCACTCCGCCCCCGCTCCGTCCAGTTCTTTCCTGGAAAACGCGAGTCATCGCCCTGAAAGAAGTTGCCGCCGGACAAGCCGTTGGCTATGGCGAGACCTTTGTCACCCAAGAGCGAAGCCGGATTGCCGTCCTGCCGGTCGGTTACGCCGACGGCTTTCACCGCCTGCTTTCCAATCGCGGGCGGGTGATCGTGCGCGGCGAGTACGCTCCCGTCGCTGGCCGCGTCTCCATGGACCTGACGACCGTGGACGTCAGCCAAATCCCCGCCGTCGAAGTAGGCGACGAAGTGACCCTCATCGGCGAAAGCAACGGCAAGACCGTCGACGCCCGCGAACATGCACGAATTTGCGAGACCATCCCCTACGAGATCCTCTGCAGCATCTCGAAGAGGGTGCCGAGGATTTACGTCGGCACTTAGCACTTGGTAGTTAGCATTTAGCTTGTGCCGTGCCGACGGCTGAATGCTGAGTGATGACTGCTGAGTGCCCAAACCCGACCATTGAATTCATCAAGTTCGCTCATTCTGGGCCCGTTGTTGTATTTCTAATATAGAGATGCCATCCCGCTACGCCCAATGGATGTACGACTGGGAGACCCGGCTCACGTCGGTGGACAACAACCGCGTAGTGCGTCCGCTGGAATGGGGCCTGGAGTTCACCCAGAGCTGGCCCGGCCGCAATGGCTCGCCTGCCGGACAAAGCCCCCGCGATTTGATTGAATACTTCTCCCGCTTTAACGACCGCATCATCCAGCAGAGCGACGATTTCTACTCCTATCGCAAGCCCACCGATTTCCGCCTGGAGCGCCGCGAAGTCCAGGTGTTCAGCACGCGGGAAGTTCCCGACCCGCGTCTGGAAGCGAAAGTCCGCGGTACGCATGCCGATTTCCTGCGCTTTACCTCTCCAGTCGAAACGCCTTTCCCAGAGAACAATCTCGCCAACGCCCGCTGGTTTCCGGCTCGCGGGCGCCGCGCCGTTGTCCTGCTTCCGCACTGGAATTCCGACGCGCTCTCCTACAACAGCCTGTGCCGGGTGCTGAACTGGATGGGGATTGCTGTCCTGCGGCTGAGCATGCCGCATCACGACATTCGCCGGTCGGCCGAAATCCACCGCGCCGACTACGCCGTCTCCGCCAACATCGGCCGCACCATGGACGCCGTCCGCCAGGGCGTGATTGACGTCCGCTGCTGCCTCGACTGGCTGGAAGCGCAGGGCTACAACCGCCTGGGCATCGTCGGAACGAGCCTGGGATCGTGCTACGCCTTCATCGCCGCCGCCCACGACCCCCGCATCCGCGTGGCCGCCTTCAACCACGCCTCGACGTATTTCGCCGATGTCGTGTGGCATGGCCAGTCCACCCGCCACATCCGCGAGGGTCTTGAACCGTCCATTCAGTTCGACGACCTGCGCCAGGTTTGGCGCGCCGTCAGCCCCATGGTGTATTTCGACAAATTCTCGCGCTGGCCGCGCACCTCGCTGATCATTTACGCCCGCTATGACATGACCTTCCTACCGGAATTTTCCGAGCAGATCGTGGCCGAATTCGCGCGCCACAATCTGGATCACAAAATCGTTGTCCTACCCTGCGGCCACTACACCATGGGCGAAACCCCCTTCAAATACATGGACGGCTGGCAGCTGGCAAACTTCCTGCGCACCGCGTTCGACTAGATCTTGTGTAGGGACGGGTCTCTGACCCGTCCAAGCCGGGTCAAAGACCCGGCTCCACACGGCACAACATCCGAGTAAAATAGCCCGGTGCCCACTATGAAGAATGCATCTATGTACCGCCCGCTCTACGAAGTCGATCCACGGATCGCCGCGGCCATCGACAACGAAACCCGCCGCCAGCACGAAGGTCTGGAACTGATTGCGTCGGAGAACTTCGTCAGCGAAGCCGTGCTCGAAGCCGCCGGTTCGGTGTTCACGAACAAGTATGCGGAAGGCTACCCGGCCAAGCGCTACTACGGTGGGTGCGAGTTCACCGACGTCGTCGAGGAACTGGCCCGCGGGCGCGCTAAGCAACTATTCGGCGCCGAACATGCCAACGTGCAACCGCACTCGGGATCGCAAGCCAACCAGTCAGCCTACGCCGCGGTGCTCCAGCCCGGCGACACCATCCTCGGCTTGAACCTCGCCCACGGCGGCCATCTCACGCACGGGCATCATTTGAATTTTTCGGGCAAGACGTACAAGGTCATTCCCTATGGCGTGACGAAAGAAACCGAAACCATTGACTACGACGAACTGGAAAAGCTCGCGGAAAAAGAACGCCCCAAGCTGATTATCGGCGGTGGCAGCGCTTATCCGCGGATCATTGATTTTGCCCGCATGCGCCAGATCGCCGACAAGATCGGCGCTCTCTATCTGGTGGACATGGCGCACTTCGCGGGCCTGGTCGCCGGCGGCGCGCACCCTTCACCGGTGCCGCACGCGCACATCGTCACTTCGACCACCCATAAGACGCTGCGCGGACCGCGCTCCGGCATGATTCTCAGCAGGCAGGAATTTGCCGCGCCTATCGACAAGACCGTCTTCCCCGGCATGCAGGGTGGGCCGCTGGTGCACATCATGGCCGCGAAAGCTGTGTGCTTTCTTGAAGCTATGCAGCCCAGTTTCCGCGACTACGTCCGACAGATCGTGGCGAACGCGAAAGTGATGGCTGAGACGCTGGCCGCCGACGGCTTCCGCATCATCTCGGGTGGAACGGACACGCACCTGATGCTCGTAGACGTTTTCTCGAAAGGCATGCTCGGCAGCGAAGCTGAAAAGGCGTTGGGCGAGGCCGCCATCACGGTCAACAAGAACGCAATTCCCTTCGATACCAATCCGCCGATGAAGCCGAGCGGCATCCGCGTCGGCACGCCCGCCATGACCACCCGGGGCATGAAAGAGCCCGAAATGCGCCAGATCGCCCACTGGATCGCCGAGGCCCTGCATCACAGGACCGATGCCGCCGTGCTGGCGAGGATTCGCAAGCAGGTCTTGGAGCTGGCAGAGGAATTCCCACTCTACGCGGAGCGGCGGGCGAAGGCGCAGGCGGAAGTGAGAGCTTAAGGCCCGTTTTGCCGAATTCCATCGGGAAATCCCTGTGCTCCTCTGTGTCCCCTGTGGTTAAATTCAAATCGTGAAAGTCGCCATCGACATCCGTCGCATGACGGAATTCGGCATTGGCACCTACATCCGCAACGTGGTCAAGACGCTTGCCCGTCTCGACCGCGAGAGCAAGTACTTCCTGATCGGTTTACCCGCCAAGGTGGCCGAGTGTGGACCGCTGCCTGCTAACTTCCGTTCCGTTCCCCTGGCCGATCGCGAGAGCACGCTAAAAGGAAGTCTTGAGTTTCGTGCGATCGTCCGGCGGCTGCATTGCGACGTGGTGCACATCCCGCATCTGTTCTGGATTCCGCGCGGTCTGCCCTGTCCTTACGTAGTGACCGTGCATGATCTGCTCGATCACTTGTACGACGCGCGCGATCGCTCCAGCCTGCGCCGCAACCTGCACCTTCAGCTGACCCGGCGCGTGCTCCGCAAGGCGGCGCGGGTGCTGGCCGTATCGCAATTCACCAAGAGCGAAATTGCAAAGACGTTCGGCATCCCAGACGACCGCATCGAGGTCGTGTACAACGCCATTGACGAGCGCTTCCTGCGCGGCCACGCTACCCAGTCCGACCGCGAACTGATTGCCGAACGCTATCAGGTCAACTACCCGTTTCTTCTTTACGCAGGTGCGATCCGGCCGCACAAGAACGTTGTGCGCACCATCGAAGCCTTCTCCGCCTTGAAGACGGAACTGGAGAAAGAACACCAGCTCCCCGACCTGAAGCTCATCATCATCGGGGACGATCTTTCCGGCCACCCCGGTCTCCGGCGCACCGTGGTCCGCAGCGGTGTGCAGAACGACGTGCGTTTCCTGGGATTCGTACCCATCGAAGTGCTGCGCATCTTTTACGACGTAGCCAAGGTCTTTGTGTTCCCGTCTCTTTACGAGGGTTTCGGACTGCCTCCGCTCGAAGCCATGGCCCACGGAACTCCGGTGGTCACCTCGAACACATCAAGCCTGCCCGAAGTCGCGGGCAACGCGGCCCTGCTGGTCAACCCCGAGAACGTGTTTGAAATCCAGCGCGCGCTGCGGAAAGCGCTGCTCGATCCGGCACTCCGCACCCGGATGAAACAGCGTGGCTACGAGCAGGCCCAGCGCTTTTCCTGGACCAGTTCGGTCGAGAGAATCCTGCAGATCTACCGCGAAGTCGCCGGCAAGGGAGTCTCCAGCGGGATCGCGGCCGACTGAGTTCATCATAGCGCCCCACCGCGGCGGCGGGAATGCGGTGGCCGAAGCAGTGGCGCCACGCTAGCTGTCGTTATAATGAGCGTTCTCTCGATGAATTCCGCTGAGGCCTCTGAGCCCGAGCAGCCGCGAACCGAGTCCCTGAGCCGTCCGAACAATCTGCTTTCGGACTGGCGCATCGCCGCCTTGGTGCTCATCGCATTGTGGTCTGTCATCTACATGGTGGGCCTCTCTACGCCCGCCCTCCTCGACGACGCCGACACCGTGCATGCCGAGGCCGCCCGCGAAATGGTGCTCCGGCACGACTGGGTCACGCTCTACGCCAACGGCGTTCGTTATCTGGAGAAGGCGCCGCTCATGTACTGGAGCGTGGCCACCAGCTACACACTCTTTGGCGTCAACGAGTGGAGCACCCGCTTTCCCCTGATGCTCGGCGTGCTGGCCATGATTCTCGCCACTTACGGCCTCGGCCGCTGGGCTTTCGGCAGCGAAGGCGGATTCGATTCCGGCCTCGTGCTGGCTACCGCTCTCGGTCCGTATCTTTTCACTCGCTTCCTG
Source organism: Terriglobales bacterium (assembly GCA_016201265.1). Lineage (GTDB taxonomy): Bacteria > Acidobacteriota > Terriglobia > Terriglobales > Acidobacteriaceae > Acidiflorens. Next base: position 7,123 of record JACQDD010000055.1, on the reverse strand, counting down.
ATTCCTGACGTGCTGGTCGGACTCTGGCTCACCCTGACGTTCTGGCTCTTCCTGAAGTCACTCGAGGAAACGACGCCCTCGCGCTGGGTCTGCTGGGGGTTGGCTGCCGTCTGCGCCCTGAACGTGATGACCAAGGGACTGATCGGGTTGGTGTTTCCCGCCGGCGCCATCGGCCTCTATTTGCTGCTGACCGGAAATCTGAAGCATCTGTTCAAGCTGCGCCTGTTCTCGAGCGCGCTCGTCTTCCTCGCCATTGCTGCCCCGTGGCATATCCTCGCCGCGCGTGCGAATCCGGCTCAGGGCCAGGTGCGCGGGTTTCTGTGGTTCTATTTCGTCAATGAGCATTTTCTGCGCTTCCTGAACAAGCGTGTACCCCGCGATTACGACACCGTTCCCCTGCTGCTCTTCTGGGCGTTGCTCATCGTCTGGCTTGTTCCGTGGAGCGTTTTTGTTCCCCAGGGTCTGCTGGAAGTACCGCGGCGCTGGCGCGATTTTCACTCGCAGATGTCGCGCCGCCAGCGCGCCAATCTGCTTTTCTTGTTGTGGAGCCTGGTGATTGTCGGCTTCTTCAGTTTCTCGACGCGCCAGGAATACTACACAATCCCCGCGATTCCCGGCATGGCCTTGCTGGTGGGGGGCTGGCTCGCACGCGAGAGAACCTCAGCCGCTGTCAGCCCGGAGCGCCGCTCGGGGCGCATCTCGTCCGCGGCCCTGCTCGCGATCGGCGTGATCATCGCCATTGCCGGTTTTGCTCTGCTCTCATTTTCCAAAGCTCCGCCTCCGGGCATCGATCTCTCGGACCTCCTGAAGAAGCATCCCCAGGACTACGCGCTCTCCTTCGGCCACATCCTCGATCTGACTCCGCAGGCAATGGGAGCATTCCGCGTTCCGTTGCTGGGCTTTTCTCTTGCCTTGCTGTTGGGAGCGCTCGCCAACTGGATCCTTCGCCGCCGCGGCAGGGCCGGGGCGGGGAATGCGGCCCTGGCGGCGATGATGGTTGTTGTGCTGGCCTGCGTGCATTCCGCCTTCGCCATTTTCTCTCCGATTCTTTCCTCGAAGGATCTGGCGCTGGCGATTCAGCAGTACTGCCGCCCCGGTGACGTGATCGTGGTTGTGGGCAAGTACGAGAATGCTTCCGCGCTGAACTTCTACACCGGGGTGCCGCTGCGCAGCCTGCGCGAACCCGCCGGCAATATGTGGTATGGCTCGCGCTTTCCGGATGCCCCGCGCGTTTTCGAAACCCAGGCATCCTTCACGGCTTTGTGGAGTGGCCCGCAAAGAGTGTTTCTCTGGGCCGAGGAAGAGAATCCGGGACAATTGCGTGGGTTGGCTTTCTACGAAGTGGCCCGCCGCGGAGGCAAGATCATCTTCACCAATCAGCCGCTCGCTGCTTCAGGACCGGGATAGCTCCTGCTGTCCGGCGGCGTCATCGTGGACTCTGGTCAAGCGGCCGTCTTTCAGATAGAACACGTCCCCCCGCCAGAAGATTCGATTTCCGGCAAGGCCGATGGCCCACACGATCGGGGCAATCAGGTCGCGCACCGGCAACAGGAAGATATCCCGCAGCGCCTGCTCATCGTTAAGCACCGCCAGCGCGGACGTCAACCCCACCGCGAGCCGCGCCGCTGCCATGACAGCAAACATCACCCAGGCCCACGCCGCTCCTCGCGCCACCAGCAGCGTCGCCAGCGCCCACGGAATACCGAAGGTCAGCAAAAGGCCGACGTATCCCCAGCTTCGCGCGCCCCGAACGCTGCGCGCCCAGCGCAATTGATGATCGAAAAACTGCCGCGGCGAGTAGGCTGGCAAGAAGGTATCCACTACCACGTCACTGAGTTCGACTCGCTTGCCCAGTGCGGCAATGCGATTGCCCAGTTCGTAGTCATCGGCCAGGTAGTCCACCATCGCTTCGAATCCGCCAATTGCTTGCAGGTCGGCGCGGCGGAAGGCGAGCGTCGAACCCAGCCCAAAGTGCAATCCCTTCTCGATCAACCTGGCGCTCAAAACTCCGGGGACAAAATCGGTGCTGATCCCCAGCGCCTCGAGCCGCGACCCCAGCGTTCCGCTCGCGACCCCTCGGTAGAGGCAGGTGACCATCCCGACCGCAGCGTCTGCAAGCGGCGCAATCACGCGCCGCAAGTAATCCGGGGCGACGCGGATATCGCTGTCGTTGACCAGCAGAACCTCATGACGAGCTTCGGGCAACATTTGCGCCAGGGTACTGAGCTTGCGATTGGTCCCCAAGTCGCGCTGACACACCAGCAAATCGATCTGCCGATCTGGATACTTCTCCTGCAACTTGCGCACCAGCCCGATCGCCGGATCCTCCGGATCGCTGACGCCAAACACTAGTTGGTAGTCCGGATAATCCTGCTCACAATGGGTACAAAACGCTTCCCAGATCTGTGGATCGATTCCCTTCAGCGGCTTCAGGATGGAAACGGGAGGAAGCTGGCGTTCGACCAACCCGCTCAACCCGCTCAGCCCGCGTTGCCTGCGCCTTTCTCTCAAGAAACTGGCGATTCCGCACCCGGAAAGCAGATAGAAACCCAGACTGCATAGGGTTCCCAGCGCGGCGACCGCCTCGAACAGGGCTCTGGCGCTCAGATGCATGATGGATATCTATTCGTAGCGCAACGCCTCGATCGGATCCAGGTTCGCCGCTTTCCATGCCGGGTAAATGCCAAACACCAGCCCCACGCCTGCGGCGGCGCTGAAGGCAAACATCGACCAGTACACCGACATGGTCGCCGGCAACGAGGGGAAGACCACGGGAATGATCCAGGTGATGATCGCGCCCAGCAGCAGCCCGATCAATCCTCCCACCGCCGTGAGCATGACGGCTTCCAGCGTGAACTGCAGCAGGATATCGCGCTTGCGGGCCCCGATCGCCTTGCGCACTCCGATCTCGCGCGTGCGCTCCGTGACCGAGACCAGCATGATGTTCATCACGCCCACGCCGCCCACGATCAGGCCCACGCTTGACACCGCAAACATGAAGACGAAAATCATGCCCGTTATCTGATTCCACACATCGGAAAGCGAGTCCTGCGTAAAAACCGCGAAGTTGTCCGGCTTGTTGTTCGGAACCCGCCGGCGCCGGCGCAGCAGCTCCCGGATTTCGTCGGTCGCTTTGGACATATCGTCGTGCGATGTGGCTTTCGCGCTGATCCAGTGCGCCTTTTGCTCGGGATGCAGTTTTCGGAACACCGTGAGCGGAAAGACAACAATATTGTCGTCCGGATTCTTGCCGCCGCCGAATACCGCCCTGCGCTGCTCGGCCACGCCGACCACCGTAAACATCTGGCCTTCGATGTTGATTTCCTTGCCCAGAGGTTGCTCGTTGGGAAAGAGTTCTCCGGCGGTGTCGTGGCCGATCACGATTACCGACGAGTGCCGTTCGTCGTCCACTTCGCTAAACCAGCGGCCAGAGTCCAGAGCAATATCGTAAACATCCTTGACCGCGGCGGTATCGCCTTCCAGGATCGTCTGCTTCGTTTTGCGATCTTTGTATTTCACGGCGTAGGTGCCAACGCCCAGCTCCGGCCGAAAGTAGCGCACGCCGGCGGTGACCGCCTTCACATGGGGCAAGTCCTTCATCGCCATGGCGTCTTCGTAGGTAAGTTCTTTGCGCGTGCGCATCTCCTCGGTTTGCCGCCCAAAAGTAATTTCCTGATGGAAGGCGAGGACGACGTTGGAACCGAGAGAGCTGATGACCTGGCTCACGTTGTCGTTCAACCCGCGCACGATCGACGAAATGCCAATCACTACCGTGACGCCAATCACGATGCCCAGCACCGTCAGCGACGAGCGCAGCTTGTTGCCGCGGATGGTGTCCACCGCCAGTTTCAGGATTTCGCCGAGTTCGCCTTTGGCAATCATCTCAGCGCACTACTCCTTGTAAAACCACATATGCCGGTAGCTGGAAACCGTGAACAGAATTAGCATGGCGAGCGGCAAGAATCCCGCGATAGTCACAATACATCGATGGACTGACCAATTCACAGCAGACAGAAACCAAAAGCAGTAGGAGACAACATGAAGAATGAGAATTGCATTCGTCGCATTTAGCCACCTCCAATGATTGGTTCGAGGTCTAGGCCAAAACTCCTTTACCGGCAGCTTTTCTCGAATCGCGACCCAATAGAGACTTGACCGAACTTCCATAACCCACACAACAGATGTAAACAGCATCCCCGCTAGCGCCACCGTGAATCGCAAACTAAGGCGATCGGTCAACATGTCGTACGGATGTTGAACTAGAGCGGCACCTAGTACCGTCATCGCACCAATGAAGAGAGTCAACTGCTTAAACCGCATGTCACCATAAAATCTTAGGTTCTCTGCAAGTTGCGTACCCCGAACATCCTCCTCAGACATTGCAGTAGTCCTCTATGGTCCTTCTCTACGTCTCAAACCGCAGCGCCGCGATCGGGTCCAGCAACGCCGCCTTGCGCGCCGGATACACTCCGAAAAAGATCCCCACGCTCGCCGCCATCAGCACTCCCGCCGCGACCGCCCACGCGGGAACCGACGAGGGCATGCCGATCAGGAAGGTCACGCCCTTCGCCAGGCTGATCCCCAGCACCACCCCGATAACTCCACCGAGCAGCGCCAACGCCACTGCCTCGATCAGAAACTGCCCCAGAATGTCATCCCGCTTCGCTCCGAGAGCCTTTCGGATTCCGATTTCCCGCGTCCGTTCCGTCACCGAGACCAGCATGATATTCATGATCACGATCCCGCCCACGACCAGCGAAATCGCTGCAATCCCGATCATGGCAAAGAAAAACGTCTGGCTGAAGCTTGCCCAGATGCTCAGCAGGCTCGCGTTCGTCTCGATGTCGAAGCTGTCGTCCGCCCCCGGACGGTCGTGGCGCCGTGCCCGCAGAATGGCGCGGGTCTCGTCCATCGCTTCTTCCATTCCCGCGCCAGTTATAGCCGACTTGCCTGAGATCCTGATGTTGTCGTGGGAGCCATGCTGTTTCTGAAAGGCAGTGATGGGGATTAGGGCATAGTTGTCCATGCTCTGACCCAGCGTTTTGCCCTTGCGCTTGCCCACCCCGATGATGCGATAGACCCAGCCGTCCACGCGGATTTCCTTGTCGATGGGATCCGCGCCCGGCATCAGGGTATCCACCACATCCGGGCCGACGACCGCCACCGCCGAGTTGCTGCTGACATCGGTTTCATTCAGCATACGGCCCGCGACCAGATCAATGTCCAGAATCGGCACCATCGAGGGCGTCACACCCCGTACCGTCGTGTCGTTGATCGCCTGCTCGCCGTACCGGACGTGTCCGACATCATTGCGCAGCGAGGCACCCACCCACTCGCAGTGTTTGCAGGCCTCGCGCACCGCCTGATAATCGTCCATGGTGAGGTTCTTGCGCTTTTCGCCTTCGAGGAGATGATCGATGTTGCTAGTCACCGGCGAAACTTTGAAGACGATGAAGACATCCGCGCCCAGATTGAAGACCTTCGTCGCCACATAGCCGTTGATGCCGGCCACGAACGTGACCACGGCGATCACCGCCGCGATCCCAATCACCACCCCCAGCAACGTCAGTGCCGACCGCAGCTTGTTCGCCCACAGCGACTGGAACGCAATCTTGATGGCTTCGATGAAGTTCATGGAGCAGGTGTCAGGTCTTAGGAAAGACATCCGTAGAGACGCGACTTGCCGCGTCTCAGACCCCCCTGGCTACAAGTCTAGCAGCCCCAGCGTCCTTATCTATCAACGCCAAAACGATGGCAAAAGTTCCGTGTGCCCGATCTCCTGATTGACCTGAGACCTGCCTGCTGCCATCTGCCCCCTACCACCTATCTCCTCGCATATAATGACTCTGTTGGCAGCCGGATCGGACGGTCGCTGTCGCAAGGCAGAGGAAAGTCCGAACTCCGCAGAGCAGTGTGCCGGATAACGTCCGGGAGGGTGAGTTCAAGCTCACTCGACGGAAAGTGCCACAGAAAACATACCGCCTGGGCCGCAAGGCCCGGGTAAGGGTGAAAAGGTGCGGTAAGAGCGCACCGCCGCGGCAGCAATGCAGCGGGCAGGGCAAACCCCACACGGAGCAAGACCAAATAGGGAGGAAGTCCGGGACTTCGGTTTCGGACACGCACCGGCTCGGCGCGTCAAACCTCCGGGTAGGTCGCTTGAGCCCCGCAGTAATGCGTGGCCCAGAGGAATGGCCGTCCCACGGGAGCAATCCCGTGGACAAAATTCGGCTTACAGATCCGGCTGCCAAATCGACTTCTATGACAACCTCACGGGATACACCTACTCGGAACTTGACCGTTCGCCTCTGTCGGGACACGATCCGGAAGGCCAGACTACTCGCCGCCCGCCGCGGCACCTCCATCAGCCGTCTGGTGGCCGAGCAAATCGACCTGCTGGTTGCTAGGGACGACGCGCACGAGCCCGCCAAGCGACAGGCCCTATCGTTGCTCGATCAAGGTTTTCATCTGGGCGACGTGATTCGCGTCAGCCGGGACGAACTGCACGAGCGATAGGGGTGATCTTGCGGGAAGGTTTGCGCTTGTTGAAGGAACGAGAGGACCGGAAAAAGTTCGGATTGGCCGAATTGCGCAGAAAAATCGCCCTCGGAGCCGCGCAAGCCGATCGCGGCGCATTTGTGGAGGGATCGAGGACATTTGCCAAAATTCGAGAGAAGAGCGCACAGCGAAAGCGCAATAAAGAATGAAGAAGTTCGTTCTTACTCCCCTCGCTGTCCCAGGCCGCTCCCATGCGAGGGTTCACACCGAGTAGGAAACATCCTCCCCCGCCGCGTCCTGCGCCAGCGGACTGATCGCGGAGATCCCAGCCGAAGACTTGCTGCCGCGGCGCATGGCGACGATGCCCGTCCGCACCATCTCCATCACCCCGTACGGGCGCAGCACTTCCAGCAACCCGTCGATCTTGTCTTCCGCGCCGGTGATTTCGATGGTCAGCGACTCGGGAGCGACATCCACCACCCGGGCGCGAAACACGCTGGCGAGCTCCAGCACGTGCGAGCGCGCTTCGTGCGTGGCCGCCACCTTGATCATGGCCAGGTCGCGGACGATTGCCGGCTCGTTGGTGACGTTCTCCACCAGCAGCACGTTCACCAGCTTGTACAAGTTG
>JACQDD010000286.1 GCA_016201265.1 Terriglobales bacterium | reverse complement strand
GCGCCCTGGACCTTCAGTTCCGCTTGCTCGAAGTTCGAATGCCCCTGGATCGCGAGTTGCTGCCCCCGAGTAACGGCATCGAGGGCGAAATCTCCGGCGCGCTCCTTGTCGAACGCCAGATCGCGGAAATGAATATGCGCTTCGAGCGACGGCTGTTCCGGAGTGCCGCTCGCCTGGGCCGTAAAATCAGCCTTGCCGTCCACGGTGAACCGGCTGGTTTGCAGTTTCGGAAAGTGAGCGAGGTCCAGGTTGCGTCCGGTGAGATTCAGCCGGAACTGGTTGGTCGACGTGTTCACCGCGACGCTGCCCGTCAGTGGAGCGTCGTAAAGATTAGCCTCCAGGTTATTGAACTGGAGTTCGTCATCGGCCACCCGAAGATCGCTCCGCAGGAATGGGACCGGCGCTCCGTAGGCCGTGGCATCGCGGATTTCCACGCGGCCCTCGCCATGAGGATGGGCTCGCGTGCCCGAAGCATACATCGAAACATCAGCGCTTCCGGTCAGGGGCCGGCTGGATCCGGCAATCTGCGCGATTTCTGCCACGTCGGCGTTGCGGATGTCCAGACGCAAGGTAAACGGAGAGCTGGGCTGAGGCACGCCTCCGGCGAGGGCTAAACTGGCCTCAAGGCGCGCGGTGGTGCGGCCGTGGATCAGGACGCCGTTGCGCACAGCAAAGTTGCTATTGGAATACTGCAGGGCGGCGGTAAGTGCGTCCCAGTGCACCGTCCGGGCCGGGTGGTGTTGGTTTGCGGGCAGTGTGGTGTCGAAGTCGTACACCTCGAGATTTCCGTTGAGCGCAAGAGCGGAGAGGCGTCCGGTGGCATTGCCGTTGAAGCTCGCCCAGCCGTGGATGGTGAAAGGCAGCTCCTCATACCCATAGGCACCCTGGAACAGAGGTCTCCATTCCTTCAGGTCGTGACTCGTAAGCGACAGCTTGAGGGACGAAGTCGACGAGAGATTGCCGCTGGCCGTGACCTCGGAGGCGGGCGTGTTCAGCAGGAATTGATCCAGTTGCAATTCGCCGCGCGATCCGCGATACACCCCCGCGACCTGGCCCCGCACCGGAAGCTGGCCGGGCTGCGGCTCCGATGGCGGGGTGATGCTCAGATTCATCCGGGTCTCGGCGTCGCGAATCGAACCGACCCAGAGCATCTCAAGACTGCCGCTGACGGCGCCGGACAGATTCATCCGGTGGAGGGGGAGTCTTCTTGAACTCAGCAGCTCGATCCCCGGAGCCAGCGGAAACGCCGCCAACTGGAGACGCACCGAGCCGCGCTGCGGACTTCCGGCGGGAACGCGGCCGATCACCGGGCGCCGTCCTGGAGCCGGTTCGGGTTCCAACGATGTTTGCCAGTTGGCCACGTCCACTTCGCCTTGCAAGTCGCCACCAAAAAGACTCGCCTTGATCGAAGAAATGCGCAGGCGCTGCGGTGTCACCGAGAATGCAGCTCCGAAGCGGCCGTTTTGTGTTTTCAGATGGCCGTCGGACCATTCCACGTTCCGCGCAACGAGAGTCCCCTCGGTAGAGAAATCCTGTAGCCTCCAGGATCCTTTGCCCTCGAAATGGGCCGAGCCCTTGCGGACTTCGCTGTGACGTGTCAGGGCGGCTAGTTCGGCGAGGTCGAGGTCGCCGCGATATTCACCGCTCGCCTGCGGGCTGCGGAAATCCCGGACGCGGCCGGAGAAATGAATTTCCGACTTACCAGAAGCGACCGTCAGGACGCTGATGTCGGCGTGGTCGCGGGCCAGAACCAGGGACGCGTCCGCCCGCCAGGTAAAGGGTCCGTACTGCCGAACATGGGTGGTCGCGCTTCCTACCACCAGCCGTGTCTCGTATTGCTGCCGCAAAAACGAATAGCGCATAAGCAGCGAGAGATCGCGCGCATCGAGATCGAGAGGAATTGTGTTTTGTTCCCACAACAACTCGCCACGCTGCACCTCGATGTGCGAGACCGACACCGAGAACAAATCTTCGACCGGCCCTTTCCCGGAAGAGCGGCCGACCGGCGGCGCCGGCTGGTTGGTGGAGCCGTCCGGATAAACGACGATGTGCGCCACTGGATGTTCGACCACCAGCGAGCGCAGGCCGATCGTGGTGCTGAGCAGCGAGATGATCTTGATTTCCGCCTGCAGCCGGTCCACTCGCAGATAGGGGACTTGATTGGGGGCTTCCCGCCCGTGAATGATCAGGTTGCGAACGTCCACCCGCAGGCGGAACGGAATGGTATGAAATTCGCCGACTTCGACGCGGCCGCCGGTGGCTTTCTCGAGTGCCGTGACCACCCGGCGGCGGACCGCCTGCTGGAAGGAGTCCGTGGTGACGTACCAGCCCAGCAGGCCCAGGGCAACTGCGCTGAACACACAAAACAGCCGGAACAGCTTCCACCAGGTGCGGCGCCGAGGAGGTAACAGCTCGCTCACCGGGTTTGATCTCCAGCACCAGATTCAAGAGTTTGGATATGGCTCTCTGACCGCAGACTCGCCAGCCAACCGGAGAGCAGCTGGTTCAGTCTCCGCTCGGCCAGCAGATCCCTGATGCGGCCGAAAACCTCGGGCAAGGCAACTTCCCGGCTGCCAGCCCGCTTCAGCTCTGGAAGCAATTGGTCGTTGTAATAGGACTCGACGGCTTTCTGGTCAATCTGGATGGAAGGACGCAGACGGGCCTCGACCAGTCGCATCAGCTGGATGTCTTCCCCCAGACGCTTCTCCAACGCGCCCTGCGTTAGCCCGTAGCGCTGCAAGGCCGCGTGCCATCCCTCGTCGGTGGCGGCCTCAGGATGGGCCTTGCGGACTTCGGTAACGCGGGAGGCCACCTGCTCGGCGGGGGCGCTTTCAGAAGGCCGGACCTGCTCACGCAGCAATTCCTGGTCAATCAGGCGGTCGAGCGCGACCTTTCGTTCGGCGGAAGTGAGGGTGTCGGGGGCCCTCGCATTCAGGAAGGCTTCGAACGCCAACTCTTCTTCCCAGTCGCTTTGCAGCAGGACGTGGCCATTGACGTTGGCCACCATGCGATCGACGATCTGGCCGGCGCGCGCACTCAAACCCAGCCCCGCCGACAGCAACAACAAAAGCGCGCCTTGTTTCCAGACTTTCATCAGAAGGACTGCCCAATACTGAATGAGAAATTAAAATGCCCGGCCCGCTGCCAGCCAAATTGCCCGGTTTGGTTCCCGTTCTCCGAATTAATCACAATATTGGTATAGCTGGGAAAGAACGGCGGATTCAGATTGTAGCCGAAGTCCAGACGCAACGGGCCAATGGGTGTCTGATAGCGCACTCCCAGCCCGATGGCATGGGAAAGGTAGTTGTAGTTGCAGTCGGCGTGCGTGTCCTTCACGAGGCAGATCTCCGGGTGCGGTTGATGCCAGCGTCCCAGGCTGCGCACCATCTCCTGCGGGCGGGAGAACACGTTCCCCATGTCATGAAAAAACGTGAAGCCGACGTTGTCGCGCAGGTATGGAACGGTGATATTGGGAAACCGCAGTTCCAGATTGTTCAGGAACAGCGCGCTGCCGCCGACGGGAAACCCAGTGAACGGATCGCGCGGTCCGGCTTGGTTCAATCCGAAACCGCGATGAGAGTTGCCGCCGCCGCTGAAGAAACGCTCGGGCAGTGGGATTAGGTTGTGACCGGTCGGTACCGGATCGGCCGGCCCGAGCAGGACCGTATTTCCAAACGGATTTTGCACACCAATGCTGGTGGAGCGTGCGAAAACGAACTGCCTCTCCGGCCGAAAGCGCCGGGGAAACGGATGATAGGTCGCATTGCTGATCCGCAGGCGGCTGAAGTCTGCCTCAGAGCCGAAATAGCCAGCGGCCACGCCGCCTTCCACCGTGGTGTAGTTGCCGCGGTTGGTTTCCTTATCGTTGTCGCGCCGGTTGCGGATGTAAAGAAAGCTAGGCTCGCCCACGCGCGTCGGTTTCGATAACAGCGGGACAAGGTTATCCGTCACCTGGATGTTGCTGGCCTGCACCCGCCGGTAGGAAAAGCGATACGCAATGCTGTCCAGTTCGCGATCCTCTACCTTTTTCAGCACCTGCACGGTTTGCAGGGTTCCTTCCAGACGCTCTGAGGTGAACGTGGAAACATCCACCGTGTTGTCGTAAAGCACCCGGGCGGAAAAGCGCAGGTCCCGGTTCAGCAGCTTCGGCGCTTCGTAACTGATCAGTCCTCGTTGTTGCAGGCGGCTAAGGTTGGTCTTCGCGCTCACCGTTTGATGACGCCCGCCGAAGTTGATGCGGCTGACGCCGAACGACACTCTGGGACTGGCTCCGGTTTGGCCGAGCGGCTGATTGGTGCCCACCGACGGTTGTCCGGTCTGAAACTCGAAACCGATTCCGTAGTCGAAAGTGTACCGCTTGGCCTCACGCATCGTGACCAGCACGTTCTTGCGGGACTCGGTGCCCTCTGGGTTTTGGATGGCCGTATCCACCTCGTTGAACAAGCCCAGGTCGTAGAGGTGGCGCTGGGTCTCCAGCATGGCCTGCTGACTCAGAGGCGCCCCCGGCTTGACCCGGAATTCGCGCCGCGCCACTCCGGGACGGGTATAGTGCAGCCCGGCGAGAAACAGCTGATTGACAAAGAACTGTTCGCCTTCGTGGATGGTGAAAGTCACACCGACACGCGGGAATTCGTCGGGTGACGGAAGCCCCGACACATAGGCCACTTCCACAGTGGCGTTCGTGAAGCCGTTGTCGAAGTACACGCCGAGGATTCTGTCCCGATCGTCGGCCAGGCTGGATTCATCGAAGCCCTGCCCCTCCGCCGTCGAAATCTGCGCCAGTTCGATCAACTGATCGGTGGGCACGGTGTAGTTTCCTTCAATATTTACCGAGGCGACACGAGTCTGGGGGCCTTCTTTAACGGTGATCTCGATGCCAAGCTGCGAGGAATCGCCCTGGTAGTTCTCCAGGAGTTTGCTGATAACCTCCACCTGCCGGAAACCGGCAGACCGGTACAGGTCCTGGATGCTGCGCACGTCCTCTTCCAGCAGGGCCTCGCTGTAACGTCCGTGGCTGAACAGACGGCCGGCGGTCTGGCTCAGCATGCGGCCCCGGACCAGCTCATCCTCGAAAAACTGATTGCCGGAAATCCGAATGGCCGCCAGTTTGTGGCGCTCGCCCGGACTGATGGCGTAAGTCACGCGCAAGCCTTTACCGTCCTGCACGTTGCGCTGGCTCACGCTGACGGTGGCGGCGAAGTAGCCGAGCGTCTGGAGGTGATTCTGGATATTGCGGCGGCCTTCGTTAAGCAGATCATCGTCCACCGCGCCTTCCTCGTAGATGGGCACCAGCTTGCGCAGTTGGCGTTGGCTGATCTTGAATCCCTCGGCTGCAATCTCCACCACCGGCCCGCGCTCCACATTGAAGGTGTAGTCCACGGTATTGCTCTCGGGACGATAGGTTCGGCTGGCCGCCGACACTTGGGCCAGAAGACGGTCCTGCTTTTGAAACCTGGAGCGGAGGCGCTGCAGGGCGCGCGTGAGCCGGGTCGAGGCTACGCCATCGCCGGAATGAAATTTCGCAATTTCCTCGATCTCCGCTTTGGAGTAGGCTACATCCCCCTGCAGCACGATCTGGCCGACCACAGCGCGCGGCCCCAGTTCGACGTGAAATGTCAGGTTGGCCTGGTGCTGTTGCGCGTCGCGCTGCTCGGAGGCGTTCACCTTCGAGCGATGGAATCCGCTGTCTTCGAGCACCCGTTGCAGGCTCGCCAGGGCACGGTCCAGCTTCTCGCGCGAGTAGAGTTCGCCAAGCTGCAAACGGCTGGCGGTGGCGAGTTGGTTGGGCGACGGGTTGGTGGAAACGCCTTCTACCGTGATCTGACCAACAAAATAATTCGGCATAGTAAGAAAACGCAGCCGGACACCCGTAGTGGTGCGGTCAGCCTCAGCCTGAATGTCGGCGAAGCGGCCGGTGGCAAACAGCGACTGCATGGCATCATGCAGCCCCTGGCGCGTGAGCGGTTCCCCGGTCTTGAGAGGAGTGGCCGCCAGCAGATGCGTGGCGTCCTCCGCAGGGACGCCCGGCAACTCAATCTCCTCGATCGGCACGCCCAGATAAGGGGCGATTGTTCCCAACTGGGACGGCGGCTCCGTCGCCTGTTGCGCTGGAGACGGTGGACCAGTCGCCCATCCAGTGGGGGACGCCAGTGCCATCATCAATAGAACCCAGGCGGCGCCGCTTAGCCGCAAGATTCCCTCCCGGAATTCCAGGTGATTGCCGGCAGACCTTTTTGGATTCGATGAATGGGCATCCGTCACATGTTGCTCGGCACCGAGAAGTTTGACGACCGGCACCTATAATAATGGCTGGAAAGCTCCGGAAAGGTAATGCCTTTGGAACTGGACGATCGTTACTCTCGTCAGGTGCTGTTTCCTGAGATTGGCGCCGAGGGCCAAAAAAGGCTCGCGCTGGCCCGCGTGGTCATCGTCGGATGCGGGGCCACCGGGTCTGCCGTGGCCTCGTTGCTGGCCCGGTCTGGTGTCGGAACCCTCCGTATTCTCGATCGCGACTACGTCGAACCGAGCAATCTGCAAAGGCAATCTCTGTTCGATGAAAACGATGCCCGTGAGTCGCTGCCCAAGGCAGTGGCGGCGGTACGGCAGATCGCGCGCTTCAATTCCCAGATCGCGGTCGAGCCGCACGTCGCCGATCTCACCCCTACAAACGCGGAAAATTTCTTGGGCGGCACCGACCTGATCCTCGACGGTACTGATAATTTCGAAACCCGTTATCTGGTAAACGACTACGCGGTAAAGAATTCCGTGGCCTGGATTTACGCGGCGGCGGTCGGGAGCTACGCTGTGACGTTGAATATCCTCCCCGGCGAAACGGCCTGCCTGGCCTGCGTTTTCCCCGATCCCCCGCGTGGGGCCGTCGAAACTTGCGAGACAGCGGGCATCCTGAATTCCGCGGTGAATCTGGTGGCGTCGATCGCCGCCACCGAGGCGCTGAAATTCCTGGTGGGCGACCGGCGTAAGATGCGGCGCACCCTCCTCTCCTGGGATGTCTGGAGCAACGAGCGCGCCGAGGTGGCGGCGGAGCGGCCCCGCACAGGGTGCCGCGCCTGTGGCGAGCGGAACTTCGTCCACCTGGCGGGCGAAGGTCGGCCCCATATCACGCTGTGCGGCAGGAATTCGGTGCAAATCCACGAACGGCAGCGGCCGGTGGACTTCGAAGAGATGAGCACTCGCCTGCGGCCCCACGGCGCCGTGCGCCATAATGAGTTCGTGCTGAAGTTTTGGCACGAGCCTTATGAGATGACCCTGTTCCCCGACGGTCGAGCCATCATCAAAGGAACGACGGATACGGCCATCGCGCGCAGTCTCTACGCCCGATACGTCGGTAGTTAAAATGCGCAATCCTTGCAGGTTATGCGCACGAGCTTGCATCCTATCCAATTCCAACCTGCCTCGAATCTCAGTTCTTTAGCCGAGAGTACCGCAAATCTCCGAACATCTTGGGAGTAGGCAGCGGTTCCAAACTGGCACGCAACCTGCACAGATACTCATGATCTGTACCCTCTGTGGAGGCTGTATGCGACCCTTCTTGGTTCTGTGCGCGGTAGTTCTCATCGCGTTAGCGGCTTTCGGGCAGCAGCCCGTTCCTCCTCGGATTTACGGCCCTTGCATCTTCGGATGCGGCCCGTTTGTCCCGCTCGTGACGACACCGATGGTGTCGTTGCAACAGGTTTCTCCCAACCCGGTGGGCGCCTCGAACGCCACCACCGGCCTGATCGCCGGAGCCACCAACTCGACGCTTTCGCAGATTTCTGGAAACACCAGTTCGGTTTATACCGTCCCGGTGTGGTATCAAGGCGGCGCGCCTCTGACCACCTCAGCCGTACATCTTTGGCCCGAACCCATGGGACATCAGATGCGGGCGATGCGCGGAGAACATGGCCCCCGGGAAGAAGCGCGGGCTGAGTGGAGCTATTTCAGCGGCTCCGAGCACACGGCGAACGCGATGGGTGCGTCGAGTGCCGCAAAGAGCGGCAAGAGAGCTGCGCGCACCTACACCAGCGACGACGTAGAACGCCAGAACCAGAACAACGGGAACGTGAAGTACAAGGGCAAGTCCGAGAAGATGTAGGAGCGGGCTTTGGGCTCTCGGTTGCAGTCTCATGCTGCTGCCGAGAGCCTTTTCCTTTTGAGGGAAGCCAACAGAGTCGTCGAGCAGAATCTTCATCCCAATTGGCTAACGAGCAGAGATTTTGCCTGTTCCAGGGCTGCAACGGCTGCTTCGCGAGTCACCGTAGGAAAGTCGTCCAGGAACTCGGCCAAGGTCTGGCACCCTTCTAGGTAGTCGAGAAGCGCCTGGAAAGGAACGCGTGTGCCGCGAAAAACCGGCGTCCCTCCGAGCACTTCGGGGTCTTT
>JACQDD010000285.1 GCA_016201265.1 Terriglobales bacterium | reverse complement strand
GGGTGCCCCTCGATAAGAGCGAAGGCGCTGTCAAGGACAAAGATATCCTGAGCAGTGCCGGGCACCGCTTTTCTTTGCCAGAGAGGTTGAGGACCAAGACTCTGGAAATCTCACGCGAATCACTTTGCGGTGGGAGATCGTCCCACCAACCATCGATTCGGCCCGAACTTCGACCATGATTCTTCTATGCGAACATCCCGCCGTAGTAGCCGGGCCGGTGCGAAAGTGGAAAACGGCTTTTTTGTTTTCCACTTTTGCACCGGCCTCTCACGGGATGCGAGAGCGCCCAATCAACTCAACGGTCTACTCGCCGTGGCGAGCGACCAGGGGCACCCGCGGGCTGCTCTCGATGCGAACGATCTCTGGATACGGCTGCTGCGTGCGTAGCATCCAGTAGAGTCGTACCGCCAACTTGCGCGCCGCCGCCACCTTGGCCACCCCTTTTGGCTTCCGATGACAACGATGCAAATACTGCTTGCGAAGTCCGGGGTCGTGACGCACCGCGATCTGCGCCGCTTCCACCAGCAAACTGCGCACCAGCCGGTTCCCCTGTTTGCTGATCGATCCCAGCATCTGCCGTCCGCCGGAACTGTATTCGCGCGGAATCAGCCCCAGGTAACTCGCTACCTGCTTGCCCCGGGGGAACCGCCTGGCGTCGCCGAGGGTCAGCACGAACGCCAGCGCCGTGTTCGGACCGACTCCCGGCTGCGTCATCAGCAGCTTGGCCTGGGGATGCTGGTCGGCGGCAAGCCGCACCGCTTGATCCAACTTCCCGATCTGCTGGTCCAACGTCGCCAGCAGCCCGAGTAAGTCCTCCCGCCGGCACGCCGCCCAAGGTTTCAGCGGAAGCTCGCGCAGCAACTTCTGTCCCGCCTGGCTCCACAGCTTGTGCTTGCGCTGCATCCCCTTGTTCAGAGAAAGGTGTTGCAGTTCGTTTTTTACCCGGCTGCGAATCCTCACCAGTTTGTGCCGGTGCAGCACCAACTGCCGCAGATCGCGCTGCTCCCGGTCGGGCGTCCACAGGCGCGGAAAGCGGCCTTCCACCACCAGCTTCAGAATATGGGCCGCATCCCGTTTGTCCGTCTTCTGCTGGCGCACGTAACTGGCCCGGATCTGGGCCGCATCCCCGATCCAGATCTCGTGCCCCAGGTCCTCGACCAGTTCAATGAACCACTGGCTGTTGCCCGTGGCTTCCATGCCGATCCGCACCGGCGCCGCCAGTTGCTGATAAAACTTCTTGGCGTCACCCGAAGCGTGCACCAGCTTCTGTTCCCCGGTTTCCCCAGTCTCCGTGTCCAGCCACGACACCTGCTGCCAGCTGGGATGGAAATCACATCCTATAATCATCATGCGAAGGCTCCTTCCTTTCCGAGAAGCCTTGGTCCTCAACCAAAGACTACCCGATCTGAATCGAGCCTTCGCTCTTATCCAATCAACTCATCGCGCACTTTGCGATGAGTGGGATTCGCTCGCGCCTACTTCTTCGCCACCACCCCAATCCCCAACTCCCTCAGCTGCCCCGCGGCCACCGGCGTCGGGGCCTCGCACATCAGGTCTTTGGCGGCGGCGGTTTTGGGGAAGGGAATCACTTCGCGGAGGCTGTCGGCGCCGGCGAGAATCATCACGATGCGGTCGAGGCCGAGCGCGATGCCGCCGTGTGGAGGGGTGCCGTACTCGAGCGCTTCCAGAAAGAAGCCGAAGCGCGAGCGCGCTTCTTCTTCGGTCATGGCCAGGGCTTTGAAGACTTGGCGCTGGATGTCCTGGCGGTGAATACGGATCGAGCCCGAGCCCAGCTCCGTCCCGTTCAGTACCACGTCGTAGGCCAGCGCGCGCACCATGGCTGGGTCGGTTTCGAGCTTGTCCATGTCTTCATCGTGCGGCGAGGTGAAGGGATGGTGCGCGGCCACCCAGCGGCGCTCGTTCTCGTCATATTCGAACATGGGGAAGTTCGTTACCCAGAGGAAACAGAAGTCTTTTTCCGGGTCGCCGCTCTTCTTGAAAATACCGTGGCGGTCGGCGTACTTCTGCGCAAGCGCCACGCGTAAGATGCCGGCCGAGGCGTAGATCGCCAGCTCCGCAGGCGTGACTTTGCGCTTGCCGGCGGGATGGTCGTCGCGTCCGGATTGCGCCGAGCCGACCACCAGCACGAGCAGATCGTCCGCGGCGGCGCCGGCTTTCTGGCGAACTTTCGCGCCCGCTTCCGGAAACTTGTTCTCGATACGCTTGAAGTCTTCGAAGACGCGCGCTCCGCCCTTGGAGACGAAGAGCGGCTTGATATCGTCGCGCTCTTTTCTCGACAACTCGCCAACTTTCGGAGTGCGAATCGCAATCACCGGCAGGTCTTTGTTGATTGCCAGCTGTTCAAGATCGGCGGGCGCGAAGCAGTCGCGCACTTCGGTGAAGGCGGGCAGGCGCAGGTCGGGCTTGTCAACGCCGTACTGGCGGATGGCGTCGTCGTAGTCCATGCGCGGGAAGGGCGTTTTGATTTCGTGGCCGGCGGCTTTGAAGGCGGCGGTCAGAAAGCCTTCCACCACTTCCCAGACGCGCTCGGGCTGCGGGTACGACATTTCAAGATCGATCTGGGTGAATTCGGGCTGACGGTCGGCGCGCAGATCTTCGTCGCGGAAGCAGCGCACGATCTGGAAATACTTGTCGAAGCCCGAGATCATCAGGATCTGCTTGAACAGTTGGGGCGATTGCGGCAGCGCGTAGAACGTCCCGGGCTGCACGCGGCTGGGGACGAGGTAGTCGCGCGCGCCTTCGGGCGTGGAGCGGGTCATGAAGGGGGTTTCGATTTCGAAGAAGCCCGCCGACGACAGGTAGTCGCGAATCGCGAGGGCAACTTTGTGGCGCAGTTCGATGTTGAACTGCATGGCGTCGCGGCGCAGATCGAGATAGCGGTATTTGAGCCGCATCTCTTCGTTGGCGAGCACGGTGTCGCTCGGCAGGAAGGGAAGTGGCTTCGACACGTTCAGAATACGCAGCTCTTCGGCAACGAGTTCGACCTCGCCGGTGGGGATATTTTTGTTGATGGTGTCGGCGTCGCGCTTCTTGACTGTGCCGATCACGGCGACGACGTACTCGTTGCGCAGCTGCTCGGCTTTTTCGTGGATGGCCGCGTTGAGCTCGATGTTGACGACGATCTGGGTGACGCCGGTGCGGTCGCGCAGATCAATAAAGATGATGTTGCCGAGATCGCGGCGGCGGTTGACCCATCCCATGAGGACGGCTTTCTTGCCTGCGTCGGAGGGGCGGAGAGCCCCGCACATGTGAGTTCGCCTGAGGTCGCCTAAAAAGTCGAGCACGGGTTCGCCTTGTCTGGTCGGAATAGAGAGCTGAATTGGAGATTATAAATGGCGAGAGGCAGGAGTCAGGAGTCAGTAGTCAGGAGTCAGCAAAAACAGGGGTGCCTAGGCCCTGACTCCTGACTCCTGACTACTGACTCCTTTCAATCAAAATCCGTCGCGCTCCAGAGGTTGGGAGTGACTTGCTGGAATTTGAGCTTCCACTTGCCGGCATCTTTGGTCCAGGTGTCGCTCATGTGGCGGTAACGAAGGCGGGCTCCTGGGACGATCAGGTTGTAGGCGACGACGGCGCAGCCGTCATCCAGCCGCACGACGCGCACCTCGTAGACGCGCAGGTCCTTGGGCATGCCTTCGTGGGCAGCGCCGAGCAGTTCTTCCTTGTCATAGAAGTCGCCGTTGGTGGCGATGCCCTGGAAGTCGTCGGCGACGGACTGGTTCACGTAGGCGACATTCTTTTCCGCTAGCGCTTGCATGAACTGGTTCTGGTTGTTGACGAGTTCCTGCTCGAAGGGAGAGAGCGGTTTGGCCTGCGGCGTTTGAGCCAAGGCCAGGCTGACACTGATCATTACTGCCCACAGCAAGGGGATGCTTCGCATCATTGCCTCCTGAGCGAATGATTATCCTTCGTGTTTCCTATGTGTCCTTCGTGGTTCTCGCTTTTTTGCATTAAACCACAAAGGACACGAAGGGGACACGAAGGAATTTGGGAACTACGTAGCCCGCGAAATTCGCTGGGCCAGCTCACCGCGAGGGACAGTGACCTGCTCGCCCGATGCCAGTTTCTTCAGCGCGAAGGCGCCGGCCTTTACTTCGTTCTCGCCGACGATCAGGATGTAGCGCGCGCCCAGCCTGTCCGCGGCCTCGAAAGATTTTTTCAGACGGAACGACTCGTCGCCGAGATCAACGACCAGGTCGTGGCGGCGCAGTTCGCGGGCGAGGCGCGCCGCTTCGCGATTCATGCCGGTGCCGAGCGGCGCGATGTAAACATCCGGCTTGCGCACGACGGATTCCGCCGACTCCGCCAGCGACATCACCAGCCGGTCCTCGCCGATTGCAAAGCCGATCCCCGGCGCTGCCGGCCCGCCCAGCGCTTCCGACAGCCCGTCGTAACGCCCGCCCCCGAGGATTGCGTTCTGCGCCCCCAGCGCCCCGTGCGTGAACTCAAAGGTAGTTTTTTGATAGTAGTCCAATCCTCGGACGAGACGGTCATTGAGGACGAAGGGAACTTCGACGGATTTCAGGATGGCTTGCACCTGCTCGAAGTGGACGCGGCAGGGTTCGTCGAGGAACTGTGAAATGCGGGGGAGTTTTTCGATGATCGGCTGATCTTCGGGCACTTTGCAGTCGAAGACACGCAGGGGATTGGTGACCACACGACGCTGGCAGTCGGCGCACATCTTGGCAGCGACCGGATCGAGGGCTTTGCGAAGGGCTTCGTTAAACTCCGCGCGGTCGGCGGGGCAGCCGACGGAATTCAGTTCGAGCGTCCAGTTGCTGATGCCGACGCGATCGAGCAGTGTGGCGAGGAGTTCCAGGATTTCGGCGTCGCGGGCAGGCGATTCGCTGCCGGCGGTGGCGGGGCCGATTACTTCGGCGCCGATTTGGTAGAACTGGCGGTAGCGGCCTTTTTGCGGGCGCTCGCGGCGGAATTGCGGGCCGATGTAGAAAAGCTTGTTCAGGCCGCGGTCCCAGAGTTTGTGCTCGATGTAGGCGCGAACCACGCCGGCGGTGTTTTCGGGGCGGAGGGTGAGGGATTGACCTTTTCCCTCCCCGATCTGGGAAATCTCTGATGAGGGCTGAAGGCCCTCTACAGTCGAGATCCGAGGCGGTGCTGATAGCCCGCGAATCGGTGCGATCAATTCTGTCTGCCGCCCGCGATCTTCCCAGGTAAACATTTCTTTCGCGACGATATCGGTTTCTTCGCCGACGCCGCGGGCGAACAGTTCGGTGCTTTCGAAAATGGGGGTACGGATTTCGTGGAAGTTGTAGGCGCGGAAGACGTCGCGGACGGCGGCTTCGACAAAGTTCCACAGCGCCGTATCGGGCGGGAGAAGGTCGCGGGTTCCTCGAGGGGCTTTGATCATTGTGAGCTACGAGCTGCGAGCTACGAGCTTGAACCGCCCCGCATGTTCTGGGTGAGAATGCCTTGGAGCGTCCCAGAGAGAACGAAACGCGGTAGGGGTCCTTCGACTCCGCAAGATGTTC
>JACQDD010000016.1 GCA_016201265.1 Terriglobales bacterium | reverse complement strand
GGCGATTCAGTGGAAGCTGGCCGACATGGCCACGGAAATCGAAGCCGCGCGCCTGCTGACGATGCGGTCCGCCTCCATGAAAGACGCGGGCCTAAAGACCACGCTTGAATCCTCGATGGCCAAGCTCTACGCCGCCGAGGTAGCTGTGAGGTGCGCCAACGAAGGAGTGCAGATTCACGGCGGATATGGCTTCATCAAGGATTATCCGGCCGAGAAGTTCTACCGCGACGTGAAGTTGTGCACCATCGGCGAGGGCACGAGCGAAATCCAACGGCTGGTGATTGCGCGGCAGTTGCTGAAGGACTGAATATCTCATCTGTACCAAGCCAATGTCATCCTGAGCGCAGCAGGCTGATTCGCGAAGCGAATCGGCCTGCGGAGTCGAAGGATCCCTACTCCTTCGCGTGCATGCCACGCGCGTCAGGGAATTCTCTCGAAAACGAGTGAGTTACTCGTTCTCGAGTTCTGGCCAAAACGCCTGTCAGCAGTTCGTGGAGCGCAGGTAATGTAGGGGTGCTTCGACTCCATGATCTGCTTCGCAAGCGAAGCAGATCATTTCGCTCAGCATGACAGGGGTGGGTGTGTTTCAACGCGGAAGGTCATGCTTGCGGCGCAGATCGGCGAGAAACTCGGTGGCGGGTCTGGTACGCCCGGCTCTTACATCCTCGTAGCCGTGACGGATGCCATCGACAGCTTCTGCGAAGTCTTGGCGCTCCCACTCCAGGTAGGTCGCCAGGGCATCGTCGAGGGCCGCGGCAGGGTCTTGGCCGCGCCGTTTGGCGTACTCTTCCAGTTGCGCCTTACGCTCCGGCTTGAGTGGGATCATATCCATGTTGGCCCTAGTTCCCTCCCATTTATCGTAAGGGGTTCGGGGGCTGAGGTCAAAAGCTAATTAGGGGTTGGTTGCGCGGCCGGTTGCGGAAGGACTGACCCAGCTTTATTCAAAGCCGGATATTCCAGAATTTGAGGACGCCCTCCACCTGTTCGCGGGGAAACTTGGTGAGCGATCTATCTGCCAACATACGGCGCAGCTCGCCCTTGCGCCTTTCTATGGCGGAAACAATTCGAGCGGTGAAGTTCGCGGTTCCAGGAGGAGGAAAGATTCGGCCCGGCGCGGGCCAGGCTTCTGGATAGCCCTCCGGTAGTTGTCCGCTCCGTATTGCTGCCGCCTGAACCTTTACGTCGTCGTGTTCGCAAATCCAATCGTAGAGATAAAACGAGCAGGTTCGCAGCATGCTCTTGATCTCGGGTACGACGTCCGTGAATCCTTTTAGGGGACTTGGCAGCCAAACCATATTAGCCACACAGGAGTAGAACTTCGGATCGCAGACCACGCGGTTGTTACTCTGGAACCGCGGATCGTCGACACCCCAAATATGGCAGACAGTCCAATTCTTCGTTGGTCTCGCACCGAGTGCGGCTAAGAACGCTTTCTTCGCCCTTATGTTCGGTTCGAACTTCTCTGCAACGGCTCCCGTGATCCTATTCTTGTTCTTGTAAACCCTTTGCCAACGGGAGTCATACACAGACTGCCTTCGCGCTGTCTCTGGATACCAGACCGGAAGGGCGCGGAATGAATCGGGGTGAACCCAGCGTGCTGTTCGGACGATAAGCCTTACAATAGAGGGCATTTCGTGTTTGAGCTCTTCCAGCCCATCCGGGACGGCTAGGATCTCGGTCGACAAGCCTTAACCTCCGACCGGAGATTGTACCGTAGTGTTCAAGGGCTCGCCCTGCATGAGACAACTCGTTACCACTTTGCCGAAACCTGCTTTACACTTGCAGTTTGAATCACGACATCCAGACTTGGATTGAGCAGGTCCGCGCCGGCGACACGCGCGCGCTGGCCCGCGCCATTTCTGACGTCGAGAACCGGCAGCCGGGCTGGTCCGAGCTGCTGAAGGCGCTCTTCCCGCACACCGGCAAGGCGCGCATCCTGGGACTGACCGGCGCGCCCGGAGCCGGAAAGAGCACGCTCGTTAATCAGCTCGCCAAGCACTATCGCAAGGACAACCAGACGGTTGGGATCATCGCCGTGGATCCGACGAGTCCCTACACGGGGGGAGCGATTCTCGGCGACCGCATTCGCATGCAGGACCACTACAACGATCCGGGCATTTACATCCGCAGCATGGCTACGCGCGGATCGCTGGGCGGGCTGGCGCGGACCACGGCGGATGTGGCCACGGTGCTCGACGCCTCCGGTCGCGACCGCATCCTGATCGAAACCGTTGGCGTGGGGCAGGACGAAGTGGACATCGTGCGGCTGGCGGATGTCACCGTCGTCATTCTCGTGCCGGGCATGGGCGACGATGTGCAGACCATCAAGGCCGGCATCATGGAAATTGCCGACATCTTCGTCATCAACAAGAGCGATCGCGAGGGCGCCGAGCGGGTGGAACGCGAAATTCGGGCCATGCAGTCGCTCGACACGCGAAAAGACGGTTGGACGCCGCCGATCGTGAAGACCGTGGCCAGCGAGGGCGTGGGAACGAAAGAGTTGGCGGCCGCGATCGCGGACTACGAGTCGTATTTGAAGAAAGAGAACCTGGCCTTCAAGAAGAACGTCGAGAACTGGCAGGAGCGGCTGATCGAGATGCTGCGCGATGCCATGCTGGAGAAAGTGCAGGCGCAGGTGGATGGCGGCAGCGTGCAACGGTACGCCGCCGAGATTGCCGAGCATAAGCGCGATCCGTATACATTGGTGGAAGAGATTGTGCGCGGCATCAACCGCTCGTAGATTCGATGGAGAGACGGGCGCCCTCGCCCGTCCACGCTAGGCGCAGGCCGGAAAGTCCGCAGCATCGTTGAAAGGCGTCATGGAATTCAGCATTGATCATCTTGGGATTGCGGTGAAGTCGCTGGCGGCGGCGAAGTCGATTTACGAGAAACTGGGACTGCAGGTGTCCTCCGAGGAGACTGTCGAGCAGGAAAAGGTGCGGCTGGTCATGGTGCCGGTCGGCGAGAGCCATCTGGAACTGCTCGAAGCCACGTCGGAAGATTCGACCATTGCCAAGTTCATCGCGAAGCGCGGCGAAGGGCTCCATCATGTCTGCCTGCGGGTTCCGGATCTCGGGGCCGCGGTCGCGAAACTGAAGAGCGAAGGCGTACGCCTGGTTTCCGAGGACATCAAAACCGGCGCCGGTGGACATCGGTATGTCTTCGTACATCCGCAGAGCACGGGTGGCGTGCTGCTGGAGTTGGTGGAAGGGCACTAGCCATCGCCGGACTTCATGATCATTCTCGCCATTGACACCTCCGGGAAGAACGGCAGCCTGGCGCTGGCCCGCCTGACGCCGGGGCAGAGCGAGATCGAAGTGCTGGAAGTAGTTCCTCTCGCCGGAGGAACTTTCTCCGCGCAGCTTGTGCGGGCCTGGCTCGTTCACGGGGCTGCGGGTCGGGTTGGCTGCCGTCAAAGCGCTGGCGGAGATTCTGCACAAGCCGATCGCAGCGGTTTCCTTGCTGGAAGCGGTTGCACGGAGTCGGACGGGCCAGGGTCGCGTTTTCTCTGTTCTCGATGCAGGCCGGGGCGAAGTGTATGTCGGCGACTACGAACTCGGACCGCCCAGCCGCATGAACAGCGAACGCCTGCTGACGAGGGAAGAGCTTCTTGCCGAGTCCAGGGACCGGGTTGTCGTCACCCCCGATGCAAATGTTGCTGAGGCGGTTCGCGCCGCTGGACTCCGGGTCGAACCGGTGGACCATCCGCGCAGCGAGGTGATCGCGCGCCTTGGTTGGGAGCGCATCCAGCGGGGCGAGACGCTGCGTCCCGAAGAACTAGAAGCCAATTACATCCGCCGTTCGGACGCTGAAATCTTCTCCAGACCAAAACCTTGAGGTTCCGATGCCGGTGACCATCCGCTCCGCTACGCTGGACGACGTGCCTGCGATCCTCGCCATCGAGCGGCAGGCGGCAAGCGCCGCCCACTGGACGGTAGAGCAGTACGCGCGCCTGGTGGAATCGGGGTTAGTTCTGGTGGCGGACGAGGGCAGCAACGTCTCCGGGTTCATCTGTGCCAAGATGCTCGCCGACGAATGGGAGATCGAGAACGTGGTGGTGGCGATGCAGGTCCGCCGCCAGGGAACTGGGGATACGCTTCTGCGCGAGCTCCTTCGGCAGGCGCGCAGCCAGGGCGGCAGCGCAGTTTGGCTGGAAGTGCGCGAGTCGAACCAACCTGCCCGCTGCCTGTACGAGAAGCACGGATTCCGCGAGTCAGGACGGCGGCGTGGATACTACAGAGAGCCGATTGAAGACGCCGTGCTGTATGAGTGGCGAGTACCGAGTAGCGAGTAGCGGGAAGCGAGTGGCGAGTAGGCGGGAGCCTAAGGCCCAAAGCCCAGTGTTGTGTCTCAAGAGGTTGTTAACATCGAGTCCTGATCGGCTGATAGGCGGTTTCTGATCAAGGCTAGCATGAGGGCGGTGCCAGTTGTACTGGTGGATCCAAGGTTCGAGATGATGGTTTCGTTGCTGGGAGTTCTGGTAGAGCTTTCGGGCAGAATCGGCCCGTGGCGGATAACCGTACTGAGGAAGGTCGAGCGAAAAATCGGCGCGTGGAACTCGTGCGCAAGTGATGTCAATTAAGAGAGGAAGTCCCTCGGCCCTTGCGCGCGCAGTGACAGAACCCAACCCCCGCAGTCTTGCATCCCGCCCGGTTTGCCCGTCCGGCGGCTTGTGCTAGCATCGTGCGGCAACCGGAGAATCGTCCATGCTGGGAACGATGATGCGGTATCCTCTCACCCTGAGCAGCCTGCTGGAGCGGGTGGGCCGGCTATTCCCCTCTATCGAAGTCGTGGCCCGGATTCCGGGGAAATCGGTGCATCGCACCAGCTACGGCGAATCCTACCGGCGGGCCCGAGCCCTGGCCGAGATGTTGCAGAAAGCCGGCGTCGAGCGCGGCGACCGCGTCGCCACCCTGATGTGGAACCAGCACGTTCATCTGGAAGCCTATCTGGGCGTCCCGGCCGCCGGGGGTGTTCTCCACACGTTGAACCTTCGCCTGGCCCCACAGGAACTGGCTTACATCGTGAACCACGCGCAAGACCGCGTCCTGATCGTGGACGACGTTCTGCTGCCGCTTTATGAGAGTTTTGCCAGCCAGGTAAAGCTGGAGCGCGTCCTGGTAGTGCGGCTGAGCGGGGCGCCGGTGCCCCCAGGGTGCGAGGACTACGAGCAATTCATCGGCGGGGCGAGCGGGGACTTCCAGTATCCGGACTTGGACGAAAACGAGGCGGCAGGCATGTGCTATACGTCGGGGACGACGGGCACGCCCAAGGGAGTGGTGTATTCCCACCGCGCGTTGGTCCTGCACGCGATGGCCTTTGCCCTGCCGGATGCCTTCCGCATTTCCCAGCATGATGTGCTCATGGCATTGGCTCCGATGTTTCACGTGAATGCGCACGGGGTACCTCTCACGGCAGTCATGACCGGAGCGAAGCTGGTGTTCCCGGGACGCTATCTGGATCCGGAAAGCGTGCTCGATTTGTTTGAATCCGAGCAGGTAACGTTCGCCTCCGCTGTGCCCACGGTTTGGCTGGGAATCTTGCAGGCGCTGGAAAGTCAGCCGGGGCGCTGGAAGCTGGCTTCCGGCATGCGTGGCATGGTGGGAGGGTCCGCCGCTCCCGAAAATCTGTTCAAAGGCCTCGATTGCCAGGGGATTGCTCTGACTCATGCCTGGGGCATGACGGAAACGACGCCGATCGTTACTGCCAGCACGCTGAAATCCTACATGAAAGATTGGCCAGAAGACCGGCGCTACGAAGTACGGGCGCGACAAGGCCGGCCCTCGCCCTTCATGGAAATACGCACCATGGCGGGCGACGATCGTGCCCCCTGGGACGGCACGACCGCGGGCGAACTGCAGGTGAAAGGGCCGTGGGTGGCGGGCAGCTATCACAACATGCCGCAGGAGAGCGAGCGCTGGACGGCGGACGGCTGGCTCCGCACTGGGGACGTCGCCAATATTGACCCGGAAGGCTACGTGAAGATCGTGGATCGCACCAAGGACCTGATCAAGTCCGGCGGCGAATGGATCAGCTCCGTGGACCTGGAGAACGCGATCGTGGCCCATCCCGATGTGCGGGAGGCTGCGGTCATCGCAGTTTCCCACCCCAAATGGCAGGAGCGCCCGCTGGCCGTAGTGGTTCCGCGGGAAGGAGCGCAACTCAACCCGGACAGTCTGCGAGCCTTCCTGGCGTCCAAGTTCGCCAACTGGCAGTTGCCCGATGCTTTTGTCTTCGTCGAGCAACTGCCGCACACTTCCACGGGAAAGCTGCTCAAGTCCGCGTTGCGCAAGCAGTACCGCGACTGGGGTTGGGAGAAAACCCCGTAGCGGCAAGCCGTGACTCGATGGCCAAACGTTCTTCCCGCTATTTGACCTGCAGACTTTCGATGTAATGTGTCAAGTTGCTGACGCGCATCTGCACCCAGCGGGAGTCGTGACCGTGCATGGCGAGGAACACGTTGCCCCATACCGGCATCTCTCGCGAGCCGTGCACGGTTGTCATATGCTCTCCGCTGATGACTGCGGAAACGTGCAGGATCGGAAACTTCCCGTTGTTCTGCTTGGCCAGAGTTGTCAGGTCGGTCGCGGGAGCCTTGAGCGCGGAAGCAGCCGGACCGTCGCCTTTGCCTTCCTTGCCGTGGCAGGAAGCGCAGTAGGCGACGTACATCTCTTTGCCGGAAGTGGGCGGCGTGTAGGGCGCCGGTACCTGTTTGATCTCTTTCTTCTGGGCAAGCGCGGCAAGGGCGGACAATACCATCGTTGCAGACAGCAAAAGCGCACAGCGGAAAGACATGACGGCCCTCCTAGAGCGGGCTCTGGGAACAAACCAGTGCGGCTGTATCATGTAGACGCCAAGCCCGGCCTGTCAAGGAATTACGTCACAAATTCCCACATAGGCTCGGGCGGCGCTAGCGGTGCAGTCCGGCGTCCCACGGAAACCTCATGGCCACGGTAACTCGCGAACTGGGCAGTCAACTTCTCTATCACATGAAGCTGATGCGGGAACTGGAACACCGCATCGAGAACCTTTACCGCCAGGGCAAGATCGTCGGCGGGGTATTCTTCGGGCGGGGGCAGGAGGCGATTTCAGCAGGCAGCGCCATCCTGACCGGCCCGGAGGATGTCGTCTGCCCGTGCCATCGTGACCTGGCCGCCTTCCTCATTCGCGGCATGCCTCCCTGGGTAGTGCTGGCCCACTACCTGGGACGAAAAGACGGTCCGACTCGCGGGCGCGACGGCAACACCCACATGGGCGCACTCCCGCTGGGCATCATTTCTTATATCAGCTCGATGGCCGCCATCGTGCCGGTGGCCAACGGGGTTGCTTTTTCCTTCCAGTACCGCAAGCAGCCGAACGTGGTGCTCTGCTACTTCGGCGACGGGGCCACCAGCCGAGGCGAGTGGCACGAGGCTCTGAACTTTGGGGCGGTTTTCAAGTTGCCCATCGTCTATCTCTGCAATAACAACCAGTACGCCTACTCGACACCGGTCAGCCGCCAGATGGCGGTGGAACACATCACCGACCGAGCCCAGGGCTACGGGATCCCCTGCCAACGCGTGGACGGCAACGATGTCGTCGCCGTGCATGACGCCACGCGGAAAGCCATCGCCCGGGCGCGCAAGGGAGAGGGCCCCACCTTGCTGGAGTGCGAAACCTTCCGCATGACCGGCCACTCCGCCCACGACGGCGCCGAATACGTACCAAAGGAACTGTTGGAAAAGTGGAAGAAGAAAGATCCGATTCTGCGCTTCGAGAAGTACCTGCTGGAGCATAAGCTGCTTTCTCGTCGCGACATTGACGGCCTGTACGCAAAAGTGCAAACGGAAGTAGAAGCGGCCGTGACCCGCGCCGAGCAGTCTCCGTATCCGGATCCGGGCGAGTTGCTGGAGGGCGTTTACGCGTTAGCGGAAAAAGATCATTAACCACGGGGGACACAGAGGAACACGGAGGCAGCGGGAGACAGCGAATGCCAATGCTGACCTACATCGAGGCAATCCGCCAGGGAATCTGGGAAGAGATGGAGCGCGACGACCGTGTCTTCATGCTGGGGGAAGACATCGGGGCGTACGGTGGCGCCTTCAAGCTCTCGACGGGCATGCAGGAACACTTTGGTCCCAACCGGATCGTGGACACCCCGCTCGCGGAGAATGCCTTCGTCGGCGCAGCGATTGGCGCCGCGATGATGGGTTTGCGGCCAATCGTGGAAATGCAGTTCGCCGATTTCATCTCCACCTGCTACGACTTGATCGTCAACTACGCCGCCAAAGCCCGCTACCGCTGGGGCGCGGGCGTGCCCATCGTCATCCGCGGACCTTCGGGAGGCGGTGTCCACGGCGGCCCCTTCCACTCCAACAACCCGGAGATCGCTTTCGTCCATACGCCCGGACTGAAGGTCGTCGTGCCCGCGACGGCCTACGACGCCAAGGGGCTGATCAAAGCCGCCATTCGTGACCCCGATCCCGTGCTCTACTTTGAGCACAAACTGCTGTATCGCAGGATCAAGGAAGATGTGCCGGCAGAGGACTACGTTGTGCCCCTGGGCCAGGCGCGGACGGCGCGTACGGGCAAAGACATTTCCATCATCACTTATGGAGCGATGGTGTACACCGCGCTGGAAGCGGCGGAGAAGCTGGCCCAAGAAGGCGACGGCGTGGATGTGGAAGTCGTTGACTTGCGCAGCCTGGTGCCGCTGGACAGCGAAGCCGTGTTGGCGAGCGTCCGCAAGACCAACCGCGTGATTTTGCTGCACGAAGATACGCGCACGGCAGGCTTCGCCGGTGAATTAGCCGCCCAGATGGCCTCCGACGCTTTCGATTACCTGGATGCGCCCGTGCTGCGCGTGACCGCGCCCGATTGCCCCGTCCCCTACAGCCCGCCGCTGGAGGAGGCGTTCCTGCCCCAGGCCGCGGACGTCATGGCCGCGGTGCGGCGGTTGATGGCGTACTAGCTATCCGCCGGGACCGCAGCGCTACGTTCACCCATGAACTACTTGGTACCCGGGGGCGGCTTTTGTGTTGGGGGTGACGGGGGCCATTTTCGTTGATTGGCCGTCATAAACTGTCATATTATGATGGCATGGCCATGACCTCATTGAACATCTCCCTCCCCGAGGCTCTCAAGAACTACGTGGAAGGACAGGTAGCTTCCGGCGATTGGAGCACCCCCAGCGAGTATGTCCGCGAACTGATTCGCCAGGACAAGGAGCGTCGCCTGGGCAATCTCGAGCAGGAACTGGTGGCCGCTGCCAAGGGCCCGAGGATTGAACTCCCCGTAGCCGAGATTCGCAGGAAAGGTCTGATTGCCGCGCTCCGGGAGCGGGCACGCCGGCGGTGAAAAAGGCTCGAACTGGCTTCACAAATATTTTTTGGGTCTGACTGAAGCGACCCTCGGGGGCTAAAGCCCGCATTCCGAGCGGCTCTTAGCGGCACGGCTGAAGCCGTGCCCTCCTCAAAACCAATTTATGAAACCCAGTTCTCAGCTTGTCCTCGCCGATGCGGCGGTTGCCGACGTCTTGGAACAAACTGATTGGTACCTGGCGCAGTCCGGCCAGGCGTTAGCCCAGCGATGGGAGAAGGCAGTTACGTCCGCCGTGCTGCGGGTTGTTAAGAATCCCGCTGCCGGAACCAAGTGCACATTCCGGCCCGCAGAACTTCGCCATGTGAGGCGGGCGACGATTGCAGGATTTCCCAAGCATCTTCTCTTCTACAGGATCCACGGGAGTGAAATACGCGTCGTCCACGGCGCCCGCGACTTGGAGAAGCTCTTCTAGCATTTACGCGATTCCGCCCCGCCGTTCAAGAAAAGTCAGAAAACGTCCCGTCTGCCCAAGGCTGCGGACGTCATGGCCGCCGTGCGGAGGTCGATGGCGTACTAGGACTTTCCGCCGTCACGACCTTTATCGGCCAGTTCCTTCAAGAGGTCAGTTGCGGCTTGTGCAAGCAACTTTGACCTTGCATCCAAGACTTCTTCGTATTTCGCAACCTCCCACAGACCTGACTGTGTGGGGACAAATTGCTCTTTCAGGCGTTCGACGTTAACCTTAAACTCTTTCAGATATTGTTGCGGTTCCTTGGAAGAAAATGAGCGGTTCGCCTTCTCGTTCAATACAACAATGTTGGCGAGAGAATTGATCTTCGTGTCGTCCGCATCAGCTTTACGTAGCACCTTCTTAGGGAAGAAGTGGTGCCACTCAGGTTTGAACCCCTCGTTCAGTTGATTGTCGGCACGGTCAAAACCGACTCTGATCTCCTGATACATCCAATCTTTTGCCTCACGTTGAAAAGCACACAGGTACAGCATCAGACGGTAGAAATCCTCTCGGTAGTCCCTCTGAAAATCCTCGGGCTTGAACTCGGCTTCAATCCGCAACTGCTTTTCGAGTGTAACCACGGCCTCATCGAATGACTTGGAAGACTCGACAAGTTTAATGTCGAAGCGGAGGGTGGTGGCTGCCGATCCGCTGTACCGCCCGTCTCCAATCGCCAACAAGAACCAACGGAACCCCCGGTCGAAGTTGAACTCACGCTTGAAATGTGCATGGAGAAAAAACAGGGGAATGAGGGCGTTGTGGGCGGGAAGCAAATCGGATGAGAGAACCCCGTGACTGACGAGATTCCTGTGTACGAACGTAATCGACTCCTTCACGCTTCGCCAAGCTTTGTCGAACTCTCTGGACGAATCCCAAAAGTCAGAGGATATTTCCTTCAGCTTTGCGGCTCCCTTGCCTATGACAGCCAACGTTCTGATGAGCACGCTTGGGTCAAGCTCAAACCCTTTTTCGTCCAAGTCCTTAAGGAACTGATCGAATTCTTCTCGAACCCACCCTGCTTGCTTTGCCGCTACGAGGGCAATGATTACATCGCTTTCCTTGATCTTGGTTCCCGCAGTGTTCAATCTGCTGAAGATTTCGGCGACATCTTCCAAGTCGTGGTCGATTATTATTTCAAAGATCGGAAAGCTCTCAATTTTTCTGACCGACTGCAACGTCTCGTGGACTGCCACAAAACTAGGACACCCATCTCGCTTGGAAAGTTGTTCGGCAAGCTCGGTCAGGCTGGGCGACGCAAGGATGCTTCTGACCGAAACCCACTCGGGTGAGTTCTTCCGCACTGGATTCGGAAGCCCGAATTCAAGGGCATTGCTGGGAAGGCTCACGTTGACCAACACATCGAACTTCTTGAGGCTCCTGTTCCATTCGGTGGTGTCTCCCCACCAGTAAGGTTTCTTGCCGAAAAGAAGAGCGAGCGAAGTGATGCGTTGTTGCCCATCAACTATCCACTGCTTCTGAGCTTGGACCCCGAGAGCCGTCTTTGGGGAATCATAAGTGGATTCCCAGAGCAAAAACGCACCCACGGGATAGCCCCGCCAAAGAGAGTCCACGAACTTCTTAGTCTTCTCCGGCGTCCAAACGAACTTTCTCTGAAACTCGGGCACGTCGAGCTTACCGAGCGTGGCGTCGTCGATATGTTTAACGATGTCTTTGATTTCGAGCCTTTGGTCTTTCATTTCAGGCGTGCCCACCAGACGCAACGGCTGGTTCTATGCAAGTAAAGTTGCACATTCCGCAGCGTCGTACCTGATACTCGCCCCCGCCTTGGCTCGCAAGTTCAGCAATTACATGAAGGGTTTGGTTGCCGCAATTCTGACATTTGTTTCCCTTCCCCTTTCCGACGTTCTTCACCGGATGCTGCCATGACCAGCCTATGCAGCCACACGAGCAACTGCGATGGCTCCCTTGATCGTGGAATGTTTGCTTCCCGCAGTGCGGGCATTTCTCGCCAACCGGCATTAACGCCTCCCTTTTCGCAGGGAATGGTACCATGCCACCGGTCAGATTAAGACGGGAGCACGAGTCCTCTGGCGGGTGGCCCAGGTAACTCGGTGTGCCCCACCCTTCGTTTTTTGAAGGGTGGGATTCCACGCAGCCCCCCCCGAGCCACGATTCAGTCTTTGCCTGCCGCTGCTTTCTTTACGTCCTCAAACTGGCTGATCTCGACGGTTCCTTCCGGGAACTTGGCGGTGATTTTGAGTTCTCCACCCATGGCTTTGACGAAATCCTGAAGCGTAGTGACGTACATATCCGTGCGGCGCTCCAGCTTGGATACGGCCGCCTGGTTGACGCCGAGAATCTTGGCCAGATGCACTTGCGTCATCGCGCGGGCCTGCCGGAGTTCGTCCAGAGCCATCCCCGAGCGATATTTGGCCGCCAGAAGACGGGAACGTTGTTGAGCTGCGGGAGACATCCTGGCGCGGAGAGAATTGAAGTTCTTGGGCACTGTACTTCTCCTGTTGTCGGTCCGTTGGACCGTGATTTGCTGCTTACCTGTGTCGTCTCCGTTCCAGTTGCCTTAGATGCTG